>JAJTDP010000008.1 GCA_021300455.1 Sediminibacterium sp. | reverse complement strand
CGATCATGGAAATATGTTTGGGGCCTTTAAGTTTGTAAGTCAGGCTTGGAAAAAAACCAAGGTCATTGGAAAAGATAAAGAAGGAAAAGATATTCTAGCGCCTGTGGTGAAACCAATTGTGGGTTGCGAGTTTTATGTAGTAAAAGATAGACATGCCAAACAATTTACCAAGGACGCCAAAGACCAACGTTTTCATCAAGTACTGCTTGCTAAAAACGCAGTGGGTTATCAAAACTTAATTAAACTTACTTCACTTGGATTTATTGAAGGTATGTATAGTAAGTACCCTCGTATCGATAAAGAATTAATTTTAAAACACCATGAAGGTTTAATTGCCACTACTTGTTGTATTGGTGCTTACGTTCCACAAACTATTTTAAACCAGGATGAAGCCACTGCAGAAAAAGAATTCAAATGGTGGTTAGATATTTTTGGAGAAGATTATTATATCGAAATTCAAAGACATAAAATTCCAGAGCAAGAAATTATTAATGCGCAACTTTTAAAATTTGCGAAAAAATTTAAAGTGCCTGTTATTGCTACCAATGATAGTCACTATATTAATGAAGACGACGCCAATGCCCACGATATTTTATTATGTATTAATACTGGAGAAAAACAAGCCACTCCAGGTTTCGATGATTTTGTAAACGATGAGTTGCAAATTAAAAATAGAAGATTTAAATTTCCGAATAACGAATTTTATTTTAAGACACAGGAAGAAATGACTGCACTATTCAGCGACATTCCTGAGTCCATTGACAATACCAATGCCATTGTAGATAAAGTAGATGTACTGAATTTAAAAAAAGATATACTACTTCCCGCCTTCCCCATTCCAAAGGAATTTCAGATTCATAAGGAAGCGAATATGAATCAATGGGAATTATTAAAACATTTAACCTGGGAAGGTGCGCATAAAAGATACCCTGAAATAACCACAGAATTACAAGAGCGTATCGATTTTGAATTATTCACTATTCGTACCATGGGTTTTGCGGGTTACTTTTTAATTGTAAGTGATTTTATTCAAGCCGGAAGAGATATGGGTGTTTTTGTTGGGCCTGGTAGAGGTTCTGCCGCAGGCTCTGTAGTGGCTTACTGTATTGGTATTACAAATATAGACCCTATTAAATATCAATTACTATTTGAGCGTTTCTTAAATCCCGATCGTAAGAGCATGCCCGATATTGATACGGACTTCGACGACGAGGGCCGTCAAAAAGTAATTGACTATGTAGTAGATAAATATGGCAAAGAACAAGTAGCACAAATTGTTACCTATGGTACCATGGCTGCTAAAAGTAGTATCAAGGATGTTGCCCGTGTAATGGACTTGCCGTTGTCTGAATCTAATTTACTCGCTAAACTAGTTCCCGATAAACCAGGGACAGAATTAAACCGATGTTTACATGCGCCCTTAACGGTGAAAGAAGGTGAAAAATCATTGGCAGAAAGAGAAGGTTATCAGCCAGAAGATATTGACAATGTAAAAAAATTAAGAGAGATATATAAAGGCAATGATTTACGTGCTGCTGTTTTACATGAAGCAGAGCGTTTAGAAGGATCTATTCGTAATACAGGCATTCACGCAGCAGGTATCATTATCGCTCCTAGCGATTTAACTGAAATTATGCCGGTGGCTACTGCCAAGGATTCTACTTTATGGGTTACACAAATTGAAGGAAGCGTAATTGAAGAAGCTGGTGTACTTAAGATGGACTTCTTGGGATTAAAAACTTTGTCTATTTTAAAAACCGCACTTGAATTAATTAAACAAAATCATGGCATTAGCATTGATTTAGATTTAATACCTCTAGACGACGCTAAAACTTTTAATTTATACCAACGCGGTGAAACCAATGCCACTTTCCAATTTGAAAGTGTGGGCATGCAAAAACATTTACGCGATTTAAAACCCGATAAGTTTGCAGACTTAATTGCTATGAACGCCTTGTACCGTCCAGGTCCGATGGCTTATATTCCTAATTTCATTGAGCGTAAACATGGTCGTGAATTAATTAAGTATGACTTACCGGTGATGGAAGAAATTCTTTCCGACACTTACGGTATTACGGTGTATCAAGAACAGGTAATGTTACTCAGTCAAAAAATTGCGGGCTTTACCAAGGGCGATGCCGATGTACTTAGAAAGGCCATGGGTAAAAAACAAAAATCGGTCTTGGATAAAATGAAGGCGCAGTTTGTGTCGGGTGCTGTAAAAAATGGTCATCCTGAAAATGTATTAGAAAAAGTGTGGACAGACTGGGAAGCCTTTGCACAATATGCCTTTAATAAATCGCATTCTACTTGCTATGCTTATTTGGCTTATCAAACTGCTTATTTAAAAGCGCACTACCCTGGAGAATATATGTCGGCTGTTTTAAACCATGCAGGAAGTATTGATAAGATTACTTTTTTCATGGAAGAGTGTAAAAGAATGGAGATAAAAGTTTTGGGGCCTGATGTGAATGAATCATTGAAAGGTTTTTCAGTAAATAAAAAAGGAGAAATTAGATTTGGATTGGGTGGCTTAAAAGGTGTGGGCGATTCAGCCATTGAAGCTATTATTACTGAAAGAACAAAGGCTGGACATTTTGAAGATATGGTGGACTTTATGAAAAGAGTGTTGTCTCGTGCTGTGAATAAAAAGTCTTTAGAAAGTTTAGCTTACTCTGGAACCTTTGATTGTTTCTCTGAATACCACAGAGCACAATATTTTACGGTTGCCGATGGTGATAGAATTTCTGGGCTTGAAAAATTAATTGGCTATGCGCAGGCACTTCAGTCCATGACAGCAGGTACCACCAATACTTTATTTGGAGACCTTCCTTCTGCTATGCAAGTACCCGTGCCTAAAATACCTGCTTGTGAAGAGTGGACTTTAACTGAAAAACTAGAACACGAAAAAGATATTACGGGTATGTTTATGAGTGGCCACCCGCTTGACCATTATGGTTTTGAAATGCGTCATTATCAGTTCACCCCTATTAATGCCTTTAATGAAGTAAAAGATAATCTTGCTTTATACCCTAATAATTTAGGACGCGCGTTTAAATTAGCTGGCTTAATTACCGATGTACAACACCGTGTAACTAAAACCGGTAAAAACTTTGGTTCTTTTGTAATTGAAGACTTTGCAGGTAAAACTGATTTCTTATTATGGAGCGAGGACTATGTCAAGTTTCAGAACTATTTAGAAATAGGGCAAAAAATATTTATCAATGGTTCTTTTAGAACGAGGTACAATCAATCGAATCAGTTTGAGTTTAAAATAGTTACTATGTCTTTACTGGAAACAGTAAAACAAGTACAAACTAGGTCCATTGAAATTAGCCTCCACCCTAGTCATTTGAACAAAGAAATGATTCAATTCTTTGAAAAGAACTTAAAACAGAACCCAGGTAAGTCTTCTTTTAAAATAAGTTTTGTCGAACCCAAGGATCAACTAGTGGCCAGTTTACTCACTATTGAAAAGGGCTTTCTTATGAACGACGACCTTGTTCAGTTCTTAGACAGCAACCCTGCTTTGAATGTACAAGTGAATTTGGTCACTTAGTTAGTCACTTAGCTCCTAGTGTTGCGACAGCTAGTCCGAATCTCTGCCATAGAATTTGTCCCCAATGGCTATTCGATAAAGTGGAAAAGTCAAATAGGCAGATATTGAAGTTTGGAACTAATTTTGAACATAGAAGAATAAAGAGAGAAGAACGAATTTATAAGAGTTGACTTTAATAGAAATAAATAGAAACCTAACAATATAAAAATATAAATATGAGTTTAGAATTTACAGACGCCAACTTCCAAAGCACCGTAATGGAAAGCGATAAATTAACAGTAATTGATTTTTGGGCAGAATGGTGTGGTCCTTGCAGAGCTATCGGGCCAGTTATTGAAGAATTAGCTACTGAATATGCAGGTAAAGTAAACATAGGAAAAGTAAATGTGGATGTGAATCCTACATTAAGCATGAACTTTGGTATAACTTCTATCCCTGCTATCTTATTCGTTAAAGGTGGTCAAGTAGTAGACAAGCAAATTGGTGCAGTTCCTAAGTCGGTATTAGACAAGAAAATACAATCACATTTGTAGTTGAACTTTACATAGATCGATTTTAAAAAATAGGCAAGTTTGCCTATTTTTTTTTATCTTCCTTTTTCAAAGGAACAACTATGGAAAGATTTCAAGGGCTAATTGGTATCGTCATCATTTTAATGATTGCATTTCTATTCTCTAATAACAAAAAGAATATCAATTACCGATTAGTGGGAAGTGGTTTACTACTTCAATTAACTATTGGCTTTCTCATTTTAAAAATTCCAGCAGTTACCAGCTTTTTCCAATTATTAGGAAGAGGCATGGGAAAAATTGAACAATTTGCACGAGCTGGTGCCGCCTTTGTATATAGTGGTGTGGCCGCCACTACCCCAGCTGGTGTAACCGATTTTGCCAATGGTGGTTTTGTATTTGCTTTTAATGTAACAGCTACGATTATATTAGTATGTGTGCTTGTTGCACTGTTTTACCATTTTGGTATTATGCAAAGAATTGTGGCAGTAGTTGCCAAGGCCATGAATTTTATTATGCGTGTAAGTGGCGCAGAAGCATTAAGCAATGTGGCGAGCGCCTTTGTGGGACAGGTAGAAGCACAAATTATGATTCGCCCTTATTTAGCTACCATGACTAAAAGTGAAATACTAGCTAGTATGAGCGGAAGCTTGGCTTGTATTGCTGGTGGTATATTAATAGTATATGCAAATATGGGTGCACAAGCAGGTATGGACTTAGCCCCTAAATTAATTACAGCAAGTTTAATGGCAGCCCCAGGAGCACTTGTGATTGCTAAAATTGTATTTCCTGAAACAGAAGTTTCTCAAACCATGGGAAAGGTTACACTACAAGTAAAAAGTCAATACAGTAATACCATTGACGCTATTACACATGGTGCAGGCGATGGTTTTAAATTAGCCATGAACGTTATTGCCATGTTAATTGGTTTTATAGCTTTAATAGCTATGATTGACTGGTGTATGCTTTCTATTGGACATTTATTTAATCCGAACCTACACTTAAGCTTAAACTTTTTATTTGGTAAATTATTTTATCCAATGGCCTGGGCCATGGGTATTCCAACTGCCGATATTCAAAATGCAGCTACGCTCTTAGGACAAAAATTAACCATCAATGAATTTGTGGCCTTTAAAAGTTTAACAAGTAAAGTGGTTCCTATTGTTACTGAAAAAGGCTTGCTTATTGTAAGTATTGCTATTTGTGGCTTTGCGAATTTTAGCAGCGTGGGTATGCTTATTGGTGGTATTAGCGAAATGGCTCCTAACCGTCGCAAGGACTTAGCCGAGCTTGGATTAAAAGCACTTCTTTGTGGAACTCTTGCCTCCTATTTGTCTGCAAGCATTGCAGGTATTTTAATAGGCTAATCAGCGAAATAAAAATGAGTAATATAATTTTTATTAGTGCATTTTAGCTGCCTATATATTCAGATATTTGGTAACTTTGCAGTCTAAATATGAGGACTATGCCAACGGGAACAATTGAGGTAATTATTGGAGCAGAAAAAGACAATCTCTTACAAAAAATAGGAAATAAAGTTATTCATAACGAACGCATTAGTTTTGAGGAAGGCGTTTATTTATTTGAAAAAGCATCACTTCCTTATGTTGGTGCATTAGCGAATTGGAAAAGAGAATCTTTACACGGCGATATCACTTATTTTAATAAGAACTTTCATATTGAACCTACCAATGTTTGCGTTTTCTCTTGCAAGTTTTGTTCTTACTCTAAATTATACGCACATAAAGAAGAAGGTTGGGAACTCACCATCGATCAAATGATGGACATTGTAAAATCTTACGATGGCAAACCAGTTACTGAAGTGCATATTGTAGGCGGCGTGCATCCTAAATTAACTTTGGAATTTTTCATTAATTTATTGAAAGCTATTAAAGCGCATCGTCCTGAATTACACATTAAAGGCTTCACCCCTGTTGAATTAGATTATATGTTCCGTAAAGCAAATTTAAGTACCGAAGAAGGTATGAAAAGAGCGCATGAAGCAGGACTTGATTCTTTACCAGGTGGAGGTGCTGAAATTTTTCATCCAGATATTAGAAATATTATTTGTGCCGATAAAGCTACCGGCGATGAGTGGTTGCATATTCATAGAACTGCACATAATTTAGGCATGCATAGTAATGCTACTTTATTATATGGTCATATTGAAAAAGCAGAACACCGTATTGATCATATGGAAAGGTTAAGACAACTTCAAGATGAAACCAAGGGCTTTAATACTTTCATTCCTTTGAAATTTAGAAATAAGGACAATGACATGCACGATGTTCCAGAGTCCACCATGGCCAATGATTTAAAAATGTATGCTATCTCTCGTTTATACTTAGATAATTTCCCGCATGTGAAAGCCTACTGGCCCATGTTAGGTCGTGAAATAGCACAACTTACTTTAAGCTATGGCGTGAATGATATCGACGGCACTATTGACGACACTACTAAAATTTATTCCATGGCAGGTAGTGAAGAACAAAACCCTGTTATGACTACAGAAGAATTGGTACGCTTAATTAAACAAGCCCATCGAAAGCCAGTAGAAAGAGGCACATTATACAATGTGATACAAGATTATTCTTTAGTAGAGATGGACTAATTCAATTCAGATTCTTTACATTTGAATATGAAATTTACCAGCATTATAAGCGGTCTACTTTTATTTGCACTGAATGCTACAGCGCAGTCGGATGCTAATTTACTTGAAAAATTAATGCTGCAAAAACCAGCTCAATTTGGTAAAATTCTTGCCAACCCCAATGACTACCGTCTTCAAATTTTATATACTCAAATAAATAGAGATAAAAATAATGTTCCTCATTTTAAAGAGTATAGCTATAGGCTGAATCCCAAAGAATATTTTTATCCAGCCAGTACCGTTAAAATGCCCTTGGCTTTTTTAGCACTAGAAAAAATTAATAATTTAAAAGTAAAAGGACTTACAAAGTCTACACTCATGGTATACGATAGTGTATCTGATAGGCAAGAACAAATTTATAATAACCCCTACTCTATTAATGGCACACAAAATATTGAACAGGCTATTAAGGAAATATTTTTAATAAGTGAAAACAATGCAGCCAATAGGTTATTTGAATTTGTAACACCACATACAGTGCACGAGCAATTAGCTAAGAAAGGCTATAAAGATGTTTACATCAGAAACCGAATTGAGTTAGGCAGAACTGCCAAAGAAAATAGAAGCACACAGGCCATTAACTTTTATAATGAGCAAGGAAAAAAAATTTACCATCAGCCTGCTGCATTTAATAAAGATAGCCTTCCTTATTACAATGCCTTTATAGGTGATGGTTATATAAACAACCAAGATTCCTTAATCAAAGGCCCATTAAACTTTTCGGATAAAAATAGAATTTATCTAAGCGACCTTACCCATATTTTAAAATCGGTTCTATTCTATGATCAAACGCCCCCTTCTCAAAGATTTAATTTAACCACCGAGGATAGAAAGTTTTTATTGCATTATATGCATACCTTACCCAACGAATCGCAGTATCCTACTTATGATACGGCTAACTACTGGCCATCTTATTGCAAGTTTTTTTACACAGGATCTGAGCAAGGCCCCTTCCCCTCTCATCTTAAAATATTCAATAAAGTAGGTGACGCTTATGGCTTTTTATTAGACATTGCCTATGTGATGGACCCAGAGAAAAAGATTGAGTTTATGTTAAGTGCCGTAATCTATTGCAATAGCGATGGCATTATCAACGATAGTATGTATGACTACGATTCAGTAGGCTATCCTTTTTATAAAAACTTAGGCCAGTTAATTTACAACTACGAACTTCAACGCAAAAAAGCCTTTCTCCCCAATTTTACCGCCTTGCTTGAAGCTGCCAAATAGATGTTAATAGAAAGGGAATAATTAATGGGCATTCAAGGTCTAAAACTTACGTCTGTTTGCGATTTATTTGCGAAATTTGAATCTCAAATAAGCAATTATGATATTATCTTCTCTATTAAACAGATTCAGTGAGCCAGAAACTTTAAAGATGGCCAAATTAGGCCGTGAACTAAGAGCGCAAGGCAAAGATGTTATTGACTTAAGTTTGGGAGAACCCGACTTCGATACCCCTCAACATATTAAAGAGGCTGCTATTAAAGCCATCAACGATAACTGGTCTCACTATACACCAGTAGCTGGTTTCGCCGATTTAAGAGAAGCTGTTTGCAGTAAATTAAAACGTGATAATAATTTAGATTATAAACCAGAAAATATTATTACATCCACTGGCGCTAAACAAAGTTTAGCCAATGCTATTTTAGCCTTGGTAGACGATGGTGATGAAGTAATCATTCCAACACCTTATTGGGTTACTTATTCTGAATTAGTAAAAATTGCTAGAGGTAAGGTAGTAGAAATTAGAAGCACCGTAGAAGATGGTTTTAAAGTAAGTCCTGCACAAGTAGAAGCTGCCATTACCTCAAGAACAAAAGTATTCATGTTCTCTTCCCCCAATAACCCATCAGGTGCAGTATATAATAAAGCTGAATTAGAAGCACTTGCTAATTTATTTAAAAAATATCCGGGCATTACTATATTATCAGATGAAATATACGAGTACATCAATTTTGAAGGTAAGCATGAAAGTATTGCGCAATTTGCAGAGGTCAAGGATCAAACAATTGTCATAAATGGATTAAGTAAAGGTTTTGCTATGACTGGCTGGCGTTTAGGCTATACTGCTTCAAGTGTTGAATTAGCAAAGGCCATGGAAAAATTACAAGGTCAATTTACTTCAGGCACTTGTAGTATTACGCAAAAAGCAGCAGTCACTGCTTTAATAGGCGATTTAAAACCTTCTATTGAAATGACAGAAGAATTTACGCGTCGTCGTGCAAAAACATTAGTACTTGTAAATGATATACCTGGCTTTAAATGCTTTGCGCCTCAAGGAGCATTTTATGTATTCCCAGATGTAAGTGCTTATTATGGTAAATCTGATGGCACCACTACTATTAAAAATGCACCCGATTTTAGCATGTATATTTTAAATGAGGCCAATGTATCTTCTGTAATGGGAGACGCTTTTGGAGAACCTAACTGTGTTCGTTTCTCTTTTGCCAATAGCATGCCAAATATTGAAAGAGCTTGGGCTAGAATTAAAGAGGCCTTGGCTAAATTAAAATAGTGACGCCAGAGAAATTTCAAATGTTTGAAAACAGGTTGCTTAAAAATTATAAGCACCGCATTAAACAAGCTAAACGACAAAATATTAGCTGCTGGCGATTGTATGACCACGACCTTCCAGAATTCCCCGTTTGTGTTGAAATTTACGAAGACTATATTTATATAGCTGAATACAATCGCCGCCATAGTTTAACTGATGAAGAACATGAGACTTGGTTAACTGAAACCAAAAAATGTATAGCGGGCGTCACGGGTTTGCCCATTGAAAATATGTATTTAAGGGTGCGTAAGAGAATGGATCATAAAGAAGAGCAATATGAGAAAGAAGAAACCCTGCCTATTTCAAAAATAATTACAGTGAATGAAAATGGTTTACAATTTAAAGTAAATCTAACCGACTACTTAGATTCTGGTTTGTTTTTAGACCACCGTATTACAAGACAAATGGTGCAAGCAGAGTGTAAGGGCACTGAGTTTTTAAATTTATTTTCCTATACAAGCTCTTTCTCTGTATATGCGGCAGCAGCGGGTGCTAAAACCGTTACCTCTGTTGATTTATCTAAAACTTATTTAGCCTGGAGCGAAGATAATTTTGCTTTGAATAAATTAAATAATAAACTTGCTTATCAATTTATTCACGCCGATGTAAAGCAGTATTTAAAAACCTTGCCTGCTAATAAATATGATTTAGTGGTTATGGACCCTCCTACTTTTAGCAATAGTAAAAGAATGAAGGATGTATTAGATATTCAAAGGGACCATGTTGAACTCATTAATGATGTACTTCGCGCCATGAAACCAGGAGGTATCTTATATTTTAGTACTAATTTTACTCATTTTAAATTAGAGTCGGAAAGTATTCATACTAAACTCATTAAAGATATTACCAAGGCTACTACCCCATTTGATTTTGATGGAAGATTGAAAAGAGCCTGCTTTAAATTACAGAAGCCAGTATAAATTCATGAATGGCTAGAACCTGTGGAGTTAATAATTGTATCTCATCATTCACAATTACTTTATCACATAATTTCATTTTAATCGTATCACTAATTTGATGATGCATTCTTTTTTCAGCTTCTTGCTTCGTACAATTATCTCTTTGCATAATTCTTTGAATTCTTAAAGGCATAGATGCTGTCACCCCAATAACAAAGTCTAAACCTTCCACTGCACTCGATTCAAATAAAAGAGCTGCTTCTTTAATAACATATGGGGCTGTTTGCAATTTGGCCCAGTCCCAGGCAGCTTGAATAGTAATAGGATGTACAATTGAATTTAATAAGGCTAACTGATGCGCGTCGGAAAAAACGATGGAAGACAAGTAGGCTTTTTGCAATATACCATTCTCATAAACCTTCTCTCCAAATTGTTGAATGAGTGCAGTTTTAATTTCAGGACTTGTTTGCATCAACTGCTTAGCAGTATCATCTGCATTGAATACAGGCACACCAAGGTTCTCAAATATTTTGGCTACCATGGTTTTACCCGCACCTATTCCCCCCGTAAGGCCGATCATCTTAGACATAAAAAAGTCCGAAATTAGTTACCCCAATTTCGGACTTTTTTTAATCAAACCAATTATAATTATTTAGGGTTGGTTTTTGACCACTCTAAGCTTATAGATGATTTTTCAATTTTCAAGTAAGAACCAGGGCTTACTTCTAATTGAATGGTATTGTCTTCGTTTACTTTATTCACAGTACCATGAATACCAGCGATAGTAACTACTTTGTCTCCTTTTTGAATATCGTCAATAAACTTCTTTTGCTCTTTTGCTTTTTTAGCTTGTGGACGAATCATAAAAAACCAGAATACGAGTATGATACCACCTAACATCACCAATTGAAAAGTACCGCCACCTTGAGGTGCTTGTAATAAAATTTGTGTCATTTTAATTTATTTATAATTATGAGTAAATATAATGCAAAGAAACTATTTGGCTATTTTGCTTTGTGACTTATTTTTTGAATTTTTCCCGAACCCACTAACTCTTTATGTATATTATCCAAAATACCATTCACAAAATGACCACTTTGTTCGGTACTATAGTCCTTGGCTAAATCAATATACTCGTTTATAGTCACCTTGGTAGGTATGGTATCAAAATACAATAATTCACAAACGCCCAAACGAAGTAGTATCATATCTATTACTGCTATACGTTCTGGGTCCCAGTTATTTAATTTAGGCTTAATCACTTCTTCTGTATATCCTTTTTTATCGATAGCAGTTTGTAGTAATTCAGTAGCGAATTTCATTTTCTCCTCACCCACTAAATCTAGAAAATCAATGCTGCCTGGCTTTTGCAAATAATCCAAGATAAAACCCACCATCATATCTCCTTCATCTTCCCAGTTCGCAAAACGCTCGTCAATATATTCTAAAATATTATCCGACTCTAAAATAAGGGTGCCGAATATATATTTAAGTATCTCTTTCTCTTTGGCTTTGTCTCTACTTTGATCCTCGATATAGGTTTTATAAATTGCAGATTCAGATAGGTTTCTAAACAAAGTTTTTACAATATCCTCGTCCAACCATTGAGCTGGATTCACCAGGGCCAATGCTTTTTTAAATTTCTCCGACTCAATCGTTAGCCAGACAATACTATTGCCAGCTAACTTAATATTAACGGATAAATCGGCTTGATTGGGTAAATTTTTGGAGGCTCTCTGCCCTGCCTCTACTTCGGCATACAAGGCTACTTGGTGTACAAGATGAACAAGGAAAACGAATAAATTACGCGTTTTGTCAAATTCCTTCTGAAGTAGGGAGCCGGGACTGCTTTGGTTTTGATTTTCAACCATATACAGCACCTGCATTACTTTAATTCTAATATTTCTTCGGTTCATCATATGTATAAGAGCTAAACGGCTGCAAATCTATCTAAAATTATTGGTAAAAACTGACATTTTTTACCATAATCCTTTGCGTATCATGCAATTTTAGGCATAGATTTGCTTCCCTTACGCTTGAAAAACAATAAAACTGAAAATTTGACCTATTCAGTAGGTAAAAATTGCAGTGGCACGGTTATCGATGTATAGGAATTACAATATTTATTAATAAACAAAAAACGATAAAGTATGGCTAAGAAATTAAACATTACTCCTCTACATGACAGAGTAATAGTTAAGCCTGCCGCTGCAGAAGAAAAAACAGCTGGAGGAATCATCATCCCTGATACTGCAAAAGAAAAACCACAACGTGGTGTAGTACTTGCTGCTGGAACAGGTAAAAAAGACGAACCCGTAACTGTAAAAGTAGGCGATAACGTTTTATACGGTAAATACGCTGGAACAGAAATTCAAATTGAAGGTCAAGATTTATTGATCATGCGCGAAAGCGATATTTTAGCAATTGTATAATTGTTAAAGTAAGTAGAACTATTAATTAACGAAATAAAATAAGTTTATATGTCTAAAATGATTTTTTTCGACTTAGAAGCGAGAAATAAAATGAAAAAAGGGGTTGACACTTTAGCCAACGCCGTAAAAGTAACCTTAGGACCAAAAGGTCGTAACGTGGTTATTGAAAAGAAATTCGGATCACCTTCTATTACAAAGGATGGTGTTTCTGTTGCCAAAGAAATTGATTTAGAAGATCCTATTGAAAATATAGGTGCACAAATGGTAAAAGAAGTTGCTAGCAAAACCGCTGATCAAGCAGGTGATGGTACAACGACTGCCACTGTTTTAGCACAAGCTATTATTGGCGAAGGTTTAAGAAACGTTACTGCTGGTGCCAATCCAATGGATTTGAAGCGTGGTATTGACAAAGCTGTAGAAAAAGTTGTTGCAAGTTTAAAAGCACAATCTCAAGCAGTAGGTAACGACGCTAAGAAAATTGAGCAAGTTGCTTCTATTTCTGCCAACAACGATAATGAAATTGGTAAATTAATTGCCCTTGCAATGAGCAAAGTGGGTAAAGAAGGTGTGATCACAGTAGAAGAAGCAAAAGGTACTGATACAACAGTTGATGTAGTTGAAGGTATGCAATTCGATCGTGGATACGTTTCTCCATACTTCGTTACAAACAGCGAAAAGATGGAAGCTGAAATGCAGAACCCATATATCTTAATTTATGATAAGAAAATTTCAGCAATGAAAGACATTTTACATATTTTAGAGAAAGTTGCACAAACAAGTCGTCCTTTAGTAATTATTGCTGAAGACTTAGAAGGTGAAGCAATGGCAACATTAGTAGTAAACAAATTACGTGGTACTATTAAAGTAGCTGCTGTTAAAGCGCCTGGCTTTGGTGACAGAAGAAAAGAAATGTTAACGGACCTTGCTATTTTAACTGCAGGAACTGTTATCTCAGAAGAACAAGGTTTCAAATTAGAGAACGCAGACTTAACTTATTTAGGTCAAGCATCTTCTATTACAATTGATAAAGACAATACCGTTATCGTAGGTGGTAAAGGTAAAAAAGCAGATATCACTGCGCGTGTAAATCAAATTAAAGCACAAATTGAAAATACAACTTCTGATTACGATAAAGAAAAATTACAAGAGCGTTTAGCGAAGTTAAGTGGTGGTGTTGCCGTATTGTATGTTGGTGCAGCTACTGAAACTGAAATGAAAGAAAAGAAGGATCGTGTTGACGATGCTTTACACGCAACGCGCGCTGCAGTAGAAGAAGGAATCGTACCAGGTGGTGGGGTTGCCTACATTCGTGCTGTTGCAAGTTTAGAAAAATTAAAAGGTGCTAACGAAGATGAGAACACAGGTATTCAAATTGTACGTCGTGCGATTGAAGAACCTCTTCGTCAAATTGTAAAGAATAGCGGTATCGAAGGTTCTATTGTTGTTCAAAAAATCAAAGAAGGTAAAGACGACTTTGGTTTCAATGCAAGAACAGAAGTTTTCGAAAACTTATTCAAAGCAGGCGTTATCGACCCTACTAAAGTAACAAGAGTTGCTTTAGAGAATGCAGCCTCTATCGCTTCTATGTTGTTAACAACAGAATGTGTGATTGCTGACAAACCAGCTCCAGCAGCACCACAAGGTGGTGGTGGACATGCACCTGATATGGGTGGCATGGGTTACTAATATTGAAAGCGATTGTATCGCATCAAGAAATAAAAAAAACCTCCTCGATTTTTCGAGGAGGTTTTTTTATGCGATTAAGTATATAAAATTTAAGCCTTAGTGTCTACTAATTTTGTTGTAAAATACATTTGAAAACCTTTCACTAATAAAAACTGCGCTAGTCCATAAGTAAACATAACAACAAGTCCAATATTATCAATAGGATCATTAATAGCCCAATCGAATTTATTAAAAGCTAAAATAGCGTCTGATGCTATAAAAAATAACATGCCTGGTATCCAAAAGTTATTGGCAATAATTTTGATGGGCTTATGATTAGCAATATGAATAGCCATTAAAGCCGCTGAGCAAATGAGTGCCATATATACCAGTATCGGATAAATTAAGGGTCCTATGGCAGTGCTTAATTGAAAATAAATAAACCAACAGAAGCCAAGTAATACATCTCCAAAAAAGGAGCCTAGTAATCCTAACATCACTAAATTTTTCCCAGGCTTATTGTATACATTCGGCTGAAAATATAAATACATCATCAACGAGGGCAAAAATAGCCCCTTACTAATATTCTCCACTAGTTTATATTCTTCCCCTAAAAATTGGGCTAAAAAATGAATGATAATAATAACTAAGCTAATAGTCAGTCCCCATTTTGTAAAAAAAGATTTCATGATCAAGTTTTTATTTTTTACCAATCCAGCCATTCTGGAAGGTTCATCAATATCCATTTGGAAATTAAATGTAAGCAATGAATGTCTAATTTAAAAATCAATGCATAAATTTGCCCATGATTAGCCCGGAAGAAGAAAAGTTCTACCTGCAATGGGAAAAAGAAAGAACCCTACCCCATTATAAACGCAAGCCTTTTTTAATAGGTTTAAGTTTTGGTTTATGGATTATGATTGCTATTGTACTATTCTCCTTTGGATTTGCATGGCTATACCAGCAATTTACCTCCGAGATGAATGAACAAAGATTTAATGAATTAAAGCACTTAAAAAATAAAAAATGAATAATATGATCTCCAAAACCCGTTATACCCTCATTTTTCGCAATTTAACAGTAGCCATCCTTCTTATGTTGGGAATATTCAGCCAAATGAGCTGTAGTAAGTCTTCGGCTAGCGAAAAAGATCAAATGACCGGCTATGCTGCTAAAAACAATATTACTTATGTATCAGACCCATCTGGCGTTTTATATCAAATAATTACTGCAGGAAATAGCAATAAGCCTAGGCTAACTAGCACAATTACAGTCACTTATACAGGTAAATTAATGAATGACCAGACCTTTGACAGTGGTACTATCACCTTTCCCTTAAATAACCTTATTCCAGGCTGGCAAATAGCCCTTCCCTTGATAGGTGAAGGTGGCCAAATCAAAATCCTTATACCATCTTCATTAGGTTATGGATCAAGAGGAAGTGGCAGTATACCAGGCAACTCTCCCTTGTACTTTGATGTAAGCCTGTTGAAGGTAAAATAATGGCTTTTTAGCCTTTATTTTGGCCTCTTTCCACTATATTTGCCGACTAAAAATCAGTTAACCACACTATTATGCAACTCAAAGGATTAGTGCGCTTTTTTACAATTGCGCTTATTTTAATTTGTCTTTACCAATTGTCATTTACTTGGTTCGTAAGAAGTCACGAAAAAGCCATGGAAGCGAAGGCTAGCTCATGGATCAAAAAGTTCCCAAAAGCAGAACAAGTATACCCTTCTATTAAAGAAGAGCAATTATTGTACAACGATAGCTTAAACGATATTCAAAAAGCTTATTATAAGAATCTATTAGACAGCACCAAAGATAGTAAATTGGCTTTTGGTTTAACGACTTATGGTTCTGCTAAAGAAAAAGAATTAATGTTAGGCCTTGATTTACAAGGTGGTATGAGTGTAACCATGGAAGTGGGCTTGGATGGTTTAATTAAATCACTCGCCAACTACACAAAGGACGCTTCTTTCAACACTGCTTTAAATAATGCAGTCCAAAAGAAAGCCAACAGCCGTGCCGATTTAATATCTTTATTCAGAGATGAATATGCGACTATCAATCCAACGGGAAAATTAGCCCCTTTATTTGCCACTAGAAGTAATGGTAAATTAAAGTTTGACGCTTCTGACGACGCTACCGTTACTTACTTAAAAATACAATCTACTCAGGCTTTCAATAATACTTACCGTATTTTAAGAACGCGTATCGACCGTTTTGGTCTAGCCTCTCCTAATATCAATTCAGATGCCACTAAAGGTATTATCAATATTGAATTAGCAGGTGTGAACGATAAAGAGCGTGTTCGTTCTTATTTACAATCTACAGCGAACCTTCAATTTTTTGAAGTGTATACTTTTGAAAACAAAGATTTTCAAAACGGCATTATTGCTGCCGATAAAGCTATTGAAGCAAGTTTAAATGGAGTTTCAGACACGAATAGTTTAGTAAAGGCAGATACTTCTAAATTGAACCTTAATAAAAACCCTTTATTAAAAACAGTTCAGTTTACGCAACCTTATCAAGGAAAAAATGGTCAATACATTTTTCCTGCTGAAATTGGTTACACTTTAAAAAAGGATACAAGTAAATTAAACGCCTATTTAGCTATGCCTGAAGTAAAATCTAAGTTCCCTTCGAACTTGGTATTTATGTATGGTAAGAACGAAAGCGAAGATCCTAAAAACAAAGACGTACTTCCAATTTATGCAATTAAAACTTTAGATAATGGTCAAGCAGAATTAGAAGGTGACCATGTTGCCAATGCAGCACAAGATTTTGATGAGCGCGGAAAAGTTGCCATCAAAATGAATATGGATAAATTAGGTACCAGCATTTGGGCTAAGATGACTTCTAAAAATGTAGGCAAGCCGCTTGCTATCGTACTTGATAATATTGTTTATTCAGCACCGAATGTAAATGATGCAATTACGACGGGTAATTCTTCTATCTCTGGAAACTATACTTTAAAAACAGCACAAGACTTAGCTGAAATTTTAGAGAGTGGTAAATTACCAGCACCTGCTAAAATTGTTCAAGAGCAGTTAGTAGGTCCTACTTTAGGTTTGGCTTCTATTCAAGGTGGTGCGATGGCATTTGGAATATCTTTCCTTGTCATTTTCGCATTAATGTTATTATACTTTAACACAGGTGGATGGGTAGCGAATATCGCCTTAGTATTAAACTTACTTTTCACGATTGGTATATTAAGCGCCTTAGGTTTTACTTTAACAGCACCTGGTATTGCAGGTTTAGTATTAACCATTGGTATGGCGGTAGATACCAACGTAATTATATTTGAGAGAATTAAAGAGGAGTTAACGAAAGGAAAAAGTTATCAGTTGGCTGTCACAGATGGTTATAAACGTTCAATGTCTCCAGTATTGGATGCACACGTTACTACCCTATTAACAGCTTGTATCTTAGCTTACTTTGGTTTAGGTCCAGTACTTGGTTTTGCTACAACGCAAATCATTGGTATTTTACTTTCTTTATTCTGCGGAATTTTAGTATCTCGTTTAATTACCGATATCTACACAAGCAAAAACAGACACTTCGAATATTTCACTAAAGTTTCAAGAGGTATCTTCAAGCATGCATCATTTAAATTCATTGAATTCAGAAAGTATGCATATGTATTATCTGCTGTTGTATTAGTAATGGGTATTGCTAGTTTCTTTAACGGATTTGACGAAGGTGTTGAATTTGCTGGAGGAAGAAGTTATACTATCAAGTTTGCTAAAGCAGTGAATATTGAAGCAGTAAGAGAAGACTTGAAAAAAGTATTCGGCGAGTCTCCTATCATTAAAACAGTAGATTCTAAGAACCAAATTAACATTACCACTTCTTATAAAATTAAAGAACAAGGCAATAATATTGACGAAGAAGTAGAAACTTTATTATTCAAAGGTTTGGAGAAGCAATTACCAGCAGGAACTTCTTTAAAAGAATTCGATTCTCAGTATAAGCAAAGTTCTCAAACAGTACTTCCTACTATCTCTGATGATTTAAAAGCAGGTGCTACCAAGGCAACCATCTTTGCATTATTAGCAATTTGTTTATACATCTTTATACGTTTCCGTGATTGGAGATATTCTTTAGGAACCATCTTCTCTTTATTGCACGATGTATTCGTTACTTTAATCGTATTTAGTTTCTTAAGAAAAGTGGTGCCTTTCCCATTAGAGATTGACCAACACTTTATCGCAGCTATATTAACCGTAATTGGTTTCTCTATGAACGATACTGTAATTGTATATGACCGTATTCGTGAGGACAGTCAATTAATGAAAGGTGTAGATAATGCGACTATCATTAATAAAGCCATCAACCAAACATTGAGTCGTACTATTATGACTTCTTTAACTGTGTTCTTAACTATCTTAATCTTATTCATCTTCGGTGGAGAAGTAACAAGAGGTTTTGCATTCGCAATGTTAATTGGAGTTATCACTGGTACTTACTCTTCTATCTTTGTAGCGGCACCCGTACTAGTTGACTTTGCAAAAACACGCCCATTGGGTCGTGAAGAAAAAAAGAAATAATTCTACATTGAATTGATATAAAAAAGGCCTTGAGTAATCAGGGCCTTTTTTATTTTCATAAGTATTATAAATAGCCTATCACTCTCAGATTCGAATGACGCTAAAAAATCATAAATTCATCTAAAATTGTGAACTCGCTTCGCTCAGACATGCACAATTTTTTAACGATGTATTTATGATTTTTCTTAACGCTATTCTCATAAGATCGTGGTTAGTCTATTCATAATACCACTTATGAAAATTCTTTACTGCTAACTGAAATTTGTTTAAAATTAGATTGAAAACAATACTCATTCGAGCGAACTTTGTGAGCAAAGCGATCAGAGAGCGAGAATGATGTATTTTTTCAAATAATTTTAAACCGCAAATGAAGTACCGCATCCACAGGTACTAGACGCATTCGGATTTTTAAAAGTAAATCCACGGCTATTCAGACCACCTTGCCAATCTATCTCCATTCCATATACATAAATCTGATGCGATTTTTCCATGCAACAAGGGATACCCTCAATAGAGAAAATTTCATCCTCTTCTTTAGGTACATCAAAACCTAATACATAGGTCATACCGCTGCATCCTCCTCCTTTTACGCCTACTCTTAGTCTTTGTTGCTGATCAAAGTCTGGCTCGGCCATTAGTCGGTTAATCTCAGTAATGGCTCCTTCTGTGAAGGTTACAGGGGTTTGAAAGGCTATATTGGTATCTGAAGACATATTTGAATATTTATAGTACAAAAGTACAATATTAGGGGCATTTACAAGCCCCTGTATTTTGAATTTTTCGTAAATTTAACCATGCAAGAAGCTGAAAAAAAGACAGATAGTGGCATTGAAATAAAGAAGGTATATACCTGTAACGATTTACCCACTAATTTAAATGAAACATTATTACCAGGCGAGTTCCCTTATACAAGAGGCGTTCAATCCGATATGTATAGAGGAAAGCTATGGACAATGCGTCAATATGCAGGATTCTCTACCGCAGAAGAAAGTAATAAACGATATCATTTTTTATTATCGCAAGGGGTAATGGGTTTAAGTGTGGCCTTTGACTTACCTACACAAATTGGCTATGACGCCGACCATTCTTTAGCAGAAGGCGAAGTAGGAAAAGTAGGTGTATCTATTTGCTCTATTGAGGATATGGAAATTTTATTTAAGGATATTCCTTTAGATAAGATTAGCACTTCTATGACCATTAATTCTACTGGTTTTATTTTACTAGCTCTATACATTGCCTTGGCTAAAAAAAGAGGTATTGATTTAAAACAATTAGCAGGCACTATACAGAACGATATTTTAAAAGAATACGCTGCTAGAGGAACCTATATCTACCCTCCTAAACATTCTATGCGTATTATCACTGATATTTTTGAATACTGTGGTCAGCATTTACCAAAGTGGAATAGCATTAGTATTTCAGGTTATCATATTAGAGAAGCGGGCAGTACAGCGGTTCAAGAAGTAGCCTTTACTTTAAGCAATGGCAAGGCCTATGTAAAAGCTGCTATTGAAAAAGGTTTAGACATTAATGTATTTGGCAAAAGACTTTCTTTCTTTTTTAACGCCCATAATAATTTATTTGAAGAAGTGGCTAAGTTTAGAGCGGCTAGAAAAATGTGGGCTATTATAATGAAAGATTTAGGCGCCACCGATGAAAAAGCTTTAATGCTTCGTTTTCATACCCAAACAGGTGGAGCTACTTTAACGGCACAACAGCCTTTAAATAATATTAGCAGGGTTACTATTCAAACCATTGCAGCAGTTCTAGGTGGTACACAAAGCTTACACACCAACGGTTTTGACGAGGCCTTGGGATTACCTACTCAAGAAGCAGCTAGTATTGCTTTAAGAACACAACAAATTGTGGCCAATGAGTCAGGCATTACTGATACAGCTGATCCTTTAGCAGGTTCTTATTTTGTTGAAAGTCTGACCAATGAACTTGAAGAAAAAGCGTTGGCACTCATCAACCAAATTGATGAAATGGGTGGTGCTGTAAGTTCTATTGAAAATGGATTTATGCAAAACAAAATTGCAGAAAGCGCTTACGCTTATCAAAAAGCGATTGAATCCAAAGAAAAAATAATTGTAGGTGTGAATCAATTTGAATCTACTTCTACTACTAATATACCTGTATTTCAAATTGATGAAAGTATTAGAATTCAACAAATAGAAAAACTAAAAGCTTTAAAAAGCAGTAGAGATAATATAAAAGTGGTAGCTTGTTTAGCAGCGGTTAAAGCAGCAGCATCGGGTACTGAAAATATTATGCCTTCTGTAATTGATGCTATTGAAAACTATTGTACTTTGGGAGAAATAGCTGATGTATTAAGAGGTATTTATGGAGAATACCAAGCTTAGAAATTTAAGGTAGCGTTAAACTAAAATTATATAGTAGAATAAAATATTAAAAGAATAATTAAAAGAATAATTAAAGAGAATTAATAATTCAAAATTAGAAATAAAAGATAAAACAAAATAAAATGCGTAAAATTTTCCTTTCTTTATTGGTACTTGTCACTATCTCTAGTGTAGCACAAGACTTACCTAAAAACTATGCTTCTTTATTAAAAGAAGTAGAGCCAGAACTTATTGCTTGGAGAAGACATTTCCATGAATTCCCTGAACTTTCTAATAGAGAAGTAAACACAGGAAAATACATCGCCGATTTTTTAAAAACCTTGCCAAACCTTGAAGTAAGATACCCTGTTGCTAAAACAGGTGTAGTGGCGGTTTTAAAAGGGGGTAAACCAGGTGCAGTGATTGCCTTAAGAGCAGATATTGACGCCTTACCAGTGTATGAAAGAGTGGCTATTCCTTTTGCTTCCAAAGTAACTACCGAATTCAATGGCCAAAAAGTAAGTGTAATGCATGCTTGCGGACATGATTCACATACGGCTATGTTAATGGCTACTGCCAAAATCTTAAGTACCATGCAAAAAGAACTGCCAGGTACCATTATGTTTTTATTTCAACCCGCTGAAGAAGGCGCTCCAGAAAATGAAGAAGGTGGAGCACAACTTATGATTAAAGAAGGGGCATTAGACGATCCAAAAGTAGAAGCAGTATTTGGCATTCATATCTCTTCTCAAACACCTGTAGGCACCATTAAATATAAATCAGGCGCCTTTATGGCTTCCTCTGATTGGTTTACCATTAAAGTAAATGGTAAAGGTAGTCATGGTTCACAACCTTGGGCTGGCGTAGACCCTATTGCGGCAAGTGCTCTTGAAGGCTTACAACATATTGTAAGTCGTCAAATGGATTTAACCAAGGCACCACTTGTAATTACAGTAGGTACCATTAATAGTGGCGTACGTTCTAATATCATTCCTGAAACAGCCGAGATGACAGGTACTATTAGAACCCTTGATAGCAAAATGCAAGTAGAAGTGCATGAAAGAATTAAACATACCGTAAAAACCATTGCAGAAAGTAGTGGTGCAACTGCAGATGTAGTTATTGATACAAAAACTTTAGTGACTTATAATGACCCCGCTTTAGTGAAAAAAACTTTGCCTTCATTAATAAAGGCAGCAGGTGATGAAAATGTTTCTGAATCTACCTGGATAACAGGTGCAGAAGATTTTTCTTTTTTTGCAGCCAAGGCACCAAGCTTCTTTTTTAATTTAGGTGGCATGCCTAAAGGAACCGATCCTAGAAAAGCAGGCCCGCACCATACGCCCGATTTTTATTTAGATGAGTCTGGATTTATATTGGGGGTGAAAGCTTTCTGTCAATTAGTATTTGATTATGGCAAAACAAAGTAGGATTCAATAATTGTAATTGAATAATTTAATATTATAATTATACTAATTTTCTTTTAATAAAATCTCTATACTAAAAAAGCTGCTCCTTTAGAAGGAGCAGCTTTTTTTTACTATACACTAAGTAAATATTAATTTCTTGCTCCAAAAAGCAAACTTCCAATTCTTACAAGGTTACTACCCTTTTCAATGGCTAATGGGAAATCGCCGCTCATACCCATACTTAAGGTATCAAAATGAACTTTGTTTAACTGGGTAGCCGTTTGGTCATAGATGTTTTTTAAAGTGCTAAACTCTTTTTCAACCAGGGCTTTGTCTTCTGAAAAACTTGCCATACCCATTAGGCCTTTTATCACTACATTAGTATAATTAGAAAGTCTTCCACTTGCAATAAATTCAGTTAAACTTACTGCATCAAATCCAAACTTAGTTTCCTCTGTAGCAATATGCACTTGTAGTAAACAAGCAATCATTTTATTTTGCTTAATGGCCTGCTTATTAATTTCTGCTAATAGTTTTTCAGAATCGACTCCATGAATTAAATACACAAAGGGTGCTATGTATTTTACTTTATTGGATTGTAAATGTCCTATAAAATGCCAATGTATATCGGAAGGTAAACTCGCAGCTTTATCTACTAATTCTTGTACATAATTTTCACCAAAATTTCTTTGACCTAAGGCGTATAGGGCTTCAATATCTTCATTAGGCTTGGTTTTACTAACAGCCACCAACTGCACATTTTTTCCTTGCAATTGTTCTTTAATAGAATGATAGGCTTCGGTATTTACAGGCATAAATTATTTTGTAATATTTCTGCCAATAACCATTTTTTGAATCTCACTCGTACCCTCATAAATTTGCGTAATTTTTGCATCACGCATTAACCTTTCAACATGGTATTCTTTTACAAAACCATATCCTCCATGCACTTGAACAGCTTCTGTGGCAGCCCACATAGCAGTATCAGATGCATGTAGTTTAGCCATGGCAGCTGAAGTTGTATAATCTAAGCCATTGTCTTTTTCCCAAGCTGCATGATAACAAAGTAACCTAGCCGATTGAATTCTAGTAGCCATTTCAGCTAATTTAAATTGTATGGCCTGATGCTCATGAATGGGTTTTCCAAAAGACTGTCTTTGTTTACTATAGGCCAAGGCTAATTCATAAGCGCCACTAGCAATACCTAATGCTTGTGCAGCAATACCAATTCTACCACCATTTAAAGTTTTCATAGCAAAGGAGAAACCAAAACCATCGGCCCCTATTCTATTTTCTTTGGGCACTTTTAAATCCATAAATGAAATGGCATGTGTATCACTACCTCTAATTCCTAATTTATTTTCTTTCGCTCCTACTAAAACACCTGGTGTATTTTTTTCGATTATAAAAGCATTGATACCCTTTGGGCCTTTAGAAGCATCTGTTTGCGCCATCACCAAATATACAGATGCAGTAGAACCATTGGTAATCCAATTTTTTACACCATTTAATAAATAATGATCGCCTTTATCAATGGCAGATGTATGTTGATGCGTAGCGTCGCTGCCCGCTTCTGGCTCACTTAATAAAAAAGCACCAATATATAAAGCACCGTCTTTTTTACCTTGTGCTAAGGGTGTTAAATATTTTTTCTTTTGTTCCTCATTGGCATAATGTTCCAAGCCCCAACACACTAAACTATTATTTACACTCATAGCCACAGAAACACTGGCGTCTACTTTACTAATTTCTTCCATGGCAATCACATAGCTAATGGTGTCCATTCCAGCTCCACCATATTCAGTGGAAGACATCATACCTAAAAAACCTAGGTCGGCTAATTGCTCCATTTGTTCTTTGGGAAATTTTTGATGTTCATCTCTTTCAATGACACCTGGCAAACATTGTTGTTGTGCAAATTCACGAGCAGCTCTTTGAATCATTAGCTGCTCCTCTGTTAAATTGAAATTCATACCTTATATATTTGATACAAAATTACGCTAACAATTGTTAGTGCGATAATTTATTTTGAATTAATTGATATAATACTGAGCGGTCATTTTCAGTAACCACAGCCGTACTATCGGCTCTGAAATGTCGCTTAAAAGCGAGCAAGGCTGCTGTGGTATCCTTGATATCATAGCCCACCATGGCCAAGGCAAAAGGAATAGAGATTGATTCAGGTAAGGTATACTGTTCGTTTGGCTCAAACCAAAGACCATATCCGTTTTGGGCTAACAAAATCCAAGGGAACTGAATATTAGGATCTACTTTTCTTATGGGTGCGATATCGGCATGGCCAATAAAATTGGCATCTGGTATTTTATAATTCTCCTTCAATTGAGCTAATAACAATAGCAAACTATTAATTTGTGCACTATCAAAAGGCTCAAAACCATTATTGTCTAGTTCAATACCTATAGAGCTTGAATTTAAGTCACTGTTGTTGCCCCATTTTGAAATTCCTCCATGCCAAGCCCTCATATAATCATTCAACATATGGTGTATGGTGCCGTCCTTGCAAATAACATAGTGGGCGCTCACCTTGGTTCTTTCAAGCGTAAAGGTTTTTAGAGTTTGTTCGCAAGAATTTTGTGCTGTGTGATGAATGACTACAAAATTAGGTTTGCGTAAATCAAAATTAGTGGTGCCTACCCAGGCTTCTGCCTTTGGCAATTGACTAATGGTTTGAATACTAGGATTCTCTTTTAAGAATTTAACTAATTCCTTGGTATGTTTTTTATAGACTCGATTGGTTTTAGCATACGGAAAATAATTACATGCCGTAATGGTTGTCATAACTATAAAACCAATAAGTCCAATAGGGAAGAAAGTTCTTTTTAAAAATAGCATGTGCATTATACTTTATTTAGATACTATACTTGGCTCTTGAAATGTAGGTACTATAATATGTCCATTGCTGATATAAAAATTAGCATAAGATGCAGGAAGGCTTTGTCCTTCATAAATTACTTCGGCAGGCATAGGTAGTTCTACAATATTTAATTGCTTACCACTAAGTAGTCGCATCTGCTTTAATTCTTTTAAATTCTGTTGTAATATTTCATGATTCGCTGAAAGCACATTATCCTCAATAACTGTAATCACAGTGTCTTCATTTACAAAACGAACGGTATCGTCTATATGTCCATCAGTATCATCTCCCACAATACCATCACTTACCCATAATACTTGGTCAATGCCATAATAGTCACTCAAATATTTTTCAATTTGATCTTGATGTAAATGCGGGTTTCTATTTGGGTTTAACAAACAAGATTTTGATGTCATTACTGTTCCGGCTCCATTAAAATCGACCGAGCCTCCTTCCATAATTATACCTGGATGAAATACTGGTAAACCTAAAGCAGTTGCAATACGTGTAGGAATTACATCGTCTAAATCATAAGGCGGATATTTTCCACCCCATGCATTAATATTCCAATCTATAATTACTTTAGGATCTACTGCATTATCTCTTAATAAAAAAGCAGGGCCATGATCGCGGCACCAAGCATCATTGGTGGGGTGCATATAAAACTGAACACGCTCTAAATTAACGCCTGCTAATTGCAACATCTTTTGTGCAGAATTGCGCATTTTTTCATCTACTACATTAATACAAACTCTTTCTGTTAGAGAAACAATTTTTATAAACTCAGTATAGGAAGGATAAATACTGGCAATTTTACCAGGCCAACTTTCTTCTTTATGGGGCCAACTTAACCAAATGGCGTCATGCGGCGCAAATTCTGCTGGAAAATAATAACCTAAAGATTTGGGTGTAGCGTTGGTCATTTGTATCGGTATGTCTACTTAAAATTTTAATTATTTAGCTGATCTATTAATTAGTCAGCCTCTTCGTCTAAATATCTTTTAGTAATAGGTGCATAAGAATCAATTCTACGATCACGAAGGAATGGCCAGTGCGTTCTATAGCTATCCGACTTTTCTGTATCAATATCAATGACAGCTACTTCTTCTTTATCATGTGAAGCTTCGTATAACAAAGTTCCAAAGGGATTACTTACAAAACTACCTCCCCAGAATTTCATCAGACCTTCTTGTTCTAGCCCTACTCTATTGACACTAATCACAGGCACTCCATTGGCAACTGCATGACTACGTTGTATAGTTTGCCAAGCATTGTACTGTTCTTTATTCGTAGCTTCGTCTTGTGATGTCGCCCAACCAATAGCGGTTGGATAAAATAACATTTCAGCACCCATTAAAGTCGTAATTCTTGCAGCTTCTGGATACCATTGATCCCAACATATTAAAATACCAATAGTGGCAAATTTAGTTTTGAAAACTTTATAGCCTAAATCACCTGGCGTGAAATAAAATTTTTCGTAATAAGCAGGGTCATCGGGGATATGCATTTTACGGTACTTACCTAAATAAGTTCCATCGGCATCTAAAACCGCAGTGGTATTATGGTATAAACCTTCAGCTCTTTTTTCAAATAAAGAAGCAATGATAACAACCCCTAATTCTTTCGCTAAAGCAGATAGTGTATTACTGGTTTCACCAGGAATAGGTTCTGCTAATTTAAAGTTTTCATAGGCCTCAACATCACAGAAATAAAGTGAAGTAAATAATTCCTGTAAGCAAATTATGTTCGCCCCTTTTTTCGCTGCCTTTCTTACTTTTTCAATTGCTTTTGAAGTGTTGGCAGATTTTGATGCCTCACATGTCATTTGCACTAATCCTACTTTAACTATGGCCATAATTTTAAATTAAAAAGGGTTACAATATTTTTATGTTGTCTTTTGAATGATTGCCTCAAAACTACGAATACCTAATAACTTTTGGGTAATAAAACCTTCTGCATAATCTACTCCTATTTGATGTCCTAATTCTTTGGCTCTTCCTTTCACAAATTCTAAAAAAGCATTGCCTGAAATAAAGGTAGCTGGCTCTGTTGAATTGGGATCGTAAAACTGAGAACTATGTGCTAGTATGGCTTCCATCTTCTTTTCCATAAATGGACTTATATCTATTACAAAATTAGGCGTTAAGCTTCTGGATTGAATATAATGAAAAACTTGAGAAGGCCTCCAAGGAGCTTGCACGACTCCATTATGTGTAGTTTGAATTTTAACAAGGCCCGATAAAAATGCGGAGTCCACTATTAAGCTAGATGCGCGACCATGATCCGGGTGACGGTCCTCGGGTGCATTGCAAAAAATAATAGAAGGTTGGTATTTTCTAATGGTTTCTATAATGGCAAATTGATTTTCTTTATTGTTCTCAAAAAAGCCATCCGCCATACCTAAATTTTCTCTCACACCTATGCCCATTACTTGAGAAGCTAATTGTGCTTCCTTTAATCTTTGTGAAGTGGTGCCTCTTGTTCCTAACTCCCCTTTGGTTAAATCAACGATGCCTACTTTTTTTCCTTCAGACACTGCGACAAGCAATGCCCCTGCGCAACCCAACTCCACATCATCGGGGTGGGCTCCAAAAGCAAGTATATCTAGTGTTTGCATAATTGATAATTTACATTACAAAGGTAAGTACTCAAAAGTCTTTTTTGACAAAAAACCCTCTCTTACTTGCGTAAGAAAGGGTTTGAATAAGTATAAAAAAGTATATTTTTTAATGGTCTCTCTTTTATTGCTTCTTGGCGTAACGCTTGTTGAATTTATCAATACGACCAGCGGTGTCAACCAACATGTTTTTACCAGTGTAAAACGGATGTGAAGTGTTAGAAATCTCCAATTTAATAACTGGATACTCTTTACCGTCTTCAAACATTACTGTTTCCTTAGTTTGTGCAGTTGATTTGCCTAAGAATTGAATACCGTTTGACATGTCCTTGAACACTACAAAACGATACGCTTCTGGATGGATACCTTCTCTCATAATTCCCTGCAAGCAGCTATAACATCTTGTAAATCATCGATTTTCTTGCCTGTAACACGTACAATATCGTCCATAATGGCCGCCTGCACCTTTAAACCGCTCTCTTTGATGAGTTTGACCACCTTTTTAGCATCTTCCTGCTTCAGACCATTTTTCACAGAAACGTCCTTTTTGAAGATTTTACCACTAGGGAATGCATCTTTAGAAAAATCAAAGGAGGATGCTTCAATGCCTTGTTTCATAGCACGGCTAATTAAAACATCTACAATTTGCTGAATTTTCATTTCAGAATCTGATTCTAATTTCAACATATAATCTTTCTTATTCAAATCAATCACAACATGATTGCCTTTAAAGTCGAAACGATTTGTTATTTCTTTTTTCACAATATTTACTGCATTATCCAATGTTTGAATATCTACAGAGCTAGCAATATCAAATGACGGCATAAAAATTATTTATGGTTTAACAATAGTTTTAGGGAACCAACGCTTTGATTGAATCAAAAATACAATTCCAATAAGTATTAAAAAAGTAGAAATAAGTTCTGCTTGGGTAGGTTGAAAAGGAAGTGACATGTATTTATTGTTCACTCTAATTTTTTCAATCAAAAACCTTTCCCCACCTGCAAAAATTAAATAGATACCAGTAAGTATACCTGGTTGTGTAATTTTTTTTCTAAACGACCACATGATTGCAAATAAGGTAAACATGATGACCATTTCATACAAAGTAGTGGGGAAAACTGGCACCGGCAATTCATTACAATAATTGCCCTCACAACCTAGTATAGGCACCCCTTCATTTAAAACATTATGTGCATAGGTGGAAGACCAAGTCCAATCAGGTAACCAGTCAAAAGGCTTGGGTGCTAAATTGACAATACCCCAATCTCCATCACCACTAATATGGCATCCAATTCTTCCTGCAGAATAGGCAAACAACATAGTGGGTGCCATCGCATCAGCAAAATGAATGACTCTAATATTGTGTTTTCTGATATATACAATGACACCAATGGTCGCTAAAATTAAACCCCCATAAAATGTTAATCCACTAAAAGAAATAAGGGAACCAATAGGATCCTTTATTAATTCATCTATATTTTCTAGGTTATGAAAAATTTTGGCGCCTAAAAAACCCCATAAGGCAGCTTGTAAAACTACTTCGCCTACTCTATCATGCGGCCATACGGTAAAGGTCCTGGTTTCAGGCTTCGCTAATTTTTCTTTATTTTTTTCTCTCCATTTTATATAAACCATAAGCCCACCTACCAATAAACCCGCGAGCATATTTCCTTCTAAGGATAAAATAAAGGCCTGTGTATTATTTAAAGCATTTTCAATGGTAAAGGCTCCAATTATCTTATAACCAAATAAATAGCCAAAAATAAAATTGGTAATTAAATCAACAGTAGAAGCTGGTGCTCCCACAATTATTTTTTCTTCTTTAGAAGTAAACTCCCCTAATGCTTCCTTTCTTTTTAATTCTAAGTATAATACATAACCAGAAGCCACAAAGGCGATGGCTACAAAAAACCCAAATGAATTGATGAGCTTTAATCCATTTAATTTAACACCAAATAAGTCATCGACTAAATAATATAAATTGGGATACATAGAATAATATAAATAAGGTAATGCAATGTACGAAAAAAAAAGGCCACACTAGAAAGTGCGGCCGTGTTTACTAACCCATCTAAAAACAAAAAGCGTTTATCAATATTTTTGAATTAATTACAATGTTCTTGAAACACTGAAATTAAATGCTGTGCGATAACTTGAGCAGGTCGGCCTTCAATTTGGTGTCTTTCCACCATATTCACTAACTGACCATCTTTAAATAATAAAATTGCTGGTGAAGAAGGAGGATAAGGCAAATGTAATTCTCTTACTTTGTTTATCGCTTCTATATCGAAACCTGCAAAACTAGTTGTGATACGATCTGGTTTTTGAGTTGCGTTTGCTACTGCCATTAAAACACCTGGTCTACAAGCACCAGCAGCACAACCACAAACCGAATTGATCACTAACAGTGTTGTACCTTCTTGTTTAACTGCATTTTCAACTTCAGCTGCTGTTGTTAGATCTTCAAAACCATTATCAACTAATTCAGCTTTCATTGGTAATACAAACTCTTCAGGGTACATAACATCTACTATTTGAACCAAAATTAGGTGATTTAAAAATCTCTTACAAATTTGTTTTTGAGACTTTTAGGCAGTTAATAATAAGATAATATGCCATATTGGCATATAAATAGAGTAAATTCTCAGTAATTAAGAGATTCCGAGAATATATTCTAGACTAAATTAGAGACTATCTTAAATAGCCTAAAATCTTAAGCATGGATTGAGCAGTTTGTTCTTTAGCATAGACCCAATCAACCATCTTTCCCGTTTTCGCATCCTTTTCTACAATCACATGTTTAGGTGATGGAATCAAACAATGCTTAATACCACCATAACCACTAATTTGATCTTGATAAGCACCTGTATGGAAAAATCCTACATATAAAGATTCATTATTCTCTTCGGCCTTATCTTCTAATAATTCATTTTTCAATTTAGGTAAGAAAACTTCATTGATATGTTCTTCTGAATCATAATAATCATGACTATCGCAAGTAAGTCCTCCTAATACCACACGTTGATAATCATTTTCCCATTTATTAACCGGCAACATCAAAAACTTTTCTCCAATACCCCAGGTATCTGGTAAAGTAGTGATAAAAGAAGAATCAATCATATACCAACACTCTCTATCGTTTTGTTTCTTTTCAGCAAGCACCTTATAAATATGCGCCATGCTCTCTCCCACTGTAAAGCTTCCAAACTCGGTATAAATATTGGGCATAGGTACTTTTGCCTTCTTACAAGCCTTCTTAATGTTCGATACAATTTCATTAATCATGAATTGATAATCATATTCAAAACCTAATGAATGCTTAATAGGAAAACCACCACCTATATTTATAGAATCTAATTCAGGACAGATTTTTTTAAGCTGACAATACAAGTTGATAATCTTGTTTAATTCAGACCAATAATAGATATCATCTTTTATGCCTTTATTTAAAAAGATATGCAACATTTTTAATTGAAACTTATCTTCATACCCCTCAATCTCATCTACATAAAACTCTAGGATATCCTTAGCTCTGATGCCTAAGCGGGATGTATAGAAAGGGAAACTAGGCTCTTCTTCTGAAGCTACTCTAATACCTAATTTAAAAGGCTCCTTCGTATTTCGCTTATAAAATTGTAGCTCTTCTTTATTATCTAAAATAGGTATTACATTTTTGAAACCTGTATTAATTAATTTTGAAATTCTACTCATGTATAATTTCTGCTTATAGCCGTTACAGATAATAAAAATTTCTTTATTAATTTTCCTACGCTTATATAATTGATTAATGATATCAATATCATATGCAAAAGAAGTTTCTAAATGTACATTATGGCCTAAGGCTTCTTCTACAATAAATGAAAAGTGAGAACTCTTGGTGCAATAACAATAAAAATATTCCCCCTCGTACTTATGCTTTTTAAAAGCTGCTGCAAACATTTGCTTGGCTTTTTTAATTTGCATACCTATTTTAGGCAAGTAAGTTAACTTTAAGGGAGTGCCATGTTTTTCAATAATGGCTTTAAGATCTACTCCATTAAATTGTAAATAACCATTATCATCCACATCAAAACCTTCTTGGGGAAAATGAAAGGTTTGATTAACCAACGAGGTGTAGGTATTGTTCATTTTAAAACAGGGTTGTTAGCTTGTTATTTTTAGATTACAAAAATAGTTATTTGAACGGATATTGGGGATGGAAATTTTGGACGGGAATTTGGGCGGGTTGTCGGGTTTCTATTTTAAATAAGGATATGCCTTAAAAACAAATTCCCCCCGAGTAGTCGGGGGGAATTTAAAAATCATTAGAGGTTCTTTTTGTAGGTTTTATATTTTATTAAAAACCTACAAAAAAACTACTTAACTGATTGAACCAAGGCTTTGAAGCTTGCTGGCTCGTTCATAGCTAAGTCTGCTAAAACCTTACGGTTTAAATCAGATCCTTTCTTTGCTAAAAGGTTAATGAATTGGCTGTAAGTAAGCCCTTCTTCACGCACTGCTGCATTGATACGCGCAATCCATAAAGTACGGTACTCACGCTTTTTCAACTTACGACCTACATAGGCATAAGTTAAACCTTTCTCTAATACGTTTTTGGCAACGGTATAAACGTTTTTACGTTTACCATAAAACCCTTTCGCTTGTTCGAATATCTTTTTTCTTCTTGCTCTCGATGCAACGGCATTTTTTGAACGTGGCATAATTAATATTTTTTTGAATCCTGTTTATCAAGTTATTGATTGGATCCGGTGAATTGAATTTTGTTTAAATAAACCTTAGTCTGGTTAAGTGTTTGACTATCCTTTTAAATTACCCTTTTAATCTTAATAAACGTAGAACGAAGTCTTTGTTAGTTGACCCAACAAGTCCTTTTTTTCTCATCGCTCTTTTGCGCTTTGTAGATTTTTTGGTAAGAATGTGTCTTTTGAAGGCTTTTTGGAAGGTGATTTCACCGGTTCCGGTAACTTTGAAACGCTTTTTCGCGCTCGAGTTAGTTTTAACTTTTGGCATTATATAATCTTTACGATTACTCCCTACTGGCGGCGCTGCTCAGGCAGTGCACTTGTTGAGCCTTGTGGGAAATGGATGGCGAAGGTACGTGCAATTAGCGAGATAGCAAAAAAAATGAGCCATTCCATGTTTAGGGATGACTCATTGTATAAATAGGTTGAAAATCAATAGTTTAAACCAATATCCGAACTCAGAAATGAATTAAGATGTAGGCTTCTTCTTTCCACCTGCTTTAGGTTGGAAAATGGCAAACATTCTTTTACCTTCTAATTTAGGCATACTTTCCAAAGTTCCAGCCTCGGCTAGACGCTCTGCAAATTTCAATAAAAGTAGCTGGCCTCTGTCCTGGAACATGATGGCACGACCTTTAAATTGAACATAGGCTTTCACCTTATTGCCGTCTTGTAAGAATTTTTCTGCGTGTTTTGCTTTGAAATCAAAATCGTGGTCATCAGTTCCTGGCGTAAAACGAATCTCTTTAATCTCGGATTGTTTAGAGTTCGCCTTCATCTCTTTTTCCTTACGCTTTTTCTCGTAAAGGAACTTCTTATAATCAATGACTTTACATACTGGAGGATCGGCAGTTGGTGAAATCTCCACTAGGTCTAAACCTTGGTCAGCAGCTATTTTCAGCGCATCTTGTGTATTGTAAACACCCACTGTAATGTTGTCTCCAACTAATCTGATTTGTGGAACTCGAATACGATCATTAATTCGATGCTCTGGTTCTTGTTGTCTTTGAAACCTTGGGTTAAATCTGGGTCCTCTGTTCGGTAATGCCATTAAGTAATTAAACGTTTATTAAGTTTTGTAAAGATAGTCTTTGTTATGATATAGGCGCTAATCTTTCTTTGATTTCTTCTAGTACCTGATTTAGGAATAAATCTTTGTCTAAAATTCCCATATCTCCTTTTCCTTGACGTCTAACAGATAACTTATTTTCAGTCACTTCTTTCTCACCAATCACCAGCATATACGGCACTTTCATGATTTCAGTATCTCTAATCTTCTTTCCAATTTTTTCATTTCTGTCATCAATTTCCACCCTCACCCCTGCTTTTTTAAATTGTGCAAACACCTGCTCGGCATAAGGCATAAACTTATCGCTAATAGGTAAAATTTTCACTTGCAATGGCGCTAACCATACAGGGAACTTACCTGCATAATGCTCCAATAAAAATCCAATAAAACGCTCATGCGTTCCTAAAGGCGCGTTCCTGTTTCAATTAATACAGCACGCACCATGGCTTCTGTTTCTAACCAAAGTTCAGGTTCGTTAATATATTTCTGCACTAGTATTTTGGGATCATGTAAACTTAAACGCATCACGTATTTATCAATACCAAAAATTTTGAAATACTTTAAATACATTTCATTTACCGCTCTGAACTCTTGTGCAAATTGTTCTTTGGTACAATAAATATGCGCATCATTCATATGCAAACAACGTACACGCATGAGTCCAAATAATTCTCCGCTTTGTTCATATCTATAACAAGTTCCATACTCCGCTAAACGAAGTGGCATGTCTTTATAGCTTTTAGGTTCTGCATCAAAGATTTTATGATGATGCGGACAGTTCATTGCTTTTAAATAATATTTAGTGCCGTCTAATTCCATCGGAGGGAACATACTATCTTCATAATAAGGTAAGTGACCACTCTTAATGTACATACTCTCCTTGGCTATATGTGGCGTCACTACTCTTTTGTAGCCTGCATCCTCTTCTGTTTGTTTGGCTAAATTTTCTAACTCCTCAATAATAATCGTTCCATTCGGCATCCATAAAGGAAGACCCGGTCCTACATCATCATCCATGGTATAAATGCCTAATTCTTTTCCTAGTTTACGGTGATCTCTTTTTTTAGCTTCTTCTAAAAGCAATAAATATTCATCTAATTCTTTTTGATTCGGAAAAGTAATTCCATATACCCTTGTCAACATTTTATTTTTTTCATCCCCTTTCCAAAACGCTCCTGCGATATTGGTAATTTTGATGGCTTTAATAAAAGAGGTATTTGGAATATGTGGTCCACGACATAAATCGGTAAAGGCACCTTGTGAATAAAAAGTAATACTACCATCCTCTAAGCCGGATAATAAATCTAATTTGTATTCATCTTTTTTCTCTGTGAAATAAGCGGTTGCTTCTGCCTTAGACATTTCTTTACGAATGTAGGCGTTGGCTTGCTTGGCTAATTCATTCATCTTTTTTTCAAGCAATAAAACATCTTCTTCCTTAATGCTTTTATCTCCTAAATCGATATCATAATAAAAGCCTTTCTCTAGTGCGGGTCCTACCCAAAACTTAGCACCTGGAAATTGCATTTCTACAGCTTCTGCTAATAAATGCGCAGAGGAATGCCAGAAGGTATTTTTACCATCGGCGTCGTCCCAGGTTAATAATTTTAAGGCCGCGTCTTCGTTAATAGCGCGCGTTGCATCATATACCTCTCCGTTTACTGAAGCTGCTAATACTTTTTTTGCCAATCCTTCACTGATGGATTTAGCGATACCTAAAGCAGTAATCCCTTTTTCATAGGATCTTACCGCGCCGTCTGGAAATTGAATTTGAACCATGTTTTTTAACTATAATATATGTCTGCAAAGGTAACAAATGCGGTTCATATTTTATACATAGCTTTGTAATATGCGCAGCCTTGTTTATTTATTACTCGCTTTTAGCATACCCACCCTCGTTATGGGCCAAGACCTTACTGGGAAATGGAGAGGGTATTTTACACCTAGTAGTGACCTTGATGGTAGAATTGTTACCTATGAAATTATTATTAAAGAAAACCCCGACCATACCCTAACGGCCAGTACCTATTCTAAAATATCCAATAATTTTACAGCCAATGCAATGGCTACTGGAATACATTCAGAAAATGCGCAGCTAGTAAGTATTAGAGAAACCCGTTTTGACAAAAAGAAATTAGTGGGAAATTTTGAAGCCTGTTTAATGTCTAATTTTTTGAACTACCGAGTAGTGAGAGGATATGAAATTTTAGAAGGTACTTATACCGCTACCAACGAAATCTCAGGAAAAGATTGTGGTGGTGGAAAAGTATATTTAGAAAAAGAAGGTCCTATTGTAAAGGAATTTAGTGTTAAAACAGTAACACCTAAAAAGATTAATTCAAATAAAATAATTGACAAAGAGAAAATTACAAAAAATACTTCTCTACAAAAAGAAAATAAAACTACATCCGCTAAACAAACAGAACTAGCAAAACAAGTAGTTACCAAGACCAATCAAACTAATGCTTCTAAATTAACGAATACAACAAAGCTAAGTAGTACTATAAAGTCTAGTTCAACAACAAAGTCAAACGCAACAAAAGCAAATTCTATTCAAGCTAGTACAAGCAATCCTACTCAAACAACTGCTGCTCCAACTAGTGCAGTGAATACTTTAGAAGAGAATACTAAAGCAGTTGCTATTAATGAAACGAGTGCTAGTCCAAATATAAGCGGCACTAAGTCTTCTGGCCAAATACTACCATGGGTTATAGTAGGTAGAGAAAATAAATTAGTCAAACAAGTTATTGTCAATAGCCCTTCCATTAGCATTGACTTATACGACAATGGTACCATTGACAACGACACCATTATGATTTTTGATAATAAAGTTTTATTACTAGAAAATAAAAGATTAAGCTACAAGGCTACTCATTTTGAGGTGAATTTCAATAAAGACAATAACCGTCATGAAATTATTATTGTGGCACATAATTTAGGCACGGTAGCTCCCAATACTGCACTCATGGTGGTGAAAGATGGAAACAGTAGACAAGAAATTTATATTACCTCTACTTTAAGTGTAAATGCCATGATAATTTTTGAACAAAAAAAGCCAAGCCAATAGCCTTATTCTTGTAATAACTGCTGCGCCAATACTTCGTCTTTTCTATTTGAATGATAAGGATCCTTACTAGTCTTATTCCATCCAAACCAAATCAATCCATCTTCCAATTTTTCATCCTGTACATTAAATACATAAATATTCTTTTCTTGGTATCCCACTGTAGCTAATAAATTCAAAAACTGAATAGATACCATATGTGTGGCCATATTTAGCGCGGGAAAACTTTGCTCAGCTAGGAGGCCTTGTAATTCAGCATTAATATTATTTAGCGATTGTTTTGCCTGCTCATGCAATAAACTGTCCTTAAAACTGATGGCTGCAGCAGGGAAAGAATCGGTTAATTGAATAAGTGTTTTTGCCGCATTGAAAATATAGGCGGTATCACCAGCTGCTACCCCTTTTAATAATTCTTGGTAATTATTTAATAATGGCATCAGGGCTTTATCAAAATTTCCTTGATTATTTTGAGGGCTAAATGCCCATAGCTCCTTATTGATAGCAGGGTCTTCAGGACTAGTACAAGCCATCACTAAAAAGGCAAATAGGATAAAGAAAATGGGCTTCATAGAATCTTTTTCCAAATTTATGCATAATTAGATTGTCCAACTTGCTAACTTTGCGGTCTGAATTGAAAAAATATGCTAATAGGTTTGCAGAATCTGACATTTGAGTTTGGGGCAAGAGTAATTGTGAGTGAGGCGAATTGGTCCATCCAACCAGGCGAACGCATTGGTTTAATTGGCTATAATGGTACGGGGAAGTCTACTTTATTGAAAATTTTGGTTGGGCAACTTACACCTAGCAAAGGAACTGTTGAAAAAGGAAGAGATACCACCATTGGCTATTTACACCAAGACTTATTAAGCTTTGACACCAACGAATCTATTACGGAAGTGGCACTAGGCGCTTTTGAAAGAGTGCGTGAATTGGAAAAAGAAATTGAGCAATTGGGCAAAGAATTAGAAGCAAATTCTGAGGACAATGATTTGCTTATTAAATACACCGACGCCTTACACGAAATAGATTTACTAGATGGCTATAATATTAACCATAAAGCAGAAGAAGTTTTACATGGACTAGGATTTGCTATTAAAGACTTATCTCGCCCCTATAAAGAATTTAGTGGAGGTTGGAGAATGCGTGTACTACTTGCTAAAATGATTTTGCAACAACCCGATGTATTATTATTAGATGAGCCTACCAACCACTTAGACTTACCAAGTATCGAATGGTTAGAGAAATATTTATTGCATTATAAAGGAAGTGTAGTTATTGTAAGTCACGATAAGTATTTTTTAAATAAAATGGTGAATAAAATTGTAGAGGTCTATCAACAACAATTACATTTTTACACAGGCGATTACGAGCATTATGAAATTGAAAAAGAACAAAGAGTAGAAATACAACAACGTGCCTTTGAGAATCAACAAGATTATATCAAACAACAAGAAAAGTTTATTGAAAGATTTAAAGCCAAGGCTTCTAAGGCTGCACAGGCACAGTCAATTCAAAAGCGCTTGGATAAATTAGATGTGATTGAAGATGTTAAAATTGAGAGACCTAATATTAGAATCAATTTTGCAGTAGATAAAACACCAGGCAAAGTATTAGTAGACTTAAAGGGCATAGGTAAAAGCTTTCCCAATGTTCAAATCTTAGACAATGCCTTTGCAGAAATTGAAAGAGGCGATAAAATTGCATTAATTGGTGCCAATGGAAAAGGGAAGTCTACCCTTCTTAGAATTGTGGCAGGTATGGAAAAGTTTGATGGAGAAAGAGTTTGGGGCCATAATGTAGAAGAGAGTTTTTATGCCCAACACCAATTAGAATCTTTGAACTTAAACAATACTATTTTAAAGGAAGTACAAGAATGCGGTACTAAAAATACTGAATTAGAACTGCGCGCTTTATTAGGTTGTTTCTTATTTGGAGGTGATGAGATTGATAAAAAAATTAAAGTACTAAGTGGAGGAGAAAAAGCAAGAGTTGCCCTTACTAAAACAATTATTAGTAAGGCCAATTTCTTAATGCTGGATGAGCCTACCAACCACTTAGATATGGTAACCGTTGAATTATTAGCGGAAGCCCTTACTAAATATGATGGTACCATTATTTTAGTAAGTCACGACCGTTATTTTATTTCAAAGACTGCAAATAAAATTTGGGAAATTGAAGATGAAAAAATTATTGAATTCAAAGGCGATTATAAAGAATGGTTAGAGTGGAAAGAAAGAATGGCTAAACAAAAAGCACAATTAGCAGAACCTAGTAAAAATATAGGGTCTAAAGATACGCGCAAGCAAGCGAAGCAAGAAGTTGTCGCCCCAGTAGAAATAAAACCACAAGCCATTGACAAAGACTTACAAAAGCAAATTCAAAAATTACAAAAAGTTATCTCACAACTTGAGCATAATATAGAAATCTTACATACAGAAAAGGCAGCTATTGAATTAGAAATGGCCAACCCTGCTATTTATACAGATGCTGCTAAAATGCATATTGTAGAAAAAAGCTACCAAGATAAAAATGCATTAATTAGATCTATGAACAAGGAATACGAGATTGCTTTTAACGATTTATTGCTATTGGAAAGCAAATAAAAAGAGTTAAATTTATTTTAATAATTATTTTATGCAAGAAAATATATTGTCTGTTCATTCAGAAATTGGTGAACTTAAAAGACTACTCGTTCACAGCCCCGATAAAGGCTTAGGCAAAGTAATACCCTCTAAAGCACAGGATTGGCTATTTGAAGATATTGTTCATTTAAAAAGTATTCGCGAAAACGAATATGACTATTATACCAAACTTCTACTTTATTTTTTAGACCCTGAAAAAATGAAGCCTGGTATGCATTTTATTGACGATCCTAAAAACGATCGTGCCTTTTACAAACCAGGTCATCCGCATTTTCACGCCTCGGATAAAGTATTAGAAATAGAATGGTTATTAGCGAGCATTTTAGAAGATGCCGATATCAAAAACCAACTTATTGCAGCGGTGGCTGCCATTGAAGGCTGCAGCTATCAACTACAAGAGGATTTAAAAAAATATACTTCTACTAAACTCGCTTCCACTTTTTTATCAGGTGTTGATATACAAAATGAACTCGTCTTCCCTCCTATCCCTAATTTTATATTTACAAGAGATATTGGTATTGTAATCAAGGATCATTTGGTTTTAAATATGCCCGCCAAATTAGCTAGAAAAAGAGAAGCCTTATTTGCAAAATATTTATTTCATTATCATCCTTTATTTAAAAACAGTAGTGCTTTTATAATTGAGCTATCACAAAAAGACCCCATTTCCCTTTTAAACGAAAAAGAGAATGAAGAAAAAGTAACTCTTGAAGGTGGCGACATTATGATGATTTCCCCACAGCATGTAATTATTGGTGTAAGTGAAAGAACTAGTATGAGTGCAGCCATCCAACTCACCGAAATTTTATTTAGTAAAGCATTAGTGGATAAAGTAAGCATTGTCAAAATTCCTAAGAAAAGAGACTACATGCATATTGATACCATTTTTACACAGGTTAAAAAAGACACTTGGGTAATATTAGGTAATTTTTCAAAAGACGGTTTGCAAGGCAAACAAGATAATCAAGTAAGTCAATTTTTTGAAAGCACTCAAAAAGAATCGGTAACTATTTGGAAATTTGAAAGAACCAAACAAAAGAGTCCTACAATTATCAACGACTTAGAACAACTCTTAGATGAAATAAGCAGAGAAGACTTTGGTTGTAAAAACGGCGCTCAATTTATATATTCTGGGAACAATGAATTTCCTTACAATGCCAGAGAACAATGGACAGATTCTTGTAATGTACTTGCTTTAAAAGAAGGAGTGGTACTTGGCTATGACCGAAACGACAAAACTGTAGAAGCCTTTAAGAACAAGGGTTTTGAAGTGGTTGGGGTAAAGGAATTATTAATAGATTTTGAAAAAGGAATCAAAAGTCCTGACGCCATACAAAATACCATCATTCTCATGCCCTCCTCAGAATTATCAAGAGCAAGAGGTGGTTTTCATTGCATGAGTATGCCTTTAGATAGAAAGCCCCTATAATTTTTAAAAATTTGCACATGGAAATTTTAATGGTTAGACCTTATCAATTTTATTTTAACCAGCAAACGGCAGCAAATAATTTTTTTCAATCAAATATCAATATTGAAAACGCCAATGAATTAGCCATTGCAGAATTTGATGCAATGGTGGAGAGTTTACGCGCACATCAAATTAAAGTAAACGTTATTCAAGATACAAAAGACCCTTCCACCCCGGATTCTATTTTTCCTAATAATTGGGTTTCCACCCACGCTAGTGGAACGCTTTGCCTTTATCCCATGTATGCAGAAAATAGAAGAGCTGAGAGAAAATCAAGCGTAATTGAATTTCTACAATCTAATTATAAAATTGAAAATCTTCTTGATATAACTCATTTCGAAAAAGAAGGGAAATTTTTAGAAGGTACAGGCAGTATGGTACTTGATCACCAAAATAAAATTGCCTATGGTTGCTTGTCTGAAAGATTAGATAAAGAGGCCTTTACCTACTGGTGCGATAAAATGCAATTCAAACCTATTAGCTTTAAAGCAGTGGATGATAAAGCGCAACCCATTTATCATACCAATGTAATGATGTGTATGGGCGATCAATTCGTGGTTATATGTTTGGATAGTATTCCCAACGAAAAAGAAAAACAAATGCTACTTGACAGCTTTGAACAAACTAATAAAGAAGTCATAGAAATAAGCCAAGATCAACTAAATCATTTTGCAGGCAATATGTTACAAGTATTTGACATAGCCGAAAAGCCTCATTTAATCATGTCTGAGCAAGCCTATTCAAGACTACATGCAGCACAGCTAAAAAGCTTAGAAAAATACAACCCCCTTCTTCCCATATCTATCCCCACCATTGAAGCCCTTGGGGGAGGTAGCACAAGATGTATGATGGCTGAAATACATTTAATAAATAAATAATACAGCGCTAGAAGCTGAATTATTTTGTAATACTTTGATTAGGTTCACATTAGAACTTAATTCCTACACATTAATAACAGACGTTAGCATAACAAAACTGTTCATAAATTGAATGGAAAATTGAGCTCAATTGATTAAATTTGTAGCTCGGTTTCTTTTACATCGTATTGGTATTGCTATTGTAAATCAATACATTAATGATCAATTGAAAATTATGTCTGCTAAAAAAGTAAGCAAAATCGCAGTTTTAACCTCTGGTGGAGACTCCCCCGGTATGAATGCTGCCATCAGGGCGGTTGTTAGAACCAGTATTTATCATGGGCTTCAAGTTTTTGGAGTATCAAGGGGATATAATGGAATGATTGATGATGATATTTTTGAAATGTACTCAAGGTCGGTGGGTAATATAATTCAAAGAGGGGGCACCATTTTAAAAACAGCCAGAAGCGCCCAATTCTTCGAAACAGAAGGAAGAAAAATTGCCTACGAGAACTTAAAGAAAAGAGGCATCGATGGAATAGTTGTTATTGGAGGGGATGGAAGTTTTAAAGGAGCACAAAAATTTAGTAACGAATTTGATATTCCTTGCATTGGTATTCCAGGCACTATTGATAAAGATATCGCAGGAAGTGATTTTACCATTGGATTTGATACAGCGGTGAATACAGCAGTGGAAGCCATTGACAAAATTAGAGATACTGCCGATGCGCATGACCGTTTATTCGTCGTAGAAGTAATGGGACGTGACGCAGGATATATTGCACTTCACAGTGGAATTGCCACTGGTGCAGAGAATATATTAATTCCAGAAACCAAAACAGATATGGAAGCCATGATTGCTTCTTTAACGGAGAAAGAAAAAAGAAAAAAATTAGTCAACTTAATTGTGGTGGCTGAAGGAGATGAGTTTGGAGGTGGCACAGAAGTAGGAAATTACATTAAAGAAAAATTACCCAATGCAGATGTACGTGTTTGTATTTTAGGTCATATTCAAAGAGGAGGCTCCCCTAGTTGCCTTGACCGTTTAATTGCCAGCAGAATGGGTTACCACGCTGTGGAATGTTTAATTAACGGAACGCATAATGTAATGGTGGGTATTGAAGATAATAAAATGAAATATACACCGCTTGACAATGCGGTAAAAGCAAAACAAAAAATTTCTGAAGAATGGATGAGAATTGTAAAAATATTAGCTAGCTAAACTAGATAATATTATTTGTTAGGAATATATTACTAGCATTAGGAACTTTAAGTAAGTAAGTAAATAAGAAAGAAAGAAGAAATATAAAAGAAAGAGAAAAATAAACAAAGTAAAATAACCCCAGAATCAAAATGAGTAAAAACGAATTTAAACAACCCCATCACAGAACTAAGATTGTAGCCACCGTTGGCCCTGCTTGCGAAACCTATGATCAATTAAAAAATTTAGTGATAGCGGGTGTAAATGTATTTAGATTAAATTTTTCTCATGGTAGTCACGAGGATAAGAAAAAAATCATTGACAATATTAGAGGCATTAACGAAGAATTAGGATGCACTGTTGCCATACTAGGTGATTTACAGGGCCCTAAATTAAGAGTAGGTGAAATTGAAAATAACCGCTTAGAAGTAAAAGAAGGAGATGTATTAACTTTTACCAATGAGAAATGTGTTGGCACAATGGAGAAAATTTATGTATCCTACCCTAACCTTGCTGGCGATGTGGTGGTGAATAACTTAATCATGATTGACGATGGTAAGATTGAAGTGAAAGTACATAGTGTAGAAAAAAATGGTGATGTAAAAGTAAAAGTAACCTTAGGGGGCATTATTTCTTCTAAAAAAGGAATTAACCTACCTGATACAAAAATTTCATTACCCGCACTTACTGAAAAAGATTTAGAAGATGCCCAATTTATTATTAAAGAAGAATTAGACTGGGTAGCCTTAAGCTTTGTTAAAAGAGTGGCCGATATTGAAATGTTAAGAGCCATCTTAGTTAAACATAAGAGCAAGGCAAAAATTATTGCTAAAATTGAAATGCCTGAAGCCTTAACCAATATTAGAGACATTATCATTTCTAGCGACGCCATAATGATTGCCCGCGGCGACTTAGGCGTTGAGCTTCCAGTAGAGAAAATTCCTTTGATTCAAAAAGAACTCATTAGAAAATGTATACACCGTGCGAAGCCTGTTATTGTGGCAACACAAATGATGGAAAGCATGATTGATAGAGTGAAACCTAATCGTAGTGAAATTACCGATGTGGCCAATGCAGTTATTGAAGGGGCTGATGCGGTTATGTTAAGTGGAGAAACGGCTACAGGTCAGTTTCCCGTTTTAGTAATTGAGACCATGCGTAAAATTATTAATGAGGTTGAAGAACATGGTTATAAATACAACCGTTCTGAAGACTTAAAACCACAACCCCATTCTCCTTCTTTTGTAAGCGATGCCTTATGCTATAGCGGTTGTCAATTATCTGACGATAGTAATGCACAAGCATTGATTGGTATGACTCAAAGTGGATATACTGCTTTTATGTTAAGTAGTTTCAGACCTAAATCGCCATTATTTATTTTTACCAAAGAAAAGAGCTTAATGAATCAATTAAGTTTAAGCTGGGGTGTAAAGGCATTCTACTATAATAAAGAAGAAAGTTTAGATAGTATTATCAAAGACCAAATTCAAATTTTAAAGAAAAGTGGTTTTGTCAAAAAAGATGATATAGTGGTGAATACGGGAAGTACCCCTGTTCAATTACACTTACCTACTAATATGATAAAAATTACCAAGGTAGATTAATATAAAAATAATTTTATGCTAGAATCTTTTGAAAAAGTACCGGTTCAGATTTATAAAAACTCAACGGAAGGATCTAATGCTGTAGCTGCACAAATAGCTGCACTTATAAAAGAGAAGCAAGCAAAAAAACTACCCTGTGTTTTAGGAATGGCTACAGGCACCACTCCTATTTTATTGTATAAAGAATTAGTAAGACTGCATAAAGAAGAAGGACTTAGCTTTAAAAATGTAGTAACCATTAATTTAGATGAATACTACCCTATTGAAAAATCGGCTTACCAAAGTTACTGGAGCTTTATGCACCGTCACTTATTTAACTTAGTTGATATTGACCCTAAGAACATTCACCTACCTAATGGAGAATGGACAAAAGAAAATTTAAAAGAATCTTGCACCAGCTACGAACAAACTATTGAAAAAATAGGCGGCATTGATTTACAAATATTAGGTATTGGTAAAAATGGACATATTGGATTTAATGAACCGGGTTCTAGCTTTCATTCAAAGACTAGAGTCATTCATTTAGACCAACAAACCAGAATAGCAAACACCTATGAATTCCATGATTTAAACAAAGTGCCTAAACTAGCTATTACAGTGGGTATTAGTAGTATCATGAAGGCTAAAAAAATAGTTTTACTAGCTTGGGGCGATAAGGCTTCCATTGTAGCTAAATCTATTGAAGGCGATGTAACTGAACAAATTCCTGCAAGTGTTTTACAAAATCATGACGATTGTACATTTGTCATTGACGAATTAGCAGCTTCAGAGTTAACAAGAAACAAAGCACCCTGGTTAACAGGTTCCAACGAATGGACACCCAATATGATAAAAAGTGCTGTCATAAGCCTAGCCTTAAAATTAGGGAAGACCATTCTTAGTTTAACCGCCGACGATTATAAAGAGAATAGTTTATCCGATTTATTGGTACTAAAAGAATCGGTATACGATATTAACTTGCAAGTGTTTTATATGTTGCGTGACTCTATTACTGGATGGCCAGGTGGGAAACCCAATGCAGTGATACCTGCGCATCCAGAGCGAAGCGCACCTCACCCTAAGAAAGTGTTGATATTCTCTCCACATCCCGATGATGATATCATTAGTATGGGTGGAACCTTTATGCGATTGCAAGAACAAGGACATGATGTACATGTAGCCTATCAAACTTCTGGTAATATTGCAGTCACCGATGAATTCGTTACACGCTTCTTAGATTTTGCAGTAGGCTTTGAAGACTTATTCGGCATTGATAATAAAAAGAGTCAAGAAATTTTAATCAATGCACGTAAATTTTTAGCCGAGAAACAATCTACTCATTTAGATACCGCAGAAATTAGAGCTATTAAAGGTTTGATTAGAAGATGTGAAGCAAAAGCCACTTGTAGATACGTAGGTTTAAAAGATACGAATTATCATTTCTTAGACCTACCTTTTTACGAGACAGGCACTATTGATAAAAAACCAATGAGTGAATTAGATATAAAAATCACCATGGACTTATTAAATGAATTAAAACCTCATCAAGTATATTGTGCAGGTGATTTAGCAGATCCACATGGTACGCATAAAGTATGTTTAGAAATTATATTTGAAAGCCTTCGCCGATTAAAAGCATCAGGTGAAACTTGGGTGAAGGATTGCTGGGTTTGGTTATATAAAGGCGCTTGGCAAGAGTGGGCTGTTTCTGAAATTGAAATGGCAGTCCCTATGAGCCCTGATCAAGTATTGAAAAAGAGATTTGGTATATTTATACATCAGTCACAAAAAGACAGTGTTCCTTTCCAGGGCAGTGATTCAAGGGAATTCTGGCAGAGAGCTGAAATTAGAAACGCGAATACAGCGGACTTGTATGCAAGTCTAGGATTAACCAAATACGCTGCTATTGAGGCATTTGTGAGATGGCATTATTAAGTTCTATTTCTTATTTAGGCTTTTTACTTGGGTAAAATAGGATTTTGAAGTATATTTGTAACCCCTTTAAATAGGGAAATGGCTGCGTAGCTCAACTGAATGGAGTACCTCACTACGGATGAGGGGGTTTTAGGTTTGAATCCTAACGCGGTCACCAAGCCTTCTCGATTTATCGGGGAGGCTTTTTTAATGGTAATGAGGAAGATTTTAAAATTGTATTTTTGAATAAATCATAAGCATTGAAATTAGCTTTTATCTCTGTGGGCAAGGCCCATGAATCTTATATCAAGGAAGGGGTAATGAATTTTACACAAAGAGTAAGTCATTACTACCCTGTAGACTGGCAATTAATTGCTCCAGCAAAGGCGACCGAACCTGGACAAATAAAAAAAGCGGAGGCCCAATCAATTCTAAAGGCACTACAACCAACAGATATACTTATTTTATTAGACGAAACTGGTAAAATGCTAAGCTCCCCGGGATTGGCTAAATTAATACAACAGAAAGCCAATCAAAGTGCACAAAAAATTGTGTTTTTAATTGGAGGTGCGTATGGAGTAGAAGAAGAAATTAAAAAGCGTGCACAATTCACTTGGTCTTTATCAGAATTGGTTTTTCCGCATATGCTAGTTCGTTTAATTTTAGCAGAACAAGTATACAGAGCTTGTAGTATCTTGGCCAATGAAAAATACCATCATCAATAATTTTTCTACACTGCCATTTAAGAATAAGTTTCATTAAGAATAAGTTTTAAAAAAAAATATTAGCAACCATGAGCATTACTTTATATATCACCATTATTACTGTCGGGGTTTCTATTTTAGCCATGTACAACCACGCTTTAATGGATAAACTTATTTTTCATCCTTATTCAGTGCACAATAATAATGAATGGTACCGATTTTTTACTTGCGGCCTAGTGCATGCCGATTTTATGCACCTAGCTTTTAATATGTTCTCCTTTTATATGTTTGGCGATTATATAGAACAATATTTTGCAATGATTTTTGGAAGGTCAGGTTCCTCTATGTATATTATATTATATGTGTCTTCCTTATTAGTTTGTTTAATTCCAACTTATCTGAATCATTATAAACAATATAGCTATAATAGCCTAGGTGCTTCTGGCGCAGTATCGGCTATTGTATTTGTAGGAATCTTCTTACAACCCACTATGCAAATTGGATTTTTTATTATTCCACCTATTATACCTGGTTTTATATTTGGTCCCATTTATTTAGGCCTAACAGCCTACCTTGCTAAAAGCGGTCAAGGAGGTATTAACCATAGCGCCCATTTATGGGGATCGCTTTATGGAGTAGTATTTTTAATTATTACCAGTTATTTTATTGGAAACTTTAATGTACTAAACGCTTTTGTAGAACAAATTAGTGTTTATCTGTCCAGGTAATGACTAATATATTTTTAGTTTGATCTGTTATTTTAAAACGATCATCAATTCTTTGTCCTACTACCCATATTAATTTGTCGCCCATACTCAGCACAGCTGTTTTTTGCTTGATAGCAGGACTTAACTTGAGTGCTCCTAAAAAATGATTTAGTTTTTTCTTTTTGCGAAGCCCTAAGGGGTAAAAATAATCGGTGGCCTGCCAAGTTCTAAAAAGTAATGGCCATTCTAGTTTATCAGCATCTAAATAGGCATACTTGGCTTCCTTTTTAATTTCCCCCAAGGAAATAGCCTCTTTCATTTCAAAATGCAAAACGCCATTATTAACTTGCAAGTCTCCATCTGCAACGTGTATAATTATATGCTCTTTCTCGGTATTGTTGTCAATAATTTGAATAGCATCATTATACTTAATAAAGCGGTGCGAAGGCGTTGCTATATAGGCGCCGTTGGTGGCTGCCAATAATTTATGTACTTCATTAATTTGTTGTGGCTTGAAACCATAATTTTTGATAAGCCCCCAGGTATAGGTAAAATTATGATTTACTTTTTTCCAATGCTTAATGGGAATAGTTAAAATACCTTTTTGTACCCTTAGTCCTTTTTTCCAAAAATCTGTAACAGTAGATTCTACAATAGCTTCCGATTCTTTTAATCTTTGAATGGTATCTAATACATTTTGTGTCATATTAGGAATGACTTCCCTAACAATGGGTACAATTTTATGTCTAAATAAATTACGGGTATAATCGTCCTTGCTATTAGAACTATCCTCTACAAAAGCTAAATTATGTGTACTAGCAAATTGAGTAATGGCTTCTTTTGAAAAAGCAAGTAAGGGTCTTACAATGGATAAAGCGTCTTCCCTTCTTTCAGGAATACCGGTTAAACCATGTAAACCTGTTCCTCTTGCAAGTTGCATAAAAACAGTTTCAACTTGGTCATCTGCATGATGTGCAGTGAGCAATACTTTTTTTACGCTCGTATTTTCAGCTAATAAAGTACTAAACCAAGCATACCTCATTTCTCTAGCTGCTTCTTGAATACCCATTTTATAAGTCTGGGCATAAGCTGCTGTTTCAAACTTATTCAGTGCTAAGGGAATGGCATATTTTGCTGCAAAATCTTTTACAAAGTTTTCATCTCTGGTACTCTCTTCCCCTCTTAATTGAAAATTAGCATGGGCCATACTTATGGTAGCACCTGCCTTATGCATTAGATAAGCAAGTACAATACTGTCAACACCTCCACTAACAGCAATAATAAAGTTTGATTTCTTTAATGAAAGCGCTGGAAATTTTTTTTCCCAATTTTGTGTAAAGGTTTCGAGCGTTAACATTCAATAAATGAATTGATTGGATTATTTTTTCTGCTCTTTGGCCCAAGCATCTTTAAGGGTTACTGTTCTATTAAAAACAAGGGCCTCTTTAGTGCTAGAGGCATCTTGGTAGAAATACCCTTTTCTTAAAAACTGAAAGCGCATATCTAATGCATCATTTTTTAAGGCAGGTTCAGCCCAACCATTGGTTTTTGTTAAAGATTGCTCGTTAAGATAGTCTTTAAAATCTCCTTCTGCACTAGCTACATCTTCTACTTTAAATAAGCGGTCATATTCATTCAATACCACAGGCACTGCATGCTTGGCACTTACCCAATGAAGGGTTCCTTTCACATGAATACCTGAAGTATCTGAACCACTTTTACTTTCTGGAACATAGCTCACATATACCGTTTGCACCCTACCGGCCGCATCTTTTTCAAAACTATCGCACTTCACAATATAGGCGCTTTTTAAGCGCACCATTAAACCTGGCCCTAATCTAAAATATTTTTTAGTAGGCTCTTCCATGAAATCTTCTCTTTGAATATAGAGTTCATTAGAAAAAGGGATATCTCTCAAACCCCCTTCAGGATCTTCTGGATTATTTTCTGAATGCAGTATTTCTTCTCCTTTATCATAATTAGTAATTACTAATTTAATGGGGTCAGTTACCACCATTCTTCTTTGTGCAATTTTATTTAAATGTTCTCTCACACAAAACTCTAACAAACTAAAATCAATAATATTCTCTCTTTTAGCAATACCAATTCTATCACAAAAATCTCTGATACTTTCTGGGGTATAGCCTCTACGACGCATACCACTAATGGTAGGCATACGTGGGTCGTCCCAGCTAGTTACATGGCCATCTTGTACTAGTTGCAATAATTTTCTTTTACTTAAAATAGTATAGGTAATATTTAAACGAGAAAATTCATATTGCTTAGAAGGATAAATACCTAGGTTCTCAATACCCCAATCATATAAGGCTCTGTGCGGAATAAATTCCAAAGTACAAATAGAATGGGTAACTTTTTCAATAGCGTCACTTTGGCCATGTGCAAAATCATACATTGGATAAATACACCATTTATCGCCCGTACGGTGATGATGCGCTTTTTTAATACGGTATAAAATAGGATCACGCAAAAGCATATTCGGATTCGCTAAATCAATTTTTGCTCTTAAGACTTTTTCACCATCTACATATTTACCCGCCTTCATATTAATAAACAATTCCAAATTCTCTTCTATGGATCTATTTCTATATTCATTGCCTGTGCCTGCTGCAGTGGGTGTTCCTTTTTGCAAAGCAATTTCTTCCGCAGTACTATCATCTACATAGGCTAATCCCTTCTCAATTAATTGAACAGCAAAACCATAAAGCGTATCAAAATAATCCGATGCATAACATTCCTTCACCCAATGAAAACCAAGCCATTCTAAGTCGGCCTTGATACTGTCCACATACTCTGTTTCTTCTGTAGATGGGTTGGTGTCATCAAATCTTAAATTCGTGCCTCCTCCAAAATGAGCAGACAATCCAAAATTTAAACAAATACTTTTGGCATGCCCAATATGCAAATAGCCATTCGGCTCAGGTGGAAATCTCGTTAAAATTTGGTCATACTTACCCGATGCCAAGTCTTGGGAGATAATTTCTTCAATAAAATTTAGATTCTTTTCCTCGCTCATGATGGTTATTAGTATGGGGTAAAGATACAAAAACCTGCCCCAAAAACCTACCCCAATGCTTAACCCTTATAGCCGTAGAGCTTTTGTAATTCTAAGACAATTTTTTCGATTTCTTTGTCTTCCCCTTGGGGTTCATATTGCTGCTTTAAACTGCTTCCAAAAACATAGGCCACTGTTTGCCAAAAACCGGCATTAAAGCCCCCTTTATATTCTTTAATTATTTCATAACAGTTATTACCTGTTTCTCTATTAATTAATTTCATCAACACTTTACCCTGGTATACCGATAAACTAGTTACTTTATCACCAAAGTCTCTTTTCATTTCCTTTTCTCTAGACTTAATAATTCTTTTTCTTGCAGCTTCATCTCTTACACCCGCCAATTGATTATTTACATCATTTATTAGCTTGCCTGCTGTTTTTGCATAAGGATAAGTTACATAGACTGCATTGCGAAGCCTTGTCCAATTTCTCCAATAGTTTTTCCAAAGAGCCGTTTGCAAGGCTTTCACTTCAACTGTTGGCAACCATGATTGTGGAATGGTATCTCCTTCTGGTGTAATAAAGGCTTCCACTCTAATATTGTCTCTAATGCCTACTATAATAGTATCATTAGCATTGTTTTGCGCCTCAGACTTTATACTAGTAAAGCCGGCTAAACAAATAAGAATAATATAGAGACTCCTTTTTTTCATATAAATAGCTGAAAACGTTTGAATCAGTTTCTATCAATTTAATACACTAATTTAAAAAAAGTAACCTTTCAGAAGCTTCTTTTTATAGTATTTTATTTTTCTTTTAACTTAGACAACCTACTCCAAGTAGCCACACCAAAGCCAAAAGTCATAATTATGACCCCTAACCATAGCAAATTGATGAATGGGAATTCATAGGCTTTTAAAGTAATCAGATTGGTTAAAGCCGATGATTCTTTCACCCCAATTTCTAATGTGCCTTTCTCTTGGTCAATTACTTTATTAAAACTTAATACTAAGTTTTGTGCTTTCACCGTATCTACATTGGTCTGTAAATTCATTCCTTCTAATACAATACCAGGACTAGCTGTATACTTTAACCCTTCTTTAGAGGTAACCGCTAATTGTAAAACTAATTCGTTGGTACCTGCAGGTCTGCTTGCATTGGGGTTCACTAATACTTTTTCTAATTTAATATAGCCATTGCTATAAAAAATAGAATCGCCTATAGCCATTTTATTTGGCTTGAAACTAGTGGTATCCTCTTCTGAATGATCTTGAAAAGAAGTCACATAAACGAAAATGTCTTTATTCCAATAATGTTTAGAAGAAGGATTCGCAGAGAAGCCTTCCATACCTTTATTATTTTTTAATACATCAGGATACAAGAAAAATGCTGCTTGCGTTTTTTTCTCTATGAATTTAAGTTCAAAAAATCTTTTATCTAAATTATCAAAGGTATCTCTAACATAAGTGACCATGAACTTACCCATATCCGTAGAGATCCCTTCAAATAGGGTAATATTTTCTCTAGGATTACCCACCGGGCTTTTACCTGATTCAACACGAAGTGGACTAATGCCCGTTGTATTCCAACTTAATACTGTTTTATTAGAAGAAGATATTAAGATACCTAATAAAACCATTCCAAAACCTATATGTCCAATAGAAGAACCTGCCGATTTTAGTTTTGCTTTTTGCATCGTCATCCAAAAGAAAATATTGCCAACAATTGCATAAATAGCAGCAAACATAGCCACATAAATAGCCCCCTCAAATCCAATCCCTTTTTCTTTAAAGGCAACGCCTACAAAAATATACACCACTGCAGTTATTGCAATGGTCACAAGTATTGGCATTTTAATCTTCTGTATAAAAAACGCCTTAGTGGTTCCTTTGTATTTTAAATACTGCCCCGTTGCAGTTAGTATACCAATAATAATAGCTACAAATACTTGCACCTGATTATGCGCAAAGGCCGCATCTTCTGGAGGCGCAATTTTTGTACCAAATATTTTATTAAATACAGGAATGGAGGTTATAGATATAATAACTACTGCTGATAAAAATAAAATAAGAGATCCTATCAACATCCAAAACTCACGACTATCGATGGCTTCTTCTTTTTGCGGCTCGGCCATATGCTTAAACCTTGCAAAGAATAAAACAAAATAAGGTATCACGAAAATTAATAAGAAGCTCAGTAACTGTGCATTCATTCCTAAGTCTGTAAAGGCGTGCACAGAAGTATCACCTAATATGCCACTTCTTGTTAAAAAAGTTGAATACAGGACTAATAAAAAGCTAATACCAAAAAACAAATAAGTCAATTTTAAACTAGATCCTGTTTTTCTATAGATAATACAACCATGAATTGCCGATACCAAGGTTAGCCAAGGAACGAGCGAGGCATTCTCGACTGGATCCCATGCCCAATAACCTCCGAAAGTTAAACTCTCATAAGCCCAAGCAGCGCCCATCATGATACCTAAACCTAAGATACCCGCAGAAAAAGTAGCCCAAGGTAAACAGCTATCCATCCAATCATGTTTCTTTTTAAGTAAGCCAGCTACTGCAAATCCAAAAGGAATAGTGGTAGAAGCAAATCCTAAAAATAAAACAGGTGGATGTATCACCATCCAATAATTCTGCAACAAAGTATTTAAACCAGTTCCGTCTTTAATGAGTTGTAAATAATCGGGTCTTGCTAAAATAGGCCAGTTCATTTCTTCTCTTAATAATACAAATGGACTACTTCCTAATTTCATTTCAAAAATATACAAGCCCACAATCATGGTGGCTAAACAGAATTGAACAAAGCTTACTACCATCATCACCCCGGAGAATGAATCCCCCCATTTCTTTTTAGTAGCAATTAATATTAAACCTAAAACACAATGCCAAAAGCTCCATAATAAAAAACTTCCTTCCTGCCCTTCCCAAAAACAACTTAACAAATATTGATAAGGCAAATTTTTATCGCTATGTGTATAAGCATATTTGTACTCAAATAAATGATTGTAAATAATATAAAATAAAACTACAAAACAAGAAACCACTGCTACTGATTCAATAATGAAAGCAATCTTGGCTAATTTTTCCCACTGCGATTGCACGGCCATTTCTTTTGAATAAAAAGCTTTGGCAAAAGAATAAGTAGCCACTAAAGAAGCTACTAAAGAGAGTATGGTTAAAAAGTAGCCTAATTGACCAGGAAAGAGATGCTCGTCAAGAAACTTAATAGTATTCATTTACCTAATTGTATTTTTTTTAATTGCTAAGGGTAACCGGTTGGTCTTGCATAGCGTTGGGATTGTCCTTGTATTTAGAAGGACATTTCATCACAATTGCAGAACATTCAAAATGCTCGCCTTGTACTTTTCCTTTTAAAACGAGTCTCTCCGATTTTTCCATATCGGTAGGCATGGTATTATGATAGACCACAGCTATTTTACCACCAAGACTATCTTGCACATTAAATTGTAATAAATTGGGGTCCTTAACAGGGTCATATTGTACTGGAACAGACTTGTCCATTTTGACAATCAAATTCACAAATTTTCCTTCTTTTTGCTTGGCAGAAGCAATTGTCTCATAACTACTTAAATCGCCTGTATAGCTTATTAGCACTACAATGGCGGCAGCGATTAAGACCAATAATGCAATATGTGTTTTCTTCATGGTGCAAAGTTAACCAAATGAGCTTAAATTGCACCAAATTTTATCCTCATCGAAACCCATTTTTTATGCGTGAATTTGACTATATCATAGTTTGTAGAAGCCCTGACTTTAAAAATGTAGATCGCATTAGTCAATTCATGTTATTGATATCATTAGTAGCCTTTGGCTATTCTATTTATTTAGGCCTATTTCCTAAACCAGCCCTCATTTTTGCCATCATGACTGCGTTTACAAGTTGGTGGATATTTTGTGTTTTTCAAGCCAAAAGAGGTGTTTTGCCCTATTATAGATTAGGATTATTAATAGCTTCCTGGGGTTGGTTTTTGCAGCCCAACGGATTAATCATTGCAGGTATTTTTTTAATTGGCGCCCTATTTGAAAGACAGGTTAAATTTCCCTATGAAATTGCATTTGACCCGGCAGGCATTGTTATAAATACTTTTCCTAAAAAACACTACCCTTGGGCTTATGTAGAAAATGCCATTATTAAAGACGACCTCATCACCATCGACTTCAAAGACAATAAACTTATTCAAAAACAAATTAACGAACCAGTAAGTATTACTATCACAACTGAATTTAATGCATTCTGTGCTGAACAAATTGCGCATTCAAGAACAAGTCAATCTTAACAAGTCAATCTTAATAAGTCAATACTAAACTAATTCTCAAACTCATTTCTAATTGATACCTTTGCATTATGTTATTACAATCTTCACCCTATATTTTATATTCCGATGGCAAAGGCCAAATATTTGAAGACACTAGCTTATATGTTGCAGGTCGTGCAGGTTGGGACGCTTATCCAATAGATGTAGACGATTGGATTGAACTTCCTAATGGTGGAAGTTTATATGAATTACCCGAAAGAAGAGGTATTGGTATTGATGTAGAAACAGGTGAAATGCGGATTTGTGAAAAAGGTTGGGCAGTAGCTGCCTTTATTCCTCCAGCACATACAGGATTATATATTGCTGCTTATGAAACCCTTCCCAATGCACCCACACTACCTTTATTTTGTTATACAGCAGTGGGCTGGCAGGATGGAAAAAATTATGTACCCGCTGTAAGAATTGAAAAAGATATTAGACAAGATTGTGAAGGATATGATCAAAAAATAATTGAAGCAGGTACTAGTAAATTATTAGAAACCTATAGCCAGAACAGATTGGTGAAACATTTAATGGAAAATTGTTGCATGACTTATCATTGTCCTGCTGCCAGAAATTTTGCCATGGACAGATGGGAATGTCCTATACCTATTTCGCCCGCTTGTAATGCCAATTGTATTGGATGTATTTCATTTCAACCTATTGAAGAAGAAATTTTTTCTAATCAAGAGCGTTTGAGTTTTAAACCCACCGCTGCGGAAGTAGTGGAATACACAGTACCTCATTTAATGACAGCCCCTTTTCCTATTGTGAGTTTTGGACAAGGCTGCGAAGGAGAACCCTTATTAATGTGGGAGACTATTAAAGAATCTATCATTGAAATTAGAAAACATACCGATAAAGGAAGTATTAATATAAATTCAAATGGCTCTGATCCAAAAGCTGTAAAAATTTTAGCAGCAGCAGGACTAGATAGTTTAAGAGTAAGTACTAACTCGGTGAGACCTGAAATTTATAATCCTTACTACCGACCTAATAATTACACCTTTAACGATATCGTTGAAAGTTTAAAAGAAATGTCTGCTGCAGGCAAATGGACGAGTATTAATTATTTTGTTTTCCCAGGTATGACGGATAGTATTGCAGAATATGAAGCCTTAAGAAAATTCATCAAAGACACCGATTTGAAAATGATTCAGTGGCGTAATTTTAATATTGATCCCGATTGGTATTTAGGCAAAATAGGTGTTACAGAAGTGGGAGAAATTATGGGAGTTAAACAAATGATGGATTTAATTAAAGAAGAATTTCCTCAGTTACAATTTGGTTACTACAACCCTCCTATTGAAAGAATTAAAGGTAATTTTGCCCAAAACTTTGCACACCATTGAGAAAACAAAATCAAATAGGTGCAGCGCTTGCCATAACCTCTTGTATTATTTGGTCGGGTAATTTTATTGTATCTCGTTATGCAATAAACTTAGCAGGCCCTGCAAGCTTAGCTTTTATGAGATGGATCGTTGCCACCATTTTCATGTTACCCTTTGCCTATAAAAACTTGAAAAATGAATGGCCCCTTTTCAAAGCTAATAAAGCTTATTTCTTTTGGATGGGTCTTATTGGTTTCTCCGTTTACAATACTTTAATTTATACAGCAGGCCATTATACTACTGCCATTAACATGGCCTTGTTTGGATCCACGGTACACCCTATTGTCGCTGCATTGCTAGCTGCTTATTTTGTGAATGAAAAATTACATTGGAAAAATATTGCGGGAATCATACTTGGCTTAATTGGCACAGTGTATTTATTAACAAAAGGTGAATTGGTCAATATTTTACATTTTCAAATAAGTACTGGTGACCTATGGATGATTGGTGCAGGTACTTGTTTTGGTATTTACAATGTTTTTGTGCGTAAAAAACCAGTAGGCATTTCTAATAATAGTTTCTTGTTGGTATTATTTGCCATTGGTGCTATTTTATTATTACCAGTAGCCGCCTATGAAATGAGTTTTGTTCAGCCCGTTGTTTTTAATCAACAACTTTTATGGATAGTACTTTATATAGGTATCGGAAACTCAACTATCTCTTATTTAATATGGAATAATGCCATTCAAAAAATTGGGGCAGGTAAGGCCGCTTTATTTGGTACATTAATTCCATTATTGAGTTCTATTGAAGCGGTATTTTTATTAGGAGAAAGCTTTTCTACAGCACAAGTGGTGAGTGGTTGTATAATCATAACAGGCATTATCATTAATACATGGCCTAGTCCTGTTAAACCCATCATACATTCATCTTAAAGGATGTCAAATTTGGGTTTTGATCTATTTTTGCATTAATTTTATTGTATGCAATTAAGCTTTGAACAAGAAAAGAATATAAAGGCAGGTGCTTACACCTTACTTATATGTATTGCCTTGTCTTGCTTATTTATTATCATGCATTGGCAGCAACCTGCCCCTACTGTTATTCCTCCTGCTACTGCCTATATGGAAGTGAACTTAGGCAATACTACAACGGGCCAAGGAGAAATTGCTCCCTTAAGTAAAGAAGCCCCAGCACCTGAAGTGGGTGCTAGTAAAAGTGTAAAAGCAACTGCCATTAATAAGTCGGTTAAAATAAATGCAAGTGGCAATGACCCTAATGATGAAGCCATCAGATCCTCGAAAGCTAAAACCAATATTAAAAACTTACCCCTTCCTCCTGCTCCCAAGCCAAAAGCTTTAATGGGAAAATATGCTGGTGGAAATGGCAAAGGGGGTAATAATCAGGATAGTTATAATAATGTAAAAGACCAAGGTATTGCAGGTGGCAAAGGCGATCAAGGGGTGGCGAATGGGAGTATCAATGGAAAAAATTACGAAGGAACAGGTGGCCCTTTTGTAACAAAGGGCGACAGAAGAGTCACAAAGGCTTATTCATTTAATGGAGATGTAGAACCCGCTACTATTTATGCTGAAATTGAAGTGAACCCTACAGGCGTTGGCCGTTTTGTACAAATTGTAAAAGGCTCCAGCTCTAACGATTCTAAATATAAAAGAGCCATTGTAGAGTACTTAACTAAAATTAGTTTCAACAGTTCCGATCATGTATCTAATGTGACTGTAAAGTTTAAGTTCGAAAATCAATAATTCTACAGCTTTGAACGATTATCAAAATACCATTGACTATTTATATAGTCGTCTTCCTATGTTTAGTCGTATTGGAGCGGCTGCCATCAAAAACGATTTACATAACACTCAATTAATTTGTTCTTTCTTAGGCAATCCAGAAAAGAAATTTAAAACCATTCATATTGCGGGCACCAATGGTAAAGGCTCTACTAGTCATATGCTTGCAGCCATTTTTCAAAAAGCAGGCTATAAAACAGGATTATATACCTCACCTCATTTATATGATTTTAGAGAAAGGATAAAAGTGAATGGTGAAATGTGTAAAAAAGAATTTGTTAGCTCCTTCACCAATAGAGTAAAACCATTGATTGAAGAAATTGAACCTTCTTTTTTTGAAATCACCGTGGGTATGGCATTTGAATATTTTGCTGTTGAAAATTGCGATATTGCCATTATTGAAACAGGATTAGGTGGAAGATTAGATAGCACCAATGTCATTGAACCCATATTAAGTGTAATTACCAATATTGGCTGGGATCATATGGCCTTGCTAGGAAATACACTTGAAGCCATTGCATCTGAGAAAGCGGGAATCATAAAAAAACAAACCCCTGTTGTAATTAGTGAAAGTATACCCGAAAGCAAGTCGGTTTTTATTCAAAAAGCAGCATTGGAAAATGCAGCTATCTATTTTAGTGAAGATTTTATTCAAGCAGAGGCCTTTGAAAATAATTGGAATACTGCCAGCTTTAGTTTTAGTCAACCCTTGATTCATTTACTAAGCAAACCTTTATTTGATGCAAAGTTTACTCTTAGCTCAGACCTTCCTGGAAAATACCAAGCTAAAAATTTAAAAGGTGTTTTAGTAGCCTGTCAATTATTAGCAGATATGGGTTGGAAGTTGACTAGAGAAAACATTCAGCAAGCACTTCTTGAAATTAAAGCATCTACTGGTTTAATGGGAAGATGGGAATGCATTCAATCTAATCCTAGAATTGTATTAGATGTGGCGCATAATGAACACGGGATAAAAGCAATGCTTGATCAATTGGCCACTACCCCTTATGAACAATTATATATTGTTACAGGAATGGTAAAAGATAAAGATATTGAAGCAGCGCTTAATTTACTTCCTAAAAATGCTCATTATTATTTTACACAATCACATTTACCTAGAGCACTAGCAGCTGAGGAGCTTACCGAAAAAGCAAATGCCATGGGCTTAAAAGGTGATTCATACAGCGATGTAAACATTGCACTAGAAAAAGCTGCTGCAAAAGCGAATGACAAAGACCTTATCCTTGTTATTGGAAGTATTTATTTAGTTGCAGAAGTAAATAGAGCTTTGTTTAAAAAGTAAAAAAGCCTACTACCAGCCATTTCGCTTGCACAAATTCGTAATATGCGCTAGATGATGTTTACCATGCCAAGCGTATATGGCTAACATATCCCATAAACTTACTTCCGCATTTTTAACAGGATGAAATAATTTTCTTTGAAACTGCTCATCGGTCATTGACTCTAATAAGATTACCCAGCGCGCATGAAGTGCGTGTAGTATAGTAGTAGAATAATTAATAGGTGTATTTAAAGAATCTGCGGTATTCGCAAATGCTTTTTCATCATAAGCTTTAATAGCAGGTACTTCTTCTGTTAATGCCATTTTAAATCGAATAAAGGCATTCATATGACTATCAGCCATATGATGCATTACTTGTTGAATAGTCCAACCGTCTTCTCTGTAGGGTGTATCTAACTGTGCTTTGTCTAAATGTTGTATGGCTATTTCTAAATCGGCAGGGGCAAATTTAATAGCATTAATCCATGCTTTCTTATTTGCTTCTGTAAAAGGTAAATATTCAACTTTACCAATAGGGTATTTCAAATCTTCCATTTTATTTAAATTTATATTTTAAAATTATTATTCTTCTCTCAGCGCCTTACCCGTTAAATGTATAAATACATCTTCTAGGTTCGCCTTTTTTACTTCTTTCACTTTTTCAAATCCGGTTTCTACTAATTCATCAATTAAATGATTGGGAGTATTAATGGCAATGATCTTGCCACTATCAATAATGGCTACCCTATCACATAGAACTTCTGCCTCATCCATATAATGGGTGGTAATAATAACGGTCGTCCCATTTTCTCTAATTTCTTTTATTAAATCCCATAAATTTCTTCTTGCTTGAGGGTCTAAACCAGTAGTTGGTTCATCTAAGAAAATAATTTTGGGTTTATTAATTAAGGTAGTAGCAATAGAGAACCTTTGCTTCTGTCCTCCACTTAGCTCTTTAAACTTTGCTTTGGCCTTGTCTTGTAAATTAACTTTTTGCAGTAGCGCGTCTGCATCCATTTCATTTTGGTAAAGCCCCACAAATAAATGTATGAGTTCAGTTAAATTTAAATTAGGGTAAAATCCGGCGGTTTGTAATTGTACGCCAATCATTTTTTTAATAGACTCTGGCGACTTATCTAAATCAAAGCCACCCACCATTACAGTACCACTCGTTTTTTCCCTTAAGGTTTCAATAATTTCAAGGGTGGTCGATTTTCCTGCACCATTGGGGCCCAATAAGCCAAAAATCTCCCCTTCTTTTACTTCAAAGCTGATGCCTTTGACAGCTTTAAAATCGCCATAGGATTTTACAAGGTCTTTAACCGTAATAATGGACTGTGCTGACATGATACCTTAATTAATGACTAGATGAATAAGTAGACAAATTTAATCTCTTTTCAGCGCTATGCAAAATGAAAACTTGTCCAAGAACCTTATCTTTGCCAAAAGATAGTACAATGAAATTAGGCATTTTAGGAGGGGGTCAATTAGGACGAATGTTATTACAAGCAGCCGCTAACTATGATGCTATTACCTATGTACTAGAAAATGATGCCAACTGTCCTGCTGCTCATTTATGCCATCATTTTACCTTAGGCAATATTCAAGACTTTGACGCGGTATATAATTTTGGAAAAGGCTTAGACGCCATTACCATTGAAATTGAGGCGGTGAATGTAGATGCCTTAGAAAAACTGGAAGCCGAAGGTGTAAAAGTATACCCAACACCCAGTGCTATTCGCACCATTAAGAATAAAATTTTACAGAAGCAGTTTTATAAAGAAAATGAAATTCCGACTGCTCCATTTGTCATTACTCAAAATAAAGCCGATTTACAAAACCATATTAGCTTTTTACCTGCAGTGCATAAAATGGCCGAAGGGGGTTATGATGGAAAGGGTGTACAAATAATACCTAGTGAAAAAGAAATTGAATTAGGTTTTAATGTTCCTTCTGTATTAGAACAAAAAATAAAAATTGCTACTGAGATTGCCTTAATTGTAGGCATGAATACCAAAGGAGAAACCATTATATATCCTCCTGCAGAAATGATTTTTGATCCTGTATATAATTTATTAGACTATCAATTAAGCCCCGCCAAATTAGAAGAAAAAATTTTATGGAAAGCGCAGGCCATTGCTAGAAAAGTAGTCCAAGGTTTAAAGAGTCCCGGTTTATTTGCGATTGAACTATTTATAGATAATAATGAGGATGTATGGGTAAACGAAACAGCCCCCCGTGTGCATAATAGCGGACACCATAGTATTGAAGCGAATTATAGTAGCCAGTACGATATGCTACTTAGAATTTTACTAGACTACCCTTTAGGCAATACCGATGCTATTTTACCTTCGGCCATTGTGAATATAATAGGTAGTGAAGGTCATAGCGGTGAAGTTTATTATGAAGGATTAGAAGAAGTCTTAAAAATGGATAATGTGTTTGTACATATTTATGGTAAAAAACAAACCAAACCTGGTAGAAAAATGGGCCATGTAACCATTATGAGCAAAGACTATCAAGACCTCACGCATAAAGCAAATAAGATAAAACACACATTAAAAGCTATCACTAAACCTTAGGTTTTAGAATGGTCTTTTTAACTTGTAAGGTTTTTGAATAGCCCACTCCTATAATACTTTTCAATTGAAGCCCTGGAGACTTTTTTAGTGGGCCAAAAATATTTATTTTATCATCATAAATTAAATCTAAGCTATAAGAGGCAGAGAAATATTTATTGATTTTAAAGGTAAAAAAATTGGTCATGAATAAATTAATGTTCTCAGGCTTTTCATAATAATTAGAGAAAAAATCGGCACGACCTCTATAAGTAATATTGGGGGCAATGGTATTACTGTAATTCACCGTTACAAATAAACCCGTTTCTCTATTTATTTTTTTACCAACAGGTACACCGTAACTACCCAAATTAGAAAGTTTAGTATTTAAAACTAAAGTGGTTCTAGAAGTTAAGGGAGAAAAGAAAACTGAGAAAGTATTATTGGGTTTGAAATCCAAACCGGCAGATAAAATTATATATGCCGGAGATAAGAATGATGAAGTAAAGTTTGAATTTGACCCACTGAAACTATACCCATCAAACAATTGAGAACGAAAATTAAATAAGCCAGATAAATACCACATACCAGTGGTATCAATGCGGTAACCATATTTACTTAAGATATCTATTCTATCATCATTTTTACGACCCCCCAAACTAGTCGATTGTACAAAGCCTAAATTCAGGTCTAGATTATTATCCCAATTTTGACGAGGCTTTTGGAAATAGGCAAAATAATTAAAGTAGCTATTAATAGCCATATTAAAATTATCTCCCCCGGCAGCCCAGTTACTTAAAGAGCTTTGCGATAAATTGAAATTATACATCCCCCCCTGCTTCCAATTGTAATAACTCGTATCGTTATCTTTTTTAATAGTCCTTGAAGTTTCTGATCTTAGTTTAGCAACTGCTATATTTTGAGCAGAGGCAACTTGCACCCCCATCAAGATCAAAACAAATAGCAGACTTTTTCTCATGAAACTCATTATTTTTTCAAATATAGGAAGCCTTTGATAAATCATTGATTTCTAATTATATATAAATTATTAACACATATGAGCTTCAGAATAAGTAAGGGTTTCATTATCAAATAATTAGAAGTTATGGCTGACAAGTTGACACATTCTACTTTTTTAACTAAATTTGCGTTTCAAACCAATTTGAATGGAATTATTCACCACGGCGACCAAGGAACATGATGAAATGAGACAAGGGGAAGCCTATGTATCTCGTGAAAATAAAGCGCCTTTTACTAAGTTTTTTCTGATAGAAAGCTATGGCTGTGCTATGAATTTTGCGGACAGTGAAGTGGTGGCCTCTATTTTAGAAAAAAACGGATATGGTAGTACCCGTAATGTGGAGATGGCCGATTTAATATTAATTAATACTTGTTCAATTAGAGAGAAAGCAGAACTCACAGTGCGTAAAAGATTAACTGAGTTTAGAAAATATAAAGAACAAAAGCCAGCAATGTTAGTGGGTGTTTTGGGTTGTATGGCGGAAAGATTAAAATCAAAACTTTTAGAAGAAGAAAAATTAGTAGACCTAGTAGTTGGCCCGGATGCTTACCGCAGCCTACCCGATTTAATTATAGAAGCAGGCACTGGACAAAAAGCAGTGAATGTATTATTAAGTAGAGAGGAAACTTATTCCGATATTTCTCCTGTTAGATTAGATAGCAATGGCATTAGTGGATTTGTATCTATTATGCGTGGCTGTAATAATATGTGTAGTTTTTGTGTAGTGCCTTTTACAAGAGGTCGTGAAAGAAGTAGAGATGCTTTTTCTATTGTAGCGGAATGTAAAGACTTGTTTGATAGAGGTTATAAAGAAGTAACCTTATTGGGTCAAAATGTAGATAGTTATTATTGGACGAACCCCGAAACGAATACCCAGGTGACTTTTGCAATGTTATTGGAAAGCGTTGCTTTAATTAGTCCATTACTAAGAGTGCGTTTTAGCACTTCACATCCTAAGGATATTACCGACGAAGTTTTATTCACCATGATGAAGTATCATAATATTTGTAAATACATTCATCTGCCTGTTCAAAGTGGAAGCACACGCGTATTGCAATTAATGAATCGAACTTATACACGCGAATGGTACCTTGCTAAAGTAGCGCGTATTAAAGAACTGATGCCAGACTGTAGTATCTCTGCCGATATCATTGCAGGCTTTTGTACTGAAACCGAAGAAGACCATCAGGACACTATGAGCATTATGCAATTAGCAGGTTACGACTATGCCTATATGTATTTTTATTCTGAGCGTCCCGGCACTTTAGCAGAGAAAAGATATGAAGATGATGTGCCACTAGAGGTAAAGAAAAGAAGACTACAAGAAATTGTAGATGTGCAATGGCATTTATCCAATGAGAGTAATAAAAAAGAATTAGGAAATACTTACGAAGTTTTAATTGAAGGCAATAGTAAGAAAAGCGATCAAGAGTGGATGGGAAGAACCAGCCAAAATAAAGTGGTGGTATTTCCAAAATCAATGGAAGGAAAAACAAATCCTTTACAAAAAGGGGATTATGTAAATATTCTTATTACAGCATATACAAAAGGTACTTTAATAGGTACTATAAAATAAAGAACATGGACTTACAAGCTTTAAAAAATAGATTTAGTATCATAGGCAATACCCCTTCACTCAATCATGCCTTAAATACTGCAGAGCAAGTTGCTGCTACCGACTTAACCGTTTTAATTGTGGGTGAAAGCGGTGTAGGTAAAGAAGTTTTCTCTCAAATTATTCATAGCTTATCTGCAAGAAAACATAATCCCTTTATTGCAGTAAACTGCGGTGCCATTCCAGAAGGCACTATTGACTCCGAATTATTTGGACACGAAAAAGGATCTTTCACAGGTGCTGTAGATAGTAGAAAAGGTTATTTTGAAACTGTAAGCGGAGGTACTATATTTTTAGATGAGATTGGAGAACTGCCTTTAGGCACACAGGCTCGTTTATTACGCGTTTTAGAAACCGGAGAATTTATAAGAGTAGGTTCTTCTAAAGTACAAAAGTCTGATGTAAGAGTGATTGCTGCTACCAATAGAGAACTACTTGAATACACACAGAAAGGAAAATTTAGAGAAGATTTATATTATCGATTAAACACAGTACCTATTCGCGTTCCTTCTTTAAGAGATCGCAAAGAAGATATTCCTTTGTTATTTAGAAAATTTGTGGTGGACTTTGCAGAGAAGTATAAAACCAAACCTATTTTCTTAGATGAAGAAGCTAGAGAATTACTTGCCAAGTATAGCTGGCCAGGTAATGTAAGAGAACTAAAAAATATTGCAGAGCAAATTTCAGTATTACGCAAATCGGATAATATTGATAGTGAAACCTTGACAGGTTTTTTACCACAGCATAATATGCATAATATGCCCATGGTGACAGCTGGTACGCCAGTGGGAGAATTTGCGAATGAAAGAGAAATATTATACAAGCTTTTCTTTGATATGAAAAAAGATGTGAATGAATTGAAGAAAATGTTTTTAGAAATATTACAAAACCCTTCTATTGCTGGACAGTCTGCAAATTTTAATAAAGAATCTTTAATCAATGAATTAAAAGAAGATATTATGCCAAGCAGCCCTGTGCATGTTTCTTCAGCGAACCCACAGCCTACTGTGCACTTGAATCACCCCCAACCTATTATTATAGACAATGAATCTAATAGCCTTTACGAGGTGGATGAATCTTTGAATATAATGGATAAGGAAAAAGAACTAATTTTAAAGGCGCTTAAAAAACATAGAGGCCGAAGAAAAGACGCTTCTACCGACTTGGGCATTAGTGAAAGAACCTTGTATAGAAAAATTAAAGAATACAACATTGAAGAATAAGTATAACAATATTATTTTACCCATTGCTCTTTGCGCAACATTGATAAGTGGCTGTGGTATTTATAGTTTTAGGGATGCCGTTATTCCAGAAAATGTCAAAACCATTAAAATAGGTTTTGTAGAAAATAAAGCGAGGTATGTAAATCCGCAATTGGCTCCTTTGCTCACTGATAAGTTGATGCAAAAAATAATGAATCAAACGAAATTGACTAGAACCAATAACGATGATGCGCATTATCAAATATTTGCAACTATTACCAATTACGATCCTTCGCAAACTGTGGGTGTAAGCGCACAACAAGCAAGCACTAACCGATTAACAGTTACCGTGCACGTGGTCTTAAAAAAGACTTTAGATAACAAAGAACAAGAATTTGATGTCACAAGAAATTTTGATTTTTCTGCAGCCCTTACTTTAAATCAAGCAG
>JAJTDP010000040.1 GCA_021300455.1 Sediminibacterium sp. | reverse complement strand
ATTCGTAGCCATGTGGCATCATTACCGTAATCCTTATCATTTAGAAAGTGGTGGAAAGGGTAGTGGTATTTATATGACTATTGATGGAGGAAAAAATTTCACCAAATTGGGAAAGGAGAATGGACTACCTGAAGGTAATTTAGGTCGTGTAGGTATTACGATTAGTAAGTCAAATCCTAATAGAGTATATGCCTTAGTAGAATCTACTAAGAGTGGTTTGTATAGAAGTGATGATGGCGGTTATAATTTCATATTAGTGAATGCACAAAAATCAATTGTAGACAATCGTCCTTTTTATTTCCAAGATATTATTTGTGATCCTTTAGACGAAAATACACTTTGGTATATTAGTCAAACAGTGGTAAAAAGTATTGACGGCGGAAAAAATTTCGAAACTATTATTCCTTACAGTGGTATTCACCCAGACCATCATGCATTTTGGATTCACCCTACCGATAATAAATTTATCGTAGATGGAAATGATGGCGGTATTGGTATTACAAGAGACGGTGGTAAGACTTGGATGTTTGATGAGAAACTTCCTATTGGTCAATTCTACCATATTAATGTTGACAATGAAACACCTTATCATGTAATGGGTGGTATGCAAGACAATGGTTCTTGGAGAGGCCCTGCTTATACTTATATTCAAGGGGGCATTAAGAATTTCTATTGGGATAATTTATGGGGTGGAGACGGATTTGATGTAGTGCCAGATCCTGAAGATGCTAATTGGGTATACGCGATGAGCCAAGGAGGTTCTGTAGGAAGATATAATACCATAACAGGTGAATCATCTTATATTCAACCACCTGCACCAGATGCAAAAACACTTTTACGTTTTAACTGGAATGCAGCCATTGCGCAAGATCCATTCGACAAAAAAACAGTTTACTACGGTTCTCAATTTTTACATAAGAGTACCAATAAAGGGGCTGCATGGCAAGTTATTTCTCCCGATTTAACAAATAATGATAGCGCACAAATAGATCAAACCAATAATGGTGGTTTAAGTGTTGATATTACAGGTGCAGAAAATCATTGTACTATTTTAGCAATCGCTCCTTCTACCATCCAAAAAGGTTTAATCTGGATTGGTACCGATGATGGTAATGTTCAAATGACAACTAACGGAGGTACTACTTGGACAAATTTAACAGCCAATATTACAGGACTTCCTAAAGGTGCTTGGATACCTCAAGTAAGAGCATCTACATATAATGCCAATGAAGTATTTGTAGTAGCTAATAATTATAGACAAGGAGATTTTGCTCCTTATATATTTAGATCTACCGATATGGGAAAAACTTGGACTAATATAGTAAGTACTGCTAAAGTAACAGGCTATGCCTTAACTGTTATTCAAGATATTGCTGAACCGAATTTATTTTTTGTTGGTACAGAGCAAGGTATGTATGTAAGTTTAGACAATGCGGAAACTTTCCAACAATGGAAAAATGGTTACCCATCTGTTTCTACTTATGATTTTGCGATTCAAGAAAGAGAGGCCGATTTAGCCATTGCTACTTTTGGTCGTGCCTTATGGGTATTAGACGATATTAGACCACTTCGTAAGTTAGCGAAGAACAAAGGTGTAGCAAATAACTTTTTTGTATCTGCGCCAAATGCAGTGATCAATGCTTCTTATAAAAACTCATCATATGAGTGGAGCACTTGGGGAATGTATGATGCAGAAAATCGTCCATCGGGATATCCTTTCACTGTGTATTTAATGGATACGGTTAAAAAAGTAAAAGTTCAAATTAAAGACGCACAGGATTCAGTGATTAGAAATTTAAGTTTCAAAGTAGATTCTGGATTCAATAGACAATACTGGGGTTTTGAGCAAAAAGGAAAACGTGGAGCGGGTATGCCTAAGGTAGGAGGTGGAGGCCGCAGAAGAATGGTGGAAGAAGCACCTGCGGATCCAGAAGAAGAAAGAGAGTATAGAGGTAGAGCTGTTTTACCTGGAAAGTATAAAGTAGTCGTAACTGCTAATAAGCAAAAAGATTCTATGTGGATTGAAGTGAAGGGTGATGACCGCTTAGCGGATAGAACCTTGGTGGTGAAAAAGCAAGATGAGTTAATGGCAAAACATCAACCAGGTGCTGATAAATTTAATAGTGTAATGGATCAATTAGATGAAGTAGATGCTTTATTGCTTGAATTAAAAGCAGAATGGAAGGATAAAAAAGACAAAGGCATTGACACATTAAATAAAGCGCATAAAAAAATTACAGCTAGTGCCAAAACTTTACGTGAATTTATTTTTGGAAAAAAACAAGAAAAGCAAGGCTATGGTACGGTAGATGTGATTACACCTATTTCTATTATCAGAGACGCTTCTATGTTAATTGGTGGTAAAAATACCATGCCAGGTGAGCAAGAAGATAGAAAATTACAAGAGGCAGAAACAGCTATTCAAACTGTCATAGCAAAAGCAAATGAATTCTTTACAAAGGAATGGGCTGATTTTAGAAAATTAGTAGAAGCGACTCCTATTAAAAAGTTTAAGGATTACGAGTCTATAAAATAAGGTTTAAGAATTTGAAAATTGTACATCCTAATAAAAATCTAGGATGTACAATTTTTCTCTAATGATTTTTAAAAAAATATAGTATGAAAAAGTTTTTATTAATAATCTTCTCGCTAACTGCTTTGGTAGTATCTACTAACCTAGTAGCACAAAAGAAAAAAACAGTAGCGCCTGTTATAACAAATAGTTTATCTCAGGATCCTATTATTAGCGCACAAGATTTTAGACTTATTGGTCCCTTCAGAGGGGGAAGAGCTGCCTCGGCGGTGGGTTCTTATACCGATGTCAATACATTTTATATGGGCGCTACGGGCGGAGGTGTTTGGAAAACCACGGATGCTGGTAGTAATTGGAAAAATATTTCGGATGGATTTTTTGGAGGAAGTATTGGTGCAATTGCCATTACACCTACCAATGAATCCATTGTGTATGTGGGAGAAGGGGAGAATAGCATGAGGGGTAATGTGAGTGAGGGTTTAGGCGGCATGTGGAAGTCTACAGATGATGGAAAGACTTGGAAAAACATGGGCTTAAAAGAAGCTAGACATATTGTAAGAATTATAGTGCATCCAAAAAATCCTGATATTATTTGGGTAGCCGCTATGGGACATTTATTTGGCCCTAACGAAACAAGAGGCGTCTTTAAAAGTACCGATGGTGGACAAAATTGGAAAAAAGTATTGTATGTCAATGAACAAACTGGTGCAAGTGATTTAGTGATTGACCCAAGTAATCCTGAAATTTTATATGCAGGTACTTGGCAATTAATACGTACACCTTATAGTTTAGAAAGTGGTGGAGCAGGTTCTGGTTTATTCAAAAGTACAGATGGTGGAGATACTTGGACTTCTATTAAAACCAATAAAGGATTTCCAAAAGGAGTATGGGGTATCACTGCTATTGCGGTAGCCAAATCCAATACCGATAAATTATATGCTTTAATTGAAAATAAAGACGGTGGTTTATATGTATCTGAAAATGCAGGTAAGACTTGGGAATTAGTAAACAGTGATAATAATATTCGTCAAAGAGCTTGGTACTATACAAAAGTATTTATTGATCCTGCTGACGAAAATAAAATTTACTGTCCGAATGTAAACTTTATGGTATCAAGTGATGGAGGAAAATCTTTCTCCTCAATTAGAACACCTCATGGCGATCACCACGATTTATGGATTGATCCAAAAAATGGTAAGCGCATGATTGTGGCAGATGATGGTGGTGCGCAAGTAAGTTTAGATGGTGCTAAAAATTGGAGTACTTTAATGAACCAACCTACTGTGCAAGTGTACCGTTTAAGTACAGATAATCATTTTCCTTATAGAGTCTTAGGTGCACAACAAGACAATTCTGCTTTTAGAATTTTATCAAGTACTTATGGCGCTTATATCGGCGAGAGCGATTTTGATGTTACCGCTGGTGGTGAGAGTGGTTATATTGTTGCCGACCCAACCAATAGCGATATAGTATATGGTGGATCTTATGGTGGTTTAATTACAAGATATGATCACAAAACGGGCGAGAACCGTGTGATCAATGTATGGCCTGATAATCCGATGGGCGCTGGTGCGGAAGCCATGAAATATCGTTTCCAATGGAATCATCCTATTTTCTTTTCTCCCCATAACCCTAAAAAATTATACACGGCAGGTAATCATTTGTTTTCTACTGAAAACGAAGGAGCAAGTTGGAATATGTTATCACCAGATTTAACTACCAATGATAAGAGCCGTCAAAAAAGTTCAGGCGGACCTATTACACAAGACAATACCAGTGTAGAATATTATTGTACCATATTTACTGCAGCAGAATCTCCATTAGAGAAAGACTTATTATGGACAGGTAGTGATGATGGTATAATTAATGTAAGTAAAGATGGTGGGGCTAATTGGAAAAATGTAACACCCAAGGATATCCCACAATGGATGATGTGGAATAGAGTAGAAATAGATCCAATTAGAAAAGGGACTGCTTATTTTGCAGGAACCCGTTATAAGTTAGACGACTTCACCCCTTATTTATATGTAACGCATGACTATGGTGAAACTTGGGAAAAAATTACGAGTGGTATTAATCCATTACATTTCACAAGAGCCATTGTAGCAAGTCCAAGAAAAGCAGGCGTATTATTTGCAGGCACTGAGTATGGATTATACGTTTCTATGAATGATGGAAAATCCTGGGAGCAACTACAATTAAATTTACCCGTGACACCTATTACCGATTTATTAATTAGAGATAATAATTTAATTGTTGGTACCCAAGGGCGTAGTATTTATATTTTAGATGATTTATCTTTTATTGAAAATTATCAAGCAACTAATGTAAATGCTTCAAAGGTATTTCCAGTGGCGAATGCATATCGCGTGCCGCCTCAAATGGGAGGGCGTCGTAATCGTGGAGCGAGAACAGGTATGCCAGCCAATGTGGGCATTAACCCTCCAAAAGGGGTGGTTATTAATTATTGGTTGAAAGAGGCGAATGATAGCACGACTGTTCAAATTGATATCTTAGACGAGAATAAAAAATTAGTTAAACATTTTAGTTCAAAAGAAACGGGCAAAGACAAATCAGGTATTGTAGTGGAGAATGGCTTACAACAATTTACTTGGAATTTGTACCATAAAGAAATAGAGAAGCCTTCTGATGATTTAATATTATGGAATGGTTCAACAAGTCCAGTATTGGCAGCACCTGGTAAATACTATGCTAAAGTAAGTATTGATAAAGACTCTGTTATGTATCCTTTTGAACTCATTGCCGATCCTAACTATAAAGTTTCCAATGCCGATTTAAAAGCACAGGAGCAATTCTTATTAGAAGTGGCATCTAGTTTTAATACCATTATGAAGGCTTTAAAAGGTATTAAAGAAATTCGCACACAAGTACAAGTTTTACAAAAGAAAACTAAGGATTCTAGTTTCCAAAAACAAAGTGAATCTTTATTAGCAAGTCTTAAAACTATTGAAGAAGCCTTACACCAAACCAAGGCGAAGAGCGGACAAGACGTTTTAAACTTCCCTATACGTTTAGATGATAAAATAGCTGGTGTATTTGAGTCTGCAGCGGCAGGCTATGTAGCACCTACTAAGCAAGTGAAAGAAACTTATATAGCCATACAACTTCAAGTGGATGAGCAATTAAAAATGTATGAAACCATTAAGAAAGAAGGTGTGAAAGCTTTAAATGATACGGTACATAAATTAATGATACCCATTATTGGTAATTAATATTAAAAAAAGGTCCCCCGGTTTTTCGGGGGACCTTTTTTTATCATAAGTAAATTTACTAATTCAAATATTTAGCCACAATAGGAACGCGTCTTCCAACACCAAAGGCTTTAGGAGAAATACGAATAATGGGACAGAATTGATTTCTTTTATATTCGTTGGTGTTTACCATTTTCAAAGTTTTATCTACCAGTGCAGCTTCAAAACCTAGGGCCTTGATGCTTGCAGGATCGGCTCTTTTTTCAATGTATTGAAAAAGTATTTGATCTAGTATCTCATAGGCAGGCAAGCTATCGCTGTCTTTTTGGTCGGGTCTTAGCTCAGCACTAGGGGCCTTGGTGATAATATGATTAGGAATAATTTCTTTATGACGATTAATATATTTAGCGAGTTCATAGACTTGCATTTTATAGCAATCACCAAGTACACCTAAGCCACCCGCCATATCACCATACAAAGTACCATAACCAGTGGCTAGTTCACTTTTATTAGAAGTATTTAATAATACGTAACCAAACTTATTAGCAATGGCCATTAAAATATTACCCCTTGACCTGCTTTGTATATTTTCTTCTGCCAAAGAAAAAGGTAAGCCTTTGAATAATGGTTCTAAGGTATTTAAAAAACTTTCATACACTTCTTTAATAGCAATAATGTCGTATGGGTTTTGTAAATTTTTACTCAATACTACAGCATCGTCTACTGAATGATCAGTGGAATAAGGGGAGGGCATTAATATAGCTCTTACATTTTCAGCGCCTAAGGCTTCACATGCAATCACTAAAGTAATTGCCGAATCAATGCCTCCAGAAGAACCAATAATGGCCTTGGTAAAACCCATTTTAGTAAAATAATCCCTTACGCCTAATACTAGTGCCTTGTATACTTGATCAATATTTAAGGCAGGCTCTAAGGTGAGCGGATTTAATTCTTTATTCGGTACTCTTGCAGCAGGCTCAATAATGGGGGAGTTAATCATACCCTCTTCTGTGCATTCAAAAATTTCCATCGCAGGCTCAAACATAGGCAGGGCGCCACAAAGGTTCGCATGTTTATCAAAAGCAAAAGAACCTCCATCAAATACAATCTCAGTTTGACTACCCACTGCATTGCAATAAAATAGTGGAATTTTATATTTTAATACATTGGCCTTAATGGTGGCTTTTCTATCTTCATCATGGGTGTAATCAAAAGGAGAGGCACTTAGGTTTAATAAAATATCTGGAGATTGCTCCATCATTTTATCCATTGGGCAAATTCGGTAAAGTGGGTTATCACCCAAGTTCCAAATATCTTCACAAATGGTGATGGCTAATTTTTTTCCTTTAAAGGGAACTATTTTCCAATCATCTGCCGCTTCGAAATATCTATTCTCGTCAAAAACATCATAAGTGGGTAATAATGTTTTATGAATCTCTGCGATTATTTTTTTATCGTATAAGAAAAATGCAGCGTTGAATAAATCTTTTCCTTTTTTATTCGGATTACGTGCGGGACTGCCAATTAAAACCCCAATGGTATCGGCCGTTTCTTTAATAATATCAACTTGAGCGTAACATTTAGTAATGAAATCATTGAACTCCACAAAATCTCTGGCAGGGTAGCCACAAACACTCATCTCGCTAAATAAAATTAAATCAGCCCCTTGCTTTTTAGCCGCTTCAATGGCAGAAAGCATTTGTTGGGTGTTCTGTTCAAAATTGCCAATCTGATAATTTTGTTGTGCGATACAAATTTTCATGGGCCAAAGGTAGGCTTAGTTTAATTTAACAGGCGCAGCCATTTTAAAGGCTGGAATATTGACATTGATTAAATCCTTTGTTTCAATATTCTCCATGGTATAATAACCTTGCATTTTACCTAATTCACTTTTTAAGTGACAGCCACTTACATATTGATAATGTTTACCTGGCATAATTAAGGGTTGCACACCTACCACACCTTCGCCTTCTACAATTCGGTGTTCACTATTGCTATCAAATACTTCCCAATAACGTCTTAATAATTTAACGGGGAAAGAGTTGTGATTTTCGATGGTAATTCTGTAAGCAAACATGTATTCATTTTGCAAAGGATTGCTGTAGTCTTTTTGGTAAAAAGTCTCGATACTCACCTCTACGCCTTCTGAAATTTTAGAGACCATATGCATTAAAGTCAATAAGTGCTTTTGCAGAGAATACTGCGGGATAAAAGTACCAAAAATTTGCCCCGTTTTTATAAAAAAACCCTCTATTTTTTTCTAAGACCCCCTAAGTCGCGTAACTTTGCGAAAACGAATGCATTACGTATTGGGTAATGTTGTAAAATCTAATAAAATCAGTCACAATGAAGATCGCAGTAGCTAAAGGAGACGGAATCGGGCCAGAGATTATGGACGCCGTAATTGAAGTTTTTAATGCAGCCAAAGTGCCTCTAGAATACGATTTTGTGGACATGGGAAAATGGGTTTTTGACAAAGGCTTTAATAATGGTATGACGGCAGAAGCGAAGGATACCATTGAAGATTTAGGTATACTTTTTAAAGGCCCCATGGAAACACCCAAAGGCAAGGGTGTAAAAAGCGTCAATGTAACAGCTCGTAAAACTTGGAATACTTACGCGAACAAAAGAACCTTTCAAACTTTAAGTGGGGTGGATACCGTTTTTAGTAAAGCAGGTATTCCTATTGATATTACTATTGTTAGAGAAAATATTGAAGATACCTATGGAGGTATTGAACATATGTTAACGCAGGATGTGGCCTTGGGTCGTCGTTTTATTACGCGTCCAGGTAGCATGCAAGTTATTCGTTACGCATTTGAGATGGCTAAGAAAAAAGGAGCCAAGCGTATTACTTGCGGCCATAAAGCAAACATCATGAAATTAACAGATGGTTTGTTTTTGGAAGTATTTAAAGAAGTAGCTAAAGAATATCCTGAGTTAAAAGCGGATGATGTGATAGTGGATGACCTTTGTATGAAATTAGTAAGTCGTCCAGATTTATTTGATGTAGTGGTATTAACTAATTTACAAGGAGATATTGTGAGTGACTTATGCGCTGGATTAGTAGGTGGGCTTGGTTTTGCGCCTTCTGCTAATATTGGTGACCATATTTCTATATTTGAAGCAGTACATGGAACGGCTCCAGATATTGCCGGAAAAAATATTGCAAACCCTACTGCTTTATTATTAAGTGGTTTAGGTATGTTGCACCATTTAGGTTTAATGGAACAAGCAGCCACTATTGAAAATGCTTTATTGTATACTTTAGAATCGGGTGTGCACACAGGTGATTTTGGAGATCGATCTACCTCTTCTTTATCTACCACCGCATTTGCGCAAGCAGTTATTCAGAATTTCGGAAAACTACCAAGCCATAATCCCAAATCTAGTTTAGCTAATTTTTATGTAACGCCTACTAATTTTAAATTAGAAAGCAATCCAATGTTACAAAGCGATTTAAATGATCATCATAAAATAGTAGGTGTTGATTTCTTTATCGAAAGTGCAGAACAACCTCAAGTTATTGCGGATAAATGTTTATTGCATACAACAGCCACCTTAAAGTTGGTAACTATTACCAATAGAGGAACCCAGGTTTGGCCTTCAGGTTCGGTATTTACCAATTTAATTAATCAATATTATTGTCGTTTTGAAACAGTGAACGAATCGCCACTTTCTCAAAATGATGTCATTGACTTATATCGTGCCTTAGCAGTGAACTTTAAGATATGTTCTTTAGAAATATTGAATATGTGGGCCGACAAAAAAGCCTATAGTTTGGCACAGGGTCAATAGAATCTAGGCTTTTACTTAAATAGCTCTGTTTTTACCCTCATTTTGATAGAAAATTGCTTTTTCTGCTGGGAAAAAAAACATTTTTGACGTAATTTCACGCCTAATTACAAAACATCCCTTTTACCTATGGCTGAAGCAATATTAATGCCCCGTTTAAGCGATACCATGACTGAAGGTGTGGTGGCTGCTTGGCATAAAAAAGTGGGTGATACTGTTAAAAAAGGAGACTTATTAGCCGAAATAGAAACGGATAAAGCCACCATGGAATTGGAGAGCTATCAAGACGGTATTTTATTGCATATTGGTACACCTCGTGGAGGCAAATTACAAGTGAATGATTTATTAGCCATATTTGGAAAGCAAGGAGAAGATATTACTGCACTTATTGCAGCCAATACAAATGGCGCTTCCTCTGCTGCAAGTTCACCAGAGGCGACAGCAAGTTCAGCAGCAAGCACTACTACTACTGCATCGCCTGCTGCTTCAACTACAAGTCCAGCAACAACTGCAAATACTATAGATGCAAGTACTATGGAAGAAGTAGTATTAATGCCGCGCTTAAGTGATACGATGACAGAAGGTGTGATTGCAGGTTGGCATAAAAAAGTAGGAGATAAAGTAGCGAAAGGAGAAGTGTTGGCAGATATCGAAACCGATAAGGCCACCATGGAATTAGAATCTTATAAAGATGGAATTCTATTATATCAAGGTGCACAGGCAGGTGAGAAAATTTTAGTGAATCAGTTGTTATGTATTATTGGACAACCAGGTTTAGACATTGATAGTATTGTAAAATCTATCAAAGCGCCTTCTACTGCAGAATTGCCTGCAGAATCGCCCAAAGCAACGGCTCCAGCGCCTTCAACAGCTTCTGCTGCGCCATCTACACCGGTTTCAGCGCCTGCTGCGACAGCAGCTGCAACGGTGGTGAATGAGGGAAGAATTTTCGCATCACCTTTAGCTAAAAAAATTGCAAAAGAAAAAGGGATAGATTTAAAATATGTGCAAGGCACAGGTGAGCATGGAAGAATTACAAGAACAGATTTAGAAAATTATAAGCCAGGCAATACTTCAAGTACTGCTAGAGCAGCGGCCCCAAGGAATACGAATTTTGTTGGTCAAGTAAGTTTTGTAGATACGCCGGTTTCTCAAATGCGTAAAACCATTGCAAGACGTTTAAGCGAAAGTTTATTTACAGCACCGCATTTTTATCTAACCATGAAAATTAACATGGATGCTACTATTGCGGCTAGAACAGTCGTGAATGAAACAGCACCTGTTAAAATTAGCTTCAACGATTTTATTGTTAAAGCAGTGGCCCTTGCTTTAAAACAACATCCTAAAGTAAATAGCAGTTGGTTGGGCGATGTGATTCGTGAAAACCATCATGTGAATATTGGTATTGCTGTGGCTGTAGATGAAGGATTACTAGTTCCTGTACTTCGTTTTGCAGACGGACTTTCTTTGGATGAAATAAGTGTATCTGTAAAAGAGTTTGCTAAAAAAGCAAAAGATAAAAAATTACAACCTTCAGATTGGGAAGGAAGCACTTTCACCATTTCTAATTTAGGTATGTTTGGAATAGATTCATTCACTGCCATTATCAACCCACCCGATGCTTGTATACTAGCAGTAGGGGGCATCGCACAAGAGCCAGTGGTAAAGAATGGTCAAATAGTGCCAGGCAATGTAATGAATGTAACTTTAAGTTGTGACCATCACTCTAATGATTTTTTCGAGGGACCCCATAAACGGGCCCCTCGATTTTTTTACACTCTAATGATATTAAAAAAGTCCCCACGATATTCGCGGGGACTTTTTATTTCTACTCTAATGATTTTTTCTTAATCTAAATCACATCCAATAGGAGCACCAGGCGCCATCATAGTAGGACTAGGTAAAGTAATATCTTTTGGATTATTAATTCTTTCAAGGGCATATTCATAATGCGCTTTATGGGTAGCATCTGTTTTTGCTAGGTTAGTTAATTTTATTTTTAACTCCTTCATTCTATCATTACAAATAGCCCTTACTTCATAATTGGCTTCTGTACTTTGACCAACACCCATTAACCAACTAAGCACTAATTGTTGCGTTTGTCTATGAATACTTCCTTCTAAACCATTTGGCATATTTGCATACCATGTATTTTTTAATACAGCGTCCACTACATTATCAAAGCCCATGGTTTTAGCCCTTGCTTTATTTTGCACTAATCTATTCGCTCTTTCTACATTGAATAAGAAACTAAGTTCAAAATCGCTAAGGGCTTCCGCTGCAGCTAATGCATCAAAACTCATGCCTGTTCTTTTATCAAATAGTTCACCAACACCATAATACATAGGAGGGCGGGGTGGAATTAATTGTAAAATACGCTCTGGTATAAGAAGGCTTGATGCGGATAAACAATTAATAGCAGCATCTAATGCTTTTTGTTGAATAGCATTTGATAAACACTGCTTCATATTGATAACGGTGGTAATTATATAAAGGCACTAGTACATCTTCTAATTTAGCAAGTGGCGTGAAATTAGTAATGGCTTCTTCACTAAACTGCTCCATCCCTTTTTTTCTTACCGCAATGGCTTGGTCAAGTCCTGCAACGGCGTCAGATTGGTTATCCCATAAATGTGCATAAGGGTGAAATCCACCTGCAGCTCTTGCATCTGCATCGGCTATAAATAATAAACCATTTTTAGAATTCTCTGCTAACATATTTTGAAGCAAAGGCGTTTCGTTCACCCCTTTTCCAAAATCTTGATATCCATACATAATGGCACGTTTATCCCAAGGGCCAATTTCATCAGTATATACTTTAGAAAAATCTATCTCCCCTTTTTCATTTACAAAAATATTGGGATGAGGGTAGTCCATCACAGAAGCGCGATCATTAAAGCTAGAAGCATAATTATGTTGTAGTCCTAAAGTATGTCCTACCTCATGCGCAGCTAATTGTCTTAATCTGTGAATGGCAGCGGTTCTCATTTTATCTGAAACAGGTTTACCATTGATATAGGGAGATAATAAAGCGGTAAAAATTAAATAGTCCTGACGCACTCTTAATGAACCTAGTGTTACTTGACCTTTAATGATTTCACCTGTTCTAGGATCGGCAATGGTAGCGCCATAGCTCCAACCACGTGTAGAACGGTGTACCCAGTTAATCATATTATATCTGATATCCATGGGGTCGGCCGAATCGGGTAATACTTGCACTTGAAAAGCATTCTTAAAACCAGCAGCTTCATAAGCTTGGTTCCACCATCTTGCACCTTCTAATAAAGCGGAGCGAATAGGTTCCGGCGTACCATTGTCTAAATAATAAATAATAGGTTTAACTGGTTCACTCATAGCAGCAGTAGGATCTTTTTTAAATAGACGATGTCTATTGATAATCATCTTTTGAATGGGTTCACTAATATCACTACCAAAATCGAAATAAGTAGTTCCAAAAAAACCACTTCTGATATCGTATTGTCTTGGTTGATAATTATTATCGGGTAGTTCAACAAAGCTATGATGCATACGAAGCGTAATAGCTTCTACAGAAGGTGTGACTGTTTGTACAAACCTTCCTGCATCGGAACCGCCTACAAAAGTAAGCGTAGCTTCAAACTCTGAATTCTTAGGAAAGTTTTTAGTATTCTTCATATAGATAGCAGAACGCCCTTCATTTAAAGTATAAGTACCTTGCTTCATTTTTCTTATTCTATCAGCTGCTCCATGGGCATCTCTTAATAAAAAAGGGGTAGCGTCCACTAAAAGGGTATTGGCTTCTTCTGCTTCAATAGTAAAACTAAATAAGATAGATTGCGCGAAAGATTCATTGACTGCTTTTTGTTCTCTAGGGTCGCTGGTAACAGCACGGTAGTCGGTATTAGGTTGAGTGAGTAATAGTTTTTTACCTACTCTTTGGAAAAACACAATGCGTGAATCGCCAATTTGTCCTCTATCAAGTCCGATATCATTAGATCCTAGACCAGCAGGCAAAGAATTGACATATAAAAAAGGAGTTTCTAATTTGTCTACTGCAAGGAAAATTTTTCCTTGTGCAGCATCCCAATAGTAATTAAAGTAACCTTTATGTAATTCCATAGTCTTTGTTTTTTCTGCAATTGAATTGTTTTGCGCTTGCAGTAAAAATGGAAAACATAATAACATTAAAATAATACGCATAAAAATGAATTTATATTAAAAATAAAAAATCCCGCCTCCACCGAAAAATCGGAAAGGGGGCGGGATTGTAATTTAAGTTTTTTTTACTAAACTGTAGGAGTCGAATCGCTAGTTGGCTCTGTAAATAGAGTTGGCGTTACTACTGCAGGGGCTGCTACTGGAGCAGCTGCTTTTTTTACTGCTTTTTTAACAGTTTTAGGAGCGACTGCCTTTTTCTTAGGAGCTACTTTTTTAGTTACTTTCTTTGCGGCTACCTTCTTTTTAGGAGCTACTTTCTTTTTAGGGGCTGCTTTTTTAGTTGTTTTTTTTGCGGCTTTCTTAGCTGCTTTTTTAACAGATTTCTTTGCTACCACTTTTTTCTTAGGGGCTACTTTCTTTTTAGAAGTTGCTTTTTTCTTACTTGACTTTGCCATTTTGGTTAATTTTATTTTTGTGTAAATGAATTAGACGATAAAATTACATCGTTTTATTGAACTATATTAAAACATTTTCATTTTTTATAATAGCTTTGTAAAATGAATACACCTATTACACTCATTCTTGGAGCAACACCTAATGAAGACAGATATAGTTTTATGGCAACTGCCTTATTAGTAGAAAAAGGACATGCAGTGTATCCTTTTGGGATAAAAAAAGGGGAAATACATAACACGCCTATCATAAATGAATGGCCAACGAATGAGCCCATAGACACTGTCACGCTGTATTTGGGCCCCTCTGCACAAGAAGCCTACTACAATGCAATAATAGACTTGAAACCTAGAAGAATTATATTTAATCCGGGTACTGAAAATCCAATTTTGAATAATTTAGCCACCGAAAAAGGAATTGAAACAATCGAAGCCTGCACTTTAGTGATGCTAAAAACAGGACAATACTAGTCGTCTTTATTTGTTTGCCTTTAATTTTTAAATTGACCCCAAGTAGACCTATCTAAATTACGATATTGAATAGCCTCGCTAATATGCTCTTCTTTAATCGTAGTATTTGCTTCTAAATCGGCAATGGTTCGACCCAATTTTCTAATTCTATCATAGGCTCTAGCGCTAAATTGAAATTTTTCCATCGCTAATTCCAATAATTTTTCAGCTCCAGGGGAAAGAAGCCCCCATTTTTTTAATAAAGCCTCATTCATTTGGGCATTGGTGTAAATGCCCGGCTCATTTTGGAACCTTTTTAATTGAATGGCTCTTGCTAATGCAACTCGTTTAGCAATTTCAATTGAGTTTTCAGCATTTTCAGCTTTTCTTAGCTCCTGATAGGGCACAGGGGTCACTTCAATATGCAAATCAATTCTATCTAATAAGGGTCCTGAAATTTTATGCAGGTATTTCTGTATTTGTGTAACAGTACAATGACAGGGTTTCTGTGGATGGTTGTAATAGCCGCAAGGACAAGGGTTCATAGCTGCCAGTAACATGAATCTGGCGGGGAAATTGACTGTCATTTTAGCCCTTGCAATACTCACCAAACCTGCTTCCATGGGTTGTCTTAGTACTTCAATCACCGATTTATTGAACTCTGGAAGTTCATCTAAAAATAAAACGCCATTATGGGCTAAAGAAATTTCTCCAGGCTGAGGGTGGCCACCTCCTCCAATCATGGCAATGGCAGATAAGGTATGATGCGGTTGTCTAAAGGGCCTTTGACTTATTAATTGTTTATCCAAGGGAATCTTGCCACTTACGCTATAAATTTTACTGGTTTCAAGGGCTTCGTTTTTATTTAAAGGAGGTAAAATAGAAACGATACTTTTTGAAAGCAAGGTTTTTCCGGCGCCGGGCGGTCCAATCATAATTAAATTATGTCCTCCTGCGCTAGCTATTTCTAAAGCACGCTTGGCAGCTGACTGTCCTTTTATATCTGCAAAATTGGGAAGGGTTTCGGTTTGCCTATTTTCATTAATACTAGTATGGTCTTGAAGCGGCTTAGTTTCTTTTTCATAATAAGGGTTGTTTAAAAAATAAACGACTTCTTGTAGAGAAGAGAAAGCTAAAACGGATATACCTTCTACCATTAAAGCCTCTGCAGCATTTTGTGTTGGAATAATCATAGCCCCAAAGCCTTCTTCTTTAGCTTGCATAGCCATGGCAAGTATGCCTTTAATGGGATATAAACTACCATCCAGTCCCAGCTCGCCCATAATCAAATATTTTTCAATAAGGGAGGGTTGGGTAATTTGTTCTGAGGCAGCTAAAATACCAATGGCAATGGGTAAATCAAAGGCGGCGCCCGATATTTTTAAATCGGCGGGTGATAAATTAATGACCAGTTTAGTGCGCGGCATATGAAAGCCATTAGACTTAATGGCGCTTTCGGTTCGGTCTAAACTTTCTTTGACAGCATTATCGGGAAGGCCCACTATACAATAGCCCTGGCCCATACTTACATTCACTTCAATGGTAATAGTGACAGCGTCAATACCCACAATAGCACTGCCCTTGGTTTTTACAAGCATCTTTTTGCTTGAAACTAAATTAGATACTAAAACGAATTGAAAGTATTAATACTTGTTTTTGCTAATGTTTTTTAGCAGGTCCACCACGCCCTCTCTTTCTAGGATTAAATAACCGAGTCTATCTTGACTCACTCCTTCTTTTAATTGATAATGAAAGATCAATTCTTTTTCTTTGACAGCAGTTTCAAAATAACTAAACTGTATATTCTCAAAACCTTTTAAGCCATCGCTTATTTCATATAAATGTGTAGATATTATAAATAAACTATTTCTTAAATTTTGTAAACCTTCAATAACAGCGCTGCTGCATTTCATGGCATCTTGAATATTGGTACCTTTGAATAATTCGTCAATTAAAACAAAATATTTTTTTCCGTCAATTATTTTTTCGATAGTATTTTTTATTCTTTGTACTTCATTGAAAAAATAACTTTCTCCTTTTGTAATATTATCTGCAATGGTTAAATTGGTAATGAGGCCATCAAATAAAGTCAATGTTAATTTTTTAGCAGGCACGCCAATGCCAATATGGGCTAAGTATAAAACAATACCCGTTGTTTTTATAAAAGTACTTTTGCCAGCCATATTCGCACCTGTTAAAAAAAGTAAATTGCTTTGATGACTAAGCGATAGTTCATTATCAACAGCATTATACACTAAGGGGTGAATGGCGGCGATGACTTTAAAAACAGGTGTATTATTCTCTAGCCAAGTAGGAAAAACAAAGCTATAATTTTTAGAAGCCATGGCCATACTATAATAGGCGTCTAGTTCATAATAATATTCTAAAAGCTGTAGGGTATTATTTTTATAATGATAAAGGAAAAAATGACAGAAAGAAAGTACTGTTTGCGGGTTCTCTAATTTGGTAGAAGCGGGGAGGGTTGCTAAAGAAGGGTGACTCGTATATTTTTTTATTTTTTGAACTAGTGATTCAATGATGGGATTGTCCTTTATGTTTTCAAATACCGACAACCATTTATTTAAATTTTCATAAAATAAAATTAAATGCTCAAGTGAATAACGAAGTAGGGAATAGTCTGAAGCGCTCATAAATTGATACCAGTAGGCAGCGGGCAAACTAATTTGTGTAGGTATTCTTTTAAAACCGGTATCAAAAAATTTCTCAATAACTAATGTAGTGCCATTGGTAATTTTTAATGCCTCTACAAAATTGATATTGTCAATAAAATAAGCAATGGCATTTTGTCTTTGCTCAATAGAGGGTATGGTAGATAAAGGATTTGAAAGGTAATGATCTAGTTGTATTTTGCCCCCATTAGACTTACAAAAATTAAGATGAGTTATAAGTCCTATCGACTCTTCGTTATCAAATAAGCCAATATCTTTTAAAGTAATTTTATCCACCTGCATAAAATTACTTTTAGCTTCTTGTAAATTGAAGGCGTTGTCCTTTCTGAGCTTCATTAAATACCCCTTCGTGGTAAACTTTGTATCCATTTACAAAAGTGGTATTCACTTGATAAGGAAAGTGGTTACCTTCAAAAGGGCTCCAGCCGCAGTGGTATAAGATATTTTCTTTAGTAACTGTGTAAGGTGCTTTTTTAACAAGCACTAAGTCTGCGTGATAGCCCTCTCTAATAAAACCACGCTCTTTGATTTGAAAACAAGTAGCGACTGCATGACTCATTTTTTCTACCATCTTCTCCATGCTTATTTTTCCTTCATCCACATACTTAAGCATTAATAAAAGACCATGTTGAACTAAGGGTAGGCCAGCATGAGCATGCGCATAGGCTTCTTGTTTCTCGGCCCAGGTATGAGGTGCATGGTCTGTGGCAATAACATCTAATTGATCATTCAATAGTCCTTCCCATAATGCCTTTTTATTTTCTGGGGCTTTAATAGCAGGGTTGCACTTGATTAAATTACCTAAACTAGCGTAGTCGTTAGCGGTAAAATGTAAATGATGCACACAAACTTCTGCAGTAATTCTTTTATCTGCTAAGGTTCTTAAATTAGAGAATAATTGTAATTCTTTAGCAGTACTAATATGTAAAATATGTAATCTGGCATCAAATTTTTTGGCTAGTTGAATGGCTTTGAATGAAGATTCAAAACAAACTTCTTCATCTCTAATAATTGGATGGTCGGAGGTCTCTAAAATTGGCTTGATGGCTTCTAGCGCTGCTTTATTTCTTTTAATAAGGCTTTCTTCTTCACAGTGTGTAGCAATTAATAACTCAGTGCCGCCAAATATTTTTTCAAGCACCAAAGGGTTTTCTACTAATAAATTACCCGTAGAGGATCCCATAAATATTTTTAATCCGCAGACCTCATTTTTTTTATCATTGGTTTTTAAAATTTCTTCCAAGTTGTCTTGAGAAGTACCCATGTAAAAAGAATAATTGGCTAATGAAGTATTAGCGCCTATTTGATATTTATCTTCTAATAATGCTTGTGTAAATACGGGTGGTTGTGTATTGGGCATTTCCATAAAGCTGGTGGTTCCGCCCGCTATAGCAGCCTTGGCCTCGCTATAAATATTGGCTTTATGGGTTAAACCGGGCTCTCTAAAATGCACTTGATCATCAATTACCCCTGGTAGCAGAAATTGATTTTCACCATTGATTTCTATAATGCCGCCCTTGGTATCTATTTGGCTTGCTATTTTTTCAATACGACCATTTTTAATCAAGACATCACCCTGAATGGTTTTGCCTTCATTTACGATTTTTGTATTTTTTATTAAGTAGCTATTCATACTCAATTAGTTTTCTATATGAATGGTGAAGTAAACAAAATTACTAGTGACATCTTTAATACTTGACAAAAGAGGCTCTCCTTTATTTAAATTTCTTAAACCATAACTAAATTTTACTTCTGGTGAAATAGTGGCGTAGCGTAAATAAAAACTTACTCCTAGGCCCATTTCGTAGCCATAGTCTAAGCCATTGAGTGTATTATTATAAGGAATTCTGCTACTTGTTGCAGCATTTTTACTCAAGATGACAGATCTGTTAGATCCTAATAAGTCGTAGTCAATTTTTCCGCCCAAAAAAACATAATGACGCATAAGGTCTGTGAAATGAAATGCATTGTATCTGTCCGACTCTATTTTGAGTGCCAAGGGAATATTAATGATAGCAGAAGCGGCATTCATTGTGAGCGTGTCTGTAGGATTATTCTTTTTTGTATAAGTGTATAAATTTTTGGAACCTGCAATGAGTACAGTGGGATTTAATCTAAGTAAGGAATGCTTGCTTAATCTTAGCGTACCAATTAGTCCTAAATTTAGAGCCATATTATTTTTTGGGTTAATAATATTAACTGCACTTGAATTAGGAACAATAAAATCAATATTTCTATTAAAATTAAGGTAGTTGTTATTTAAGCCAATACTCATACCTAAATAGAAAGGTAGTTCATCATGGAAGGGTTGATACACTTCGCCTCTTTGCGCCAGGGACGCAAAAGAAATACAAAGTAGTAAAGACCCGGTAATTATCCCGGTAATTATTTGCTTGCGCAGTAAATGCTGCATATGCCTAAGCTTAATTTTTCTTGTGAAACATTTTTAAATCCTGCTTGCTCCAATATAGTTAAAAAAGCGGCGCCTTCTGGAAAAGCAATTACACTTTCATTTAAGTAGGCATAGGCTTCTTTATTACCTGAAAATAATTTTCCAATTGTTGGCGTTACCCATTTCATATAAAATGTATAAATGGGTTTGAACCAAAAACTAGAAGGTTGTGAAAATTCTAAAATTACGAGTTTACTACCTGGCGTTAAAACACGATGAATTTCTTGTAAGCCTTTTTCTAGATTGGCGAAATTGCGCACACCAAAGGCTACCATGGCTCCATCAAATGTTGCAGCTTCAAAAGGAATGGCTGTGCTATCACCCAAGCTTAATTGAATTTTTTCGTTCAATCCTTTGTCTTGAATTTTCACTCTTCCATATTGCATCATGCCTTCTGATATATCAATGCCAGTAATTTTTTCGGGCTGAATTTGTCGGTATGCCATTAGGGCCATATCGGCCGTGCC
>JAJTDP010000039.1 GCA_021300455.1 Sediminibacterium sp. | reverse complement strand
ATAAATCGACTCCATTAGATAAGCCTTTAGCTGATTCTGTGAATCATGAATAAATGGGCCCTCATCATATTATTAGCTGGTCTTAGCTTTTCTTCAGTAAAAGGGCAAAACCCAACAGCTAATTCTAAGGATACTATAAAATCAGAAGCCCCCCAAGTTGCTACTGGATCTAAACTCATTGAATTTCTTTCAGCTGAAGTATACAATGTCAAAAAAATGGATAGTATGGACTACTTGATATTAGTAGGCCATGTAAAAATTCGTCAAGGTAAAACTTTATTATACGGTGACAGTATTATTTTAAATACTACTTTAAATACTTTAGAAGGTTTTGGCAATGTGCATATTAATGATGCTGATAGTGTGCACACTTATTCGTCTTATTTAAAATACCTAGGTGCTACCAAAAAAGCATTTTTACGTAAAAAAGTAAAACTAACCGATGGTAAAGGCGTATTAACCACCGACTCTTTAGACTACGATGTAAATGCTAAATTAGGAAGCTTTAAAAATGGTGGTAAACTAGTGCGTAACAAAACAGTATTAACAAGTAAAGAAGGCTTGTACTATGGAGAAACAAGAGATGTAATATTTAGAAAAAAAGTTGAATTAATTGACCCTGAAAATAATATTATTACCGATACCTTAGAATACAATACTTATTCTCAACTAACTAATTTTTTAAGCCCCACTAAAATTATAACAGGTAGTAGGGTAATTAGTACTAGTAATGGCAACTATAATACAGGTACTAGAAAAGGCTATATGTATGATAGGTCAAATATTGATGATAGTACCTATCATTTTATAGCCGATGAAATGGCGGTAGACGATTCACTTGAAATGGGAGAATTTAAAGGAAATGCTATTTACACTTCAAAAGATACCCTTAGCTTTGATTTAATGGCGAATAATATTAAGGCAAATAAACAAAAAAGCACTTTCTTAGCTACTGAGAACCCACTTCTATTAATTAAACAAAAGAAAGACACTTTATATATTGCAGCAGATACTTTGTATGCAGGTAAAATTTCCGATTTAAAAAGAAAAATTCCGAATGCAAGAGATTCATTAGGTAATATTACTGATACCACATTAGATAAATACTTCGAAGGCTATCATAATGTAAAAATATATTCCGATTCACTTCAAGGTAAGGCCGATAGTTTATTTTATTCTTTAAGTGATTCTACCATAAGACTTATTACTAATCCTATTATTTGGGCCAACGATAATCAAATAACAGGAGATACCCTATACTTGTTTGTAAAAAATAAAAAGCCAGAACAATTACTTGTATTTGAAAATGCTTTTGCTATTAATAAAATTGACACCACCAATTATTACAACCAGTTAAAAGGCAATAGGCTGAATGTATGGTTTGAAGAAGGAGAAATTCACAAAATGAGCGCCAAAGGCAATTCAGAGAATGTATATTTCCCTTTAGACAATGATAAAAACTTTATAGGGGTAAACCATTCTAATGCACAAATCATTGAAGTCTATTTTGAAAATACAGAGCCTGCTAAAGTAGTTTTCAAAAATCAACTTGTAGGAAAAATGACGCCAGTCAACCAAACACCCAAGGACGAATTAATTATTAGGGGATTTAAATGGCAAGAAAATTTAAGGCCTAAGAGTAAGTATGAATTGATGAAGCTTCCAGCTAAATCAAATCAATAAGATTTAAAGTCAAAAACTTATTAAGATTCTTTTTCGAGCATTAAATAGGCTTTAATAAACCCATCAATTTCTCCATCCATGACTGGGCCAATATTGCCTACTTCAAAATCGGTACGGTGATCCTTAATCATTTTATAAGGATGAAAAACATAAGATCTTATTTGACTACCCCACTCTATTTTTTTCTTGTTGGCATTAGTAGCATTTAAAGCTTCTTGTTTTTTGCGCATCTCTTCTTCATACAATCTACTTTTCAACATCTTCATAGCAATCTCTCTATTCTCGCCCTGTGTTCTAGATTGTTGACATTCTACAATTATACCTGAAGCATGTCTTAATCTTACAGCAGTTTCTACTTTGTTTACGTTCTGTCCTCCTTTACCACCACTTCTATAAAATTCCCATTCAATATCGGCAGGGTTGACTACAATTTCAATCGTATCATCAATTAAAGGATATACATATACTGAAGCAAAAGAAGTATGTCTTCTAGCATTACTATCAAATGGTGAAATTCTTACTAAACGGTGCACACCAGACTCTGCTTTTAAAAACCCGTAAGCAAAGGGGCCATCAAATTGTAAAGTAGTCGATTTAATGCCTGCGCCATCTCCTTCTTGATAATCAATGGAACTTACTGTCCAACCTTGTTTCTCGCCATACATGGTGTACATACGCAGTAACATCTCTGCCCAGTCCTGACTTTCTGTACCACCAGCCCCTGGATTAATTTGTAAAATGGCAGGAAGTTCGTCTTCTGGTTTATTTAAAGTGCTTTTAAATTCTGCTTCTTCAATAAAATGGGTTGCTTTTTGAAAAGCTTCCTGGGTTTCCAATTCAGTGGCATCGCCCGCTTTCCAAAAATCAAATAGCACTACAAAATCTTCTAAATGGGATTCAACATTTTGATACATATGTATCCAATACTCATTCACCTTAATTTCCTTCATGGTACTTGTAGCACGTGTATTGTCATCCCAAAAACCAGGTGACAAGGACAATTGTTTGTCGGTGGCTACTTTGTATAATCTGTTATCAACGTCAAAGAAACCTCCTTAGGACACTTACTTGGTCCTTCATACGCTTTATCTGTTCTATAGTCATGTATGATCAAGTTTATAATCTTAGAATTTACATACTAAGATTCAATTTTAAAAAATACTACAAGCCTCATAAGCCGGATTCTGTTTCTAAACTATCATTTATCTAGCCCCAACATTGCTGTTGGAGTCTTGCTGCCTACCCTGGAACTTGAACGAGTCGTTCTTAAGCGCTCCTTTACGTGGCATTACAGCACCCAAGGTTTACCCTATAAAACAATTACTTGTCTTATCCGTGCGCTTTTACCGCACGTTTTCACCTTTTCCTCTTGCGAGGTAGTTATTTTCTGTGGCACTTTCTCTGTTCCGATTGCTCGAAACGCCGGCTGTTCACCGGTGGGTTACCCTATGCTGTCCGGACTTTCCTTGGTAATTGCTTACCACGATAGCTCGGGTTTGTAGTAAGGCAAAGGTAAGTAAATAAAATTTGACGTAAAATTAGTACTCAAAAAACACTTCTGTGGCACCATAACCATAAAATTCGGAGTATTGGTTGATGAAATTCTTCACACCTTTCTTGACCTTTAATAGATCGTGAATTTCACCCTTCAATTTACCTGTACCCACTCCATGAATAATAGTAAGTGTGGGTAAATGATGTAACTGAGCAAGGTCGAACCATTTTTCAAACTCCTCTAATTGAATGGTTAATATTTCAAAATTAGAAAGATGATCATGCCTATCAATTAACTTCTCAATATGCAAATCAATGACTGTTCTAGCGGAAGGTAAATTTTGTTTGATTTTATGAGCATCATAAACTTTAAATCCTGCCGATCTTAAGATATCCATTTGTATATGATTATCCTCTGCTTTATCGGGATAGGTTTCAAATAATAAATAGGTAATGGCCGATTGGTTATTTTCTTTTAATGTCTCAATTTTTTGAAATAACTGCTTGGGCTTAATTTTTAAATTGGTCTCGAAATGTTCGGCCTTCTTTTTATGCGGCTCGACTAAAGAAAAATCGACAGCAAAACCTGGTGAATCATTTACCGCTGCAAATTGTATATCATGAATATAAAAATCGGTGAAGGGATGAAGGGTAGATTCAAGCGAAAATCCTACTTCTCCTAAAAATAATTGTTCATATACAAAGTTATAACCCACCCTTGTATGGTTAGATAAATATATTTTCAAGCTTTCTACTACTTCATCGTTAAAATCATCTAAACTAAATTTTGGAACAATATGAATCCAAACTCCATCTTCAGCTTTAGTTTCTGATACTTTTATCTTTTCTTTAGGAATTTGGTCAACATAAATTTTCTGAGGCGCTACTTTTTCAGGAAATAATTTCTTTTGGGTGAATCTTTTAAAATAAGGAAAATCTATTTGATCCATATAGGCAGGGAACTTCACACCTCTTACTTCAATCATGACCATTTCTTCGTTCATGATTTCAATAATATGCCCTTCTTCATTGCTATGTAATACTAAAATTTCATCACCTACCTGATACTTCATCAATTAATTTTTTGCTAAAAGACTATGCTTTTTCGAATATAAATTATAGATCACCAAACCAATGGTCATCCAAATAAAGAACCACATCCAACTAACAGGAGGAATCTCTATCATCAAATACAAACAACACATCGCACCTATAATGGGGATAATGGAGAATTTTTTAAGAAAACTTAGAATAGCCACCACTATAAAAATGAATGTAAAAACTAAAAATAAAATTTCCTGATACCCTTCGTTACCCACTTCCTTAAACGCATTTAAAATTCTATGTTGTGCAAAATATAAAAAGATCATTGCCATTGCAGGAATAATATACTGACCATTAATGTAGGGCAATCTAAAGGCTTGTCCTTTAATGGATGGAGATAGTCTTGGCAATACCAATACTCCAAAACAAACTAGTACAAATGCAAACAAGGTTCCAATACTGGTTAAGTCTGTCATTCTAGAAATGGACATAAACATAGATGGCACTCCTACAAAAATTCCCGTGATTATAGTGGCAAAACCCGGTGTACCAAATTTAGGATGAACTGCTGAAAATTTCTTAGGTAATAATCCATCTCTACTCATACTCATCCAAATTCTAGGCTGGCCTAATTGAAAAACTAAGAGCACACTTGTAGTAGCTACTACTGCACTAATTGAAATAATATATCCAATTTTATGTAATCCAATTCTTTCAAACACAAAAGCCAAAGGATCATCTACTTTTAATTCTGTGTAACTTACCATCCCTGTTAAAACTAAGGCGATAAGAATATATAAAACGGTACAGATTAATAAGGAATAAATCATACCCCTAGGCAAATCTCTTTGCGGATTTTTACATTCTTCTGCTGTTGTAGAAATGGCATCAAATCCAATATAGGCATAAAATACAGCCGACACACCCGCTAAAACACCTTTAAATCCATTGGGCATAAAAGGTGCCCAATTGGCTGTATCCACATAAAAAAAGCCAAGTACAATTACCATGAGAATAATCGCAATTTTAAAAATTACCATGAAATTTGTACTCTTTTTACTTTCTTTAATACCTCTGTAAACCAACAGCGTAATTAAAAACACAATCACAAATGCGGGAATATTTAAAATGATTCTTGTTTGACCAATCATGGGTGCATTGGTGATGGCATCATATCCAATTCTTGCGAGCTTCGAAAACGTAGTAGGCGTTCCACCAGCGGCTAAATGTTTCACTGCTTCCTCATAACCTAGTTGCGCAGTCTCATAGTTAGTAGACAACCAACCTGGAAGATGAATATGAAAACCTTCTAATAAATTGATAAAATACCCACTCCAACTTATGGCAACCACCATATTCCCAATGGCATATTCTAAAATCAATGCCCAACCAATAATCCAAGCAATTAATTCTCCAAAAGTAACATAGGCATAAGTGTAGGCACTTCCTGCAATAGGCACCCTACTTGCAAATTCAGCATAACAAAGTGCACTGAAGCCACAAGTAACAGCTGTGATCAAAAATAAGACAGAGATGCCAGGGCCACCGTGAAAAGCGGCAGTACCTATGGTAGAGAAAATACCAGCACCCACCACCGCAGCAATACCCATTAAAGTAAGATCACGAACCCCTAAAACCCTTTTTAATCCGCTTCCGCTATGACCATCACTTAATCCCTCCTCTGCATCTTTTACAATTTTTTCGATCGATTTTTTCCTAAATAAATTCATCATTGCAAAGGGTTATTGATTTCTATTCATTAAATAATTGGCCAATTCTATAAGTGGCTTCTTTCTGTCTGATACGACTGCTATCGATTCTAAATGCGCGAACGCTTCTTGCATATATTTTGCTTTAGAGGCTTCTGCCCAAGCGTCCACTCCACAAGATTTAAAAATGGCTAAGACTTTTTCTACTTTATCAGGTGCATTGGAACTTAATAATTCATTTAATTCTTTTTTCTGAGCAGCATTCGCTACTTCTAATGCATGTATTAATAAAAATGTTTTTTTATTTTGCTTGATATCACCCCCTGGTTCCTTACCAAATAAAGCGGCGTCTCCAAAGGCATCTAAATAATCGTCTTGTACTTGAAAGGCAATGCCTATATTTTTTCCAAACTCATATAAGTGCTCGCAATTATTCACGCTCGCTCCTCCTAAGATGGCACCCATTTCTAAACTAGCTGCTAATAGTACAGAAGTTTTTAAGGTAATCATATGTATATAATCTTCCATACTAACCTTTTCCAATTTTGAAAAGTCCATATCTAATTGCTGGCCTTCACAAACTTCTTTAGCCGTCTTATTAAATAGTTGTAAAATCTTAGGTAAATATTGAGCCTGTATAGTTTGAATATACTCGTAAGCGCGAATAAGCATTACATCGCCTACTAATAAGGCAGTGCTACTATCATATTTGACATGCACGGTGGTTTTGCCTCTTCTTAAAGAAGCCTCGTCCATCATATCGTCATGTACTAAGGTAAAATTGTGAAATAACTCCACTGCATTGGATAACTGATAAGCATCGGGATGAATATCAGAGAATAGTTCATTACCCAATAAACACATCACAGGTCTTATTCTTTTGCCACCAATACTTAAGAAATAATTACCTGGTTCATATAAGGTAGATGGCGATTTTGGGAAGTGTTCAGCCTCGAATGCCTTATTAAATTTTTCTGATAATTCTTTAAAACTATGCATACTACAAACCTAAACATAATTCGCAAGATTGCCTAGGCCTGATATGGGTAGTTTATAGAAATTTTAGCAATGATTAAACAGTATATTTTTAGTTTTTACCCTTAAATTTGCATACCCCCAATAAAGGATTATGAAATATATTATTACTAGTATTCTAGCTTTATTTATTACCCTTTCTGTCTATTCCCAAAACATTAAAATTGACACTATAAGTACGCGTACAAGCTACGAAAAAGCTTATAAGTCTGCCATTGGTGTCAAAATGTATCCTAGCGCTATTAGTTATAAGCAATTCATTAGAACCAACAAAGCGGTGGAAGCATTAGGCTATTTTTCATTAGATGGTTTCAGGGCTACTGTTTTATATGAAACCTATGCGCCTATTGAAGGCAATGAGAACTTAAGTTGGTATGTAGGTTATGGTGGTCACCTAGGTTTATGGAGTGAGACTTGGAAAAAAAATAATCCAGACCATACTGCAGGTATTGCTGTGGGTGTAGATGGAATTTTAGGATTGGATTATAAAGTAAAAACCGCGCCTCTAAATATTAGTGTTGACTGGCAGCCCTCTTTTAATTTTGTAGGAAGTAGTTATTTTGAAAGTGGTTGGGCAGGTATTGGTATTCGATATACATTCTAGTATTATAACCCATTAGAAATAATTTAGAGAAGTACTCTTTACTTAAATAAAGAATCTACAAATTCATCTTTATCAAATAAAAGCAAGTCTTTAATTTGTTCACCTACGCCAATATATTTTACAGGAATTTTGCACTGATGTGCTATAGATAAAACCACACCCCCTTTGGCTGTGCCATCTAATTTAGTAATGGCTAATGCATTCACATTTGTCACCGCCATAAATTGTTTGGCTTGTTCTAAGGCGTTTTGCCCAGTAGATCCATCTAATACAAGTAATACTTCATGCGGTGCACCTGGTAATTGTTTTTCAATGACGCGTTTAATTTTATTTAACTCGTCCATTAAATGCACTTTATTATGCAAACGACCTGCGGTATCTATTAATACTACATTGGCGTTTTTAGCCATTGCCGATTGAATGGTATCGAAGGCCACTGCACTTGGGTCGGCGCCATGATTTTGTTTTACAATGGTCACACCCACTCTTTCACTCCAAATAGTAAGTTGATCTGCAGCAGCTGCTCTAAATGTATCTGCAGCGCCCAATACCACTGTATTTCCTGCTTCTTTATAATGATGTGCTAATTTACCAATGGTAGTTGTTTTACCCACTCCATTCACGCCTACTACTAAAATAACATAAGGTTTTTTATCTGCGGGTGGAATAAAACCTAATTGATTAGAAGGTGCATCAACTAATAAAGAAACTATTTCTTCATGCAATAAACCATTCAATTCTGAGGTAGATAAGTATTTATCTTTTTTAACGCGCTCTTGTAATTTTTCGATTAAGGCTAAAGTGGTATCCACGCCTACATCCGCACCAATTAACTCTTCTTCTAATTGATCTAATACTTCATCGTCTACTGAAGTTTTTCCAATAATGGCTTTAGATATTCTCTCTAAAAAACCTTTCTTGGTTTTCTCTAAACCTTGGTCTAGGGTTTCCTTTTCTTTGATGCCAAATAATTTACCTAAAAAACTCATACTGTAAATTTAATCAATAAAATAGAAAGATGCTTTAGGTTAGAATTAATTAAAATAAAAAAAGTCCAGACTAGGTCTGAACTTTAAATGATTTTATGCGTAGTGAAATTGATAGCGGATAATAAATGAAGACTAATAAAGTCTTACAATTACTAACAATTACTATTTAGCTGCTAAGAATTCTTTTACAAGATCCTTGTGAACGATATTCTCTTTAAAAGTGTACGCGCCTGTTTTAGGGCTACGAATAGCTTTAATTACTTTAGTCCAGTTTTTTGCTTCAGCTGAAGCCTTAAGATCTTTTACTTTCGCGTTTTTAGATGCTGATTTTGCCATGACTATTTAATTTCTTTATGTAACGTTACTTTTTTCAAAATTGAGTTATACTTTTTGAACTCCAAACGATCTGGAGTATTCTTCTTGTTCTTCGTAGTAATATAACGACTCGTACCTGGTAAACCAGTAGTCTTGTGCTCTGTGCACTCTAATATTACTTGAACTCTATTTCCTTTCCTTGCCATGATGGTATATTATAAGTTATACTTAATTGGGTTAATTAAATCTTTTCGCCTTGTGCTCTAAGATCTTTAACAACAGAAGCTAAACCATTCTTATTAATGGTTCTAATAGCATCAGTTGATACTTTGATGGTAATCCAGCGATCTTCTTCTATGAAGTAGAAACGCTTCTTTTGCAAATTTGGAAGGAAACGACGCTTTGTCTTGATGTTGGAGTGTGAAACACTATTTCCAGACATCGGCTTCTTTCCAGTTAATTGACATACTCTAGCCATGAGAAATTATTTTTTACGGACGGCAAAGGTAAGTAAATAACCTTTACAGTCCCATTTATTTTGGTGTTTTTTTGAAAATTAAGCCATTAAAACCCAAAAAAGGCTAAAATGTTGGTTTTCATGAAGCTATAAGGCCTTTGAGAAGCCTTAGGCATACATTTCTGCCCTTAATTCTTGTACCCTTTTATCTTCCATATACTCATCAAAAGTCATCAATCTATCAATGATGCCCTTAGGGGTTAATTCTATCACTCTATTGGCCACCGTTTGCATAAAAGTATGGTCATGAGAGGTAATTAATACCACACCTGGGTAGTTTTGGCAGCCCTCGTTAAAGCTTTGGATACTTTCAAGGTCTAAGTGGTTAGTAGGTTGGTCCAAAATAACCACATTTGGGTTTTGGAGCATCATTTTACTTACCATACAACGCACTTTTTCTCCCCCACTTAATACATTGGTCTTTTTTGATACATCATCTCCACTAAATAACATCTTGCCTAAAAAGCCTCTTATAAATGGTTCATCAGCGTCCGTTACATGGGTAGGAACATATTGTCTTAACCAATCCATTAAAGTGTAGGCTTCATTAAAAAAGCTATTATGTTCCATAGGCAAATAGGCTTTCGTAATCGTAGTGCCCCATTCGTAAGTACCGCCATCTGCCTTTCCGTTATTATTAATAATATCAAAGAAATAAGTAATGGCTAAAGGATCTCTACTTAAAAAAGCAATCTTGTCGTTTTTGCTTACAGAAAAAGAAACGTCTTTGAATAATACACGGCCATCCACTTCTTTTTTTAATTTTTCTACATTTAGAATTTGATTGCCCACTTCACGTAGTGGTTGAAAAATAATACCTGGATATTTTCTGTTCGATGGTTCAATTTCTTCAATGGTTAATTTCTCTAAAGCCTTTTTACGAGAAGTAGCTTGCTTACTCTTACTTGCATTGGCAGAGAAACGCGCAATGAAATCTAATAAGGCAGCACGCTTGTCTTCATTCTTTTTATTCTTGTCTGACATTTGACGCGCCATTAACTGAGACGACTCATACCAGAAAGAATAGTTACCTGTAAATGTTTTTATTTTAGAACGGTCAACGTCTGAAACGTGCGTACACACTGTATCTAAGAAGTGACGGTCGTGACTAACCACTAGTACAATATTTTGATAATCGGCTAAGAAATTCTCTAACCATCCAATGGTTTCAATATCTAATCCGTTGGTAGGCTCATCTAATAATAAAATATCTGGATTACCGAATAAAGATTGTGCTAATAAAACTCGAAGTTTAAAATTACTAGGAATATCTTTCATTAAGTCTTGGTGCATTGCTTCTTTCACCCCTAAATCACTTAATAAACTTGCTGCATTACTTTCTGCTTCATAGCCACCCATCTCTCCAAACTCTGCTTCCAACTCTCCTGCTTTAAGTCCATCTTCTTCAGTGAAATCTTCTTTAGCATATAAAGCATCTTTGGCATGCATTACTTCCCACATACGCTTATGTCCTTGCATCACCGTACTCAATACAGTTTGCTCATCAAATTCAAATTGGTTTTGTTTTAAGAAGGACATACGCTCTCCGGGTGTAATTTCCACAGATCCTTTATTGGGTTCTATTTCCCCACTTAATATTTTTAAAAATGTAGACTTACCTGCACCATTGGCGCCAATGATACCATAACAATTTCCTTTGGTGAAGCTAATATTTACTTCATCAAATAAAACCCTTTTTCCGTAAGCCAAAGTGACGTTTCTTGCACTAATCATTGCTAAACTATTTTTGAAGCTGCAAAGTTAATCCTTTTTAATTTACCAATTAGATCTTGCAGAGGCGGTAACAGCTAAACTTTCAAATGCCCCTTCTAGATACTTAAAATGAGCAGCCATGGCAATCATGGCGGCATTATCGGTACAGTATTCAAAGGCTGGTAAAAAAGGCCTGAATTGGCACTCACACCCCCCGCTATACAAAACTCCTTAATGCCAGTTCCTTGAATGGCCTTTTTAAGTTGCTTTAATAATATTTCTACAATGGTAGACTGAACCGAGGCGCATAAATCATTTAGGTTTTCTTGAATAAACTCGGGTGACTGTTTTTGTAAAAAATAGAGCACACTGGTTTTTAAGCCACTAAATGAATAATCTAAATTTGGTACTTGTGGTTTAGCAAAAACAAAGGCTTTTGGATTTCCTTTCTGTGCTAATTTATCTAAAAGTGGGCCACCTGGATAAGGCAGTCCTAATAGTTTTGAAATTTTATCAAAGGCTTCTCCTGCAGCATCATCAATGGTTTCACCCAGTATAATCATTTCAGATGCACTATTACATCTTACAATTTGTGTATGACCACCGCTCACAGTTAAACATAAAAAAGGGAAGCCTGGTTTCGGATCGTCAATTAAATTAGCGAGTACATGCGCTTGCATATGATGTACTGCAATTAAAGGTTTATCTAATGAAAGTGCAAGAGACTTTGCAAATTGAGCACCTACTAATAAACTACCAATGAGTCCGGGTGCTTGTGTAAAAGCAATGGCGTCCAATGTTTTTAAACTTTCTGTAGGGGTATTTTCAGGAAAGGCTTTTTTTAAAGCAGCGTCAACCACCGGCACAATATTTTCCATATGCGCTCTGCTGGCTAGTTCCGGCACCACTCCACCAAATTTTTCATGCACTGTTT
>JAJTDP010000038.1 GCA_021300455.1 Sediminibacterium sp. | reverse complement strand
TTTTCACCTACGTTAGAAAATTATTAAATGAGGCAGGCTACCAACATATTAAAATTGTGGGCGGTGGTGGAGGCACTATTTTACCTAAAGAAGCAGCTTACTTAGAAAAAATAGGCATCTCTAAAATTTATTTACCAGAAGATGGATTAAAATTAGGCATTGAAGGCATGATTGAACAAGTCATTCAATTATGTGATTATACATTGAAAGATTTTTCTTCAAAAAAATTACCTAAACTATCTTTTGCCAAAAAAATTGATCCTAGAAATATAAGTAGAGCGATAACGCTTTTGCAAAATAAGGACTCAAAAAATACTTCTTCTAAAAATACTTCTTCTAAAAATACTTCTTCTAAGAGCACTTCTAAAAATAATTCTGCAAAAAAGAAGAAAAATATTCCCATTATTGGACTTACCGGAACAGGAGGGGCTGGAAAGTCTACTCTCTGTGATAGACTCATTCAATATTTTTTATTGGCCAACCCTAGTAAAACCATTGCGATTATTTCTGTAGACCCTAGCAAAAGAAAAACTGGTGGGGCACTTCTTGGCGACCGAATTCGTATGAATGCCATTGATCATCCAAATGTTTTTATGCGCTCCTTGGCTACTAGGTCTGATAAAAATACCATTGCCCATTCAATGGATGCCATTATTGAACTATTGATTGAGGCAGGCTATGATGCAATTGTAATTGAAACGGCAGGGGTGGGACAGAATGACGCCACTATTGTAGATTATGTAAGCATTCCTATTTATGTGATGACGCCTGAATTTGGCGCGCCGACACAATTGGAAAAAATAAACATGATTGATTATGCAAAACTAATTGCCATTAATAAATTTGATAGAGCAGGAGGTTTAGATGCCGTTAGAGATGTGCGTAAACAATATCGTCGTTCGCATCATATATGGGAGGATCAAAAAAATTCGCTTCCAGTTTTTGGAACCATTGCCTCTCATTTCAGTGACCCTGGTATGCAAGCCATGTACAATGCACTAGCAGACATTGTTTATCAAACACATTCTATAAAATGGAATTTACTTCCATGGGAGCCTAATTATAATGAAAATGAGGTAACAGCGCCCACGCTTCCCAATAAAAGAAATAATTATTTAGCTGAAATTGTTTCTACCATTCAAAAAAACAATCAATGGATTGAGGAGCAAAAAAATATTGCTTCCAAATGGTACTGTTTTCAAGAAGTATTAAAAGAGCCTAGCTTACAAGAGGACAAAAAAATTCTGAAAGTCAATGAGCTTATTGAACAAAGTATTGACAAGGAAGTAAAGCAGTTAATACTTGATTGGCCTGCCAAGGCAGCTGCCTATAAAAAGCCTTTTTTGGAAATAGATCAAAAAGGTAAAAAACTAAAACAAGCGTTGAGTTTTGAAACCGCTTCTGGGACAGTGATTCAAAAAGTGCAAGTGCCTAGTTTTAAAGACTGGGGTGATATTGCGCATTGGCATTTGAAAGAAAATTTACCTGGTTACTTTCCATATACTGCTGGCGTATTTAAATTTAAACAAGGCAATGAAGATCCTACTAGAATGTTTGCTGGTGAAGGTTGTCCTGAAAGAACCAATGCTAGATTTCATTTTTTAAGTAAGGGGCAAAACTCAATTCGTCTTTCTACTGCATTTGATAGTGTTACTTTATATGGGCATGATCCTGAAAAAAGATTAGACGTCTATGGTAAAATTGGTAATGCGGGTGTGAATGTGGCAAGTATTGATGATGCTAAGAAATTATACAGTGGCATTGATTTAAATAGTCCAAGTACATCTGTAAGTATGACCATTAATGGGCCAGCGCCTATACTAATGGCACAGTTTTTTAATACCGCCATTGATCAAGCCTGTGAAAAATATATTACGGCTAATAAATTATGGCCAGCTGTTCGTAAAAAAATAAAACTTTTATTTAAAGGGTCCACGCCTCCAGCATATTTTAATGTGAATAAATCATTAAATTTTAAAGAATGGCATAATGGTTTAGGACTTCAATTATTAGGTGTTTCAGGTGACCAGATATTAGCGCCAGCAGTGTATAATAAAATTAAGCAAGAAGTACTAACGAATGTAAGAGGAACCTTACAAGCCGATATATTAAAAGAAGATCAAGCTCAAAACACTTGTATTTTCTCCACCGATTTTGCATTAAAAATGATGGGCGATGTGCAAGCTTATTTTGCTGACAATAAAGTCAAACATTTTTATAGTATTTCTATTTCTGGTTATCATATTGCAGAAGCAGGGGCGAATCCTATTACACAGTTGGCCTTTACTTTGGCCAATGGATTTACTTATGTTGAATATTTTATGAATAGAGGAATTGCTATTGATGATTTTATACCTAATCTAAGTTTTTTCTTTAGCAATGGTATGGATCCTGAATATGCAGTTATTGGAAGAGTAGCTAGAAGAATTTGGGCCAATACCATGAAGCATAAATATCATGCCAATGAGCGTTCACAAAAATTAAAGTACCATATTCAAACTAGTGGAAGAAGTTTGCACGCGCAAGAAATAGATTTTAATGATATTAGAACCACACTGCAAGCCCTGTATGCTATTTATGACCAATGCAATAGTTTGCATACCAATGCATATGATGAAGCTATTACAACACCCACTGAAGAAAGTGTAAGGCGTGCTTTAGCAATACAATTAATTATTAATAAAGAATTAGGTACTACCAAGGTGGAGAATTTTCAACAAGGAAGTTTTTTAATTACGGAGTTAACCGATTTAGTAGAAGAAGCAGTGCTGCAAGAATTTGAAAGAATTAATAATAGAGGGGGAGTACTAGGTGCGATGGAAAGAATGTATCAACGCACAAAAATTCAGGAAGAAAGCCTACAATATGAAACTAAAAAACATAAAAATGGACAAATTAAAAACCTAGCTAGCTTCCAAAAAAGGAACCAGTCCTTAAGTGCTCCTTATCTAAAAAAGCTCCAAAAAGCAGCTCTTCAAAATGACAATATATTTGCCGTTTTAATGGAAGCGGTCAAATATTGCAGTTTAGGGGAGATTTCCAATACCCTTTATCAGGTAGGGGGTAAATACAGCCGAAATTTGTAAAAAAACGATACCTTTGGCCCTCGTTAATTACGATTAAATTTCGCGTATGAATACTGATAAAAATACAATCATTGGTTTTGTATTATTGGCTGGTTTGTTTTTTTTGTACTTCTGGTACACTAACAAACAACAAACGGACTTAGCTACTTATAAAAAGCATTTTGATGATTCTGTTGCCATGGTAAAAGCGACTGCGGCTAAAGGAGCTGCTTTGCAAAGTCCTGTAAAATTAGATTCAACTACTGGCGCTGTTATAAACAATATAGATACTGTTAAAGAAGAGTTTACTTATTTGGAGAATGAAGTGGTGAAAGTGAAGTTTAGTAATAAAGGGGGTCAAGTAGCAGAAGTAACACTTAAGAAATATACGAACTATAAAAAGGACTTGGTTAAATTGGGAGATAGTAGTTCTTTAAATTATCCTATTAATATTGGAGAGAATAAAACCCTTCAAGTCAATCAAATTTTATTTCCAACCAAGACTATTACCACTGGTGAAAAGGGTGCACAAAAAATTGAGTATGCCTTTACTACTGCAGCCGGTAAAACCATTCGTCATCAGTTTACATTAGAAGCGAATAAATATAATGTGGATTGGAATATTCAATTCGAAGGTGCTGATCAATTATTAACCAATAATCAATTGAATCTTTTATGGGATGTACATGCTTATCAACAAGAGCGTACATCACTGTATGAGCGTCAAATGTCTAATATTTGTTTTTCTGAAGGAGGTGAATTTGATTATATTTCAAGTAATACTTCTAAAGCATTTGAAAAGCCAATACAATGGGTGGGCTTGGTGCAACAGTTTTTTACCACCACTTTAGTGTCTAAAGAAGGCTTTAGTACAGGCAATATAAATTGGGAACGCAAAATAGATAGCAGTAATGGGCTTGCTTCATTAAAATCTCAATTACAAACTAAGGTAGCGGGCACGAACGCTAGTATTCCATTGTCACTTTATTATGGTCCAAATGATTTTGCTATCCTGAAAACGCAGGCTCCTGAGATGGAAAAAATTGTCAACTTAGGAAGAGACTTATATTCTTTTGTACGTCCTATTAATAAATATATTTTAATGCCTGTTTTTGACTTTATTGCAGGCTTTGTCAAAAATTTTGGTTGGGTAGTTTTATGGTTAACTATATTTATTAGATTAGTGACTTCTCCACTTACTTATTCAAGTTATTTGAGTAGTGCGAAGATGAAGGTATTAAAACCAGAATTAGATGAAATTAAGAAAAAATTAGGCGACGATCAACAAGGCTTTGCAATGGAGCAAATGAAATTGTTTAGAGAGGCAGGGGTAAACCCATTAGGCGGTTGTATTCCAGCCCTACTGCAAATTCCTATCTTCTTTGCTTTGTATAGTTTCTTCAACTCCAATATTTCTTTAAGAGGACAATCGTTTTTATGGAGCCAGGATTTATCTAGCTATGACTCTATTGCAACACTTCCTTTTACCATCCCTAGTTTTGGTAACCATATTAGTTTATTTACCCTTACTGCAGTTTTGACTAGTTTGTTAATGTCTATCTATAATATGGCCATGACACCTACACAGGATAACCCTGCTTTAAAGTACATGCCTTATATTTTCCCATTCGTTTTATTATTCATATTTAACGGATTGCCTTCAGCCTTAACTTGGTACTATACTGTTTCTAACGTCATTACCTTACTGATGCAATTAGTAATTCAGAAATTTATCATTAACCATGATAAAATTTTAGCAGGTATTGAAGTAAAACGTAAAATACCTAAAAAGAAAAGTAATTGGCAGAGCAAGTATGAGCAATTGATGGAAACTCAGAAAAAAGTACAAGCCTTAAAGGACAAGACAAAAAAATAAACTAACAATCCCCCCCAAAATCCTGAAGTTTAAAATTACCCCCCTAATTATAAGCCTCATCTTCTTTACGGCTGCAGCGCATGCTCAAACCAAGCTAGTAGGAGAGTGTGCCCTACAGTTTCAAATCACTGAACAAAAAGCAAAAGGTGTGGTACTGCCCATTGGCATGAAAGAAGTTTGGGTAAAAGGCAATCAGTGTAAGACCACCTTAACCACGCCTCAGTTAGTGCAAACATTTTTATTCAATACACAATTAGATAAGGCTACTATTATCAAGGACATTGGGCAAAGCCACTTTTTACAGACAATCAAATACCCTCCATCATCCACCGTTAGCTTAGTTACACAAGAAGCAAAAGTCACTGATACAGCTACCAATATTTTAGGATACCGCTGCAAGGCATTGCAATTAAAATGGAGTGACGGGTCTGTTTATGATATTCTGTACACCGATGAATTAAGCTTAACAGTGAATCAATTTGAGTTGGGATTTAAAAATATCCCTGGCTTGGTCTTATCCTATACTATTACAAGTGCAAAGGGCATGCGCGTTAAATATCAAGCTACTAAACTGGACTTAAGTCCCTTGTCATTAAGTATATTCACAATTATTAATGAATTGTATCAATCAATAGACGAGAAGTAAATTTCTATTTTTTATCTCAATAATATAACTAAGTCAAAATCGACTTTAATAAATTTCAATAAAAATTGGAGAGGAGCAGAGCTAGAAAACCTGTAATGGGAAATTAGGGTTGAACAGGACTAGGTGTTTTGAATTTAGACAAAACCACTTTGTGACGATAAGGAATGACGTATGAAATATTACCCTTATTGTATTTCAAATAGTTGCTATTATTCACAGAACCATTCATATTGAAAGAGGTAATACCTTTAAATTCTAAACTAGATTTTAAAGTATAAAATGTAGCAGTCTTATGTGTAAGATTTCCGATATTCTTCAATGTATATTTTTCCACCATTTTCTTTGATTCGGTGCTACCATTTACAATAGTAGATGCGTAACTGCTCTCAGAGATGAATAACACAGCCGTTAAACAAGTGATTATTAATATGTTTTTTATAATACGCATGATTATTACGAAGGTAAGTATTTTAGAATTTCGGCCATAAATTATTTTTTAACCTATTTGTTGAGCATATGTGAAGAACAAATTATTGATAATTAAGCCCTTAATTGTATATTTATTTAACGCATTGATACTCAAGGTTTATTTTTTAAATTATTGATAATCAATGCTTTATTCCTAACCCAGTAATTAAAAAGCCATGTTCGATAACCATCGTGACGAGGAGGGCGGAGATATTCATGAATTGATGCAAAGGTACCAGAACCTAAAACTTGGTCGTACCAACTCCTACATTGAAGAAGATGATTTTGAAAGAATCATCGAGCACCTTGACGAAAAGGATGAAATAGGTGAAGCTATTGAAGCGGCCAATATTGCCCTAGATCAATATCCATCTTCTGCTTTACTAATGATAAAGAAGGCCGACTTATTATTGGCTACTAGAAAATACAAAGAGGCCTTACAATTATTAAATACAGCTGCCTTATATGATCATAAGGATATGAATTTATTCATCTTGAAAACCGATGCCTACTTAGCCTTAGATAAGCCCGAAAAAGCCATTGTCTTATTACAAGAAGCCTTGCATTTATTTGAAGGGCCAGATCGTACCGAAGTATTATTTGAATTAGCCGATGTATATGACGATCATGAAGCATTTGATAAAGTATTTGATTGTTTGAAGTTGATATTGGAAGAAGATCCTACCAATGAAGAAGCTTTATATAAAATTTGTTTCTGGACAGATTTCACCGGAAGAAATGAAGAGAGTATTCGTTTGCATCAACGAATCATTGATGATCAACCTTATAATGCATTGGCATGGTTTAATCTAGCAGCAGCTTATCAAGGTATTAAATTACATGAGAAAGCCATTGACGCTTATCAGTATGCTATCGTCATTGATGAAAAATTTGATTATGCATATCGTAATATGGGCGATGCCTTTTTACGCATTCGAAAATATAGAGAAGCCATTGAGGCCTTAGAGAAAGTATTAGAGTTATCAAGGCCCGAAGATGTAATCTACGAAGCTATTGGACACTGTTTCCATAGAATGAAAAATTTTGCACAAGCAAGATTTCATTACAAGAAAGCAGCGCACTTGAACCCCGACGATAGTAGGCTCTACCAAAAAATTGCGGGCACTTATATGCAAGAAGAGCATTGGGAATTAGCCATTAAACAATTAGAACATGCCTTAAGAATACATAAGCACATTAATGAATACTATATTTTAATGGGGGAATGTTATATGCATCTTTTTCAATTTAAAGAAGCGGCTCAATTTTTTGGAACGGTGGTTAAAAATAAGCCCAAGCAAATTGCAGGTTGGGAATACTTAATAAAATGTTTAGTAGCCAATGAGCAGTTGGATAGCGCCTTGGAGCAAACCGAACTTGCCTATATGTCTACGCAAGGGAAAGTAATTTTTATTTTTTATCGAAGTGCCATCTTATTTATGATGGGTAAAACAGCAGAAGGTTTATTACAATTAGAAATGGCGCTCTCAAAATCTTCTAAACTATTAAAAAAATTCACCAAATTCTATCCTGAAATTGTACATGATCCTAAAGTGGCAGAATTAATTAGTCAATTTAAGAAGGTAAAAAAGTCTTAATCAATTTAAGTTACCTTTGCGGTAATTATAAATGAAAAAAATACAAAAATGAATTATCATCTAACTCAAATACCAGAAAGAACAGCCAAACCAAGAATAAGCGGACTTACCATGGTGATGGATAAAGGCCTGAGTTTTGGAGAAGCTGAAAATTTTCTAAGTGTAGCAGTGCCGCATACCGATGTCATCAAATTAGGTTTCGGTACTTCTTTTGTAACACCGAATCTGAGAAAAAAAATTGAATTATATCAAGCGGCGGGTATACCCGTTTATTTTGGAGGTACTTTATTTGAAGCCTTTGTGATTAGAAATCAGTTCGATGATTATATTGCTATGTGCAAGGATTATAAAATAGATATGATTGAAGTAAGCGATGGTTCTATTTCTATTCCTCATTCAGAAAAATGTGGTTACATAGAAAAAATTTCAAAATTTGCCACGGTATTGAGTGAAGTAGGAAGTAAGGATGCTGCACATATTATTCCTCCCTATCAGTGGATTGAACTAATGAGCGCTGAATTAAAAGCAGGGTCTACCTATGTGATTGCGGAGGCAAGAGAAGCGGGCAATGTGGGCATATACAGAGGTAGTGGAGAAGTGCGAGAAGGATTAGTGCAAGAAATACTTACTAAAATTCCAGCTGAAAAAATATTATGGGAAGCGCCTCAAAAAGCACAACAACTCTATTTCTTAGAATTGGTGGGATGTAATGTGAACCTGGGTAATATAGCGCCGACTGAAGTCATTCCTTTAGAAACAATGCGTATTGGACTTCGTGGCGATACTTTTGATTTATACTTAAAAAAATAATTTTGCGCCAGTTTGGATTAATTGGATATCCTTTATCCCATTCTTTTTCACAGAAATTTTTTACTGAAAAGTTTTTGAGAGAAAATATTGTGAATGCGCAGTATGAAAATTTCCCTTTAGCCACTATTGAATCTTTTGCTGCTTTATGGAGGGAGCATCCAAGTCTAGAAGGTTTGAATGTGACCATTCCCTATAAAAAAGAAGTGATTGCTTTTTTACAACATAGTAGTCCTGTGGTGCAAGCTATCAAGGCTTGTAATTGTATTCGAAAATTCAATAATGAATTATACGGATACAATACCGATGTGATTGGTTTTGAAAAATCATTATTACCCTTTTTAAAAGCCCATCATACGCATGCACTAATTCTGGGAACTGGGGGTGCCTCTGCTGCAGTGCAGTGGGTACTTCAAAAATTAAATATTCAGTATCAAGTGGTTTCTAGAAAGTCGAAAACAATTGAAGAGAATACTGAATTGAAAGCATCTTTAAGTTATGATCAATTATCAAACTCTATTATAGAAAGCCATACCCTTATTATTAACACAAGTCCGTTGGGTATGTTTCCTAATGTGAATGAAGCGCCGCCCATTGCATATGACGCAATTACAGCGCAGCATCATTTATATGATTTAGTGTATAATCCAATAGAGACTTTATTTATGAAAAACGGATTAGCAAAAGGAGCCACTGTTCAAAATGGATTAGACATGCTACATATACAAGCAGAAGAGTCTTGGACTATATGGAATGCAAAAATGTAAAAAGTTTTGTAACCGCTTTTTGTCTATGACTAAATTTATTTTTCTCTTCCATCGTCATTTCTGCAAAACTTTTACTAGATCCCTCTGGAATAAAAATAGGATCATATCCAAAGCCTTCTTTTCCATGCATTGATTCTGCTATTACTCCTTTGCAAATTCCTTCAAAATAAAAAACTTCTTTATTCCATAGTAAACAAATCACTGTTCTAAATTGCGCCTTGCGATTTGTAATTCCATTTAATTTTTCTAAAACTTTATCAATATTGGCTTGAAAATTTCTATTCTCATCTGCATACCTTGCGCTTTTTACGCCAGGTTCTCCATTCAAAGCTTCAATTTCTAATCCTGTATCCTCGCTAAAACAATTTTGCTTAGTAATATTTTCAATGGTAATGGCTTTCTCGTAGGCGTTTTCTTGCAATGTGTCGTGGGGCTCAGGAATATCAATATCAATGCCTGCTTGTTGTAAAGTAATAATGGTGAAATCGCTACCTACTAAGGATTGAATTTCTTTTATTTTATGTTCGTTATTGGTAGCAAAAATGATAGTGTGCATAGCAAATATTTATAATTGAAATATTTGTTTAAGCACGGCCCATAATTTTCCTTTTTCTTTTTTAGCGTCAACACTGCTTCCTTGCATTGTAGATAAGGCTCCACTAAATAATAAATTGGTTTCGCCAAGCGGTGTTGTTTTATATAAAGTACTAGGCAATTTAATTTTCAATGCCTTAGCATCTATGTCAAATGCAATTACTAATAAAGAAGGTAATTTAGTAAGCATTTCATGTAAGCTTGCTTTTTGATTGCCTAGATTAATTAGCGCAATATCTGCAATGGTAAGACGGCATGCATTTAAAATAGAAGTCAATAAAATAAAATCGGTTTCATTTAAATACACCGACTCGGGATCATTCACCACCACCAAAATTTTTTTATGATGGTCTCCTAGGTATTTAATAGGGCTAGCCATCTCCGTTGCTTCTGGTAAAGTTTGCTGTTCTTTGCCTGGCAATTTATTTTCAGCAATTTGTACAGGCTTTATTTCCTTTTCAGCTAAGACCAAACTATCTTTGTATAAAGAAACCAAGACGGCAGGAGGTAATATTGTTTTTTCTACTTTCATTAAGCTGGAAAATTAATTGAAAAGGCGCAGATTGAAAAATAACAGTTGTAAGTTTTCTACTTTTTTCGTTTCTTTGTAATTCGAATTCACCCTTTATTATCAACTACCATGGCGCATCCAATCATTCCTATTACTAAAAACACAAATCCTCGTTTGCCTCATTTTAAAATTGAGGAATTGCAGTTTGGTAAACATTTTACCGACCATATGCTTATGGCCGATTATGAAAATGGAGAATGGAAAAATGTGGTCATTAAGCCTTATGCTCCAATTGAAGTAGATCCTGCCTCCGCAATGCTACATTATGGTCAAACAATATTTGAAGGCATTAAAGCTTATAAAAATAATAAAGACGAAGTAGCTATTTTCAGACCTGATCAAAATTTTATTCGATTCAATGTTTCAGCAGCAAGAATGCAAATGCCCCAAGTACCTGAATGGTTATTTATGGGCGGAATGAAACAATTAATCGATTTAGAAAAAGGTTGGATTCCCAGTCTACCTGAACACTCTTTATACATTAGACCTTTTATGATTGCCACCGATCCTTTCTTAGGTGTGCGTCCATCAGCTACTTATAAGTTCATGATTATTTTAGGACCTTCTGGTGCTTATTTTTCAGCTCCTATGAAAATTGTGATTGAACAAAAGTATACGCGTGCAACACCTGGTGGTGTTGGCTTTGCAAAGTGTGGTGGAAATTACGGGGGTAGTTTATATCCTGTTGATTTAGCACAAAAAAATGGATACGATCAAGTTTTATGGACCGATGCTATTGAACATAAATATGTAGAAGAAGTGGGCATGATGAATGTAATGTTTGTCATTGATGGCAAAGTTATTACCCCAAGTTTAGAAAGAGGAACCGTATTAAAAGGCGTCACTAGGGACAGTGCCATTACATTATTAAGAGATATGGGTTATGTGGTGGAGGAAAGAAATTTATCGGTGGATGAAATTGTGGAAGCGCATAAAAAAGGGTTGTTTCAAGAAGTTTTCGGTGTAGGAACCGCCGCGGTGGTCTCATACATTTGTAAATTAAGCTACAATGACTATGACATGAACTTCGATCTAGACCAATTAAAAGTGGCTCCTTCATTGAAGCAACATTTAAATGATATTCGAGTAGGGAATGTTCCAGATAAACACAACTGGTTGGAAAAACTTCCAGCTTAGTAGTTAAATCTCTGAAAATCAAGCTATTTCAATTTAATTTTAGGCTTAATTGCTGCCAAAAGGGAGCTTTTGGGGTATTTTTTTAAAAATAGCGAATAAACATTTTGGTATTTGGGCTACAGCCATTACCTTTGCCGTCCGAATTTTTTATAAACAGAAAGTGAAAAAAACAGCATAATAAATGCCTACTATTCAACAATTAGTGAGAAAAGGCCGTGAGATCATCAGGGCTAAAAGTAAATCAAGAGCATTGGACGCATGTCCTCAGCGTCGTGGCGTTTGTACTAGAGTGTATACAACTACACCTAAAAAACCAAACTCTGCGTTACGTAAAGTAGCCAAAGTGCGCTTGACAAATAAAATTGAAGTTATCGCGTACATTCCAGGGGAAGGTCACAACTTACAAGAGCACAGTATCGTTTTAATACGTGGTGGTCGTGTAAAGGATTTACCAGGGGTACGTTATCATATTGTACGTGGAAGCTTGGATACTGCTGGTGTTAAAGACCGTAAGCAGTCTCGTAGTAAGTACGGTACAAAGAAAGAAAAAGCAAAAAAATAATCAAGTAACAACTAATTTATATTCGACATGCGTAAAGCACAACCTAAAAAAATTCCTCTAGCACCAGATCCTCGTTTCAACGATGTGCAAGTGACTCGTTTTATCAATAACGTAATGTTAGATGGTAAGAAGACTACAGCTTATAAAATATTTTATGATGCTTTAGATAAAGTAAGCAAGTTCACAGGTGAAGATGGATATGAAATGTGGAAAAAAGCAGTGGTGAATATTACACCTGCTGTAGAAGTACGTAGCCGTCGTATTGGTGGTGCTACTTTCCAAATTCCTGCTGAAGTGCGTGCCGACCGTAAAATTTCTTTAAGCATGAAATGGTTAGTACGTTATAGCCGTGAAAGAAACGGTAAAACAATGGCCGACAAGTTAGCGAACGAAATTATCGCAGCTACTAAGGGTGAAGGTGGTGCTTTCAAGAAGAAAGAAGATACGCACCGTATGGCTGAGGCGAACAAAGCGTTCTCTCACTTTAAAATGTAATTCTAAATAGAATACTGGCTTTTTAGCCTTTAATAATAGACTAAACCTCTCTGTATCAACAGGGAGGTTTTTTTGTTGGAAAAAAAATTCGAGAATCAGCCTTTCAATTACTAATATCGTTAACTTTGCGCCTCGGAAAATAGGACCATTTAAAATAAAAAATAACCCTTTTATGGCTGACTTGAAACTACAAAGAAACTTTGGAATTGCTGCGCACATTGATGCCGGTAAAACAACTACGACTGAACGTATCTTACGTTATACTGGTATGATCCACAAAATAGGAGAGGTGCATGATGGTGCCGCTACTACTGACTGGATGGAACAAGAAAAAGAAAGAGGTATTACCATTACTTCTGCAGCGGTAAGTTGCCAATGGCAGTTCCCCACTACATTGGGTAAAAAAGATGATAGAACAAAAGATTATTATTTCAATATTATCGATACTCCAGGTCACGTGGATTTTACCGTTGAGGTAGAACGTTCTATGCGTGTATTGGATGGTTTGATCGCACTTTTTTCTGCAGTAGATGGGGTAGAGCCTCAATCAGAAACAGTATGGCGTCAAGCGAATCGTTATAAAGTTCCTCGTATTGGATTCGTAAACAAAATGGACCGTGCGGGTGCCGACTTCTTAATGGTGGTAACACAAGTAAGAGAAATGTTAGGTGCGAAAGCCGTGCCATTACAATTACCTATCGGTGCGGAAGATAACTTCACTGGTGTAGTTGACTTAATTAGAATGAAAGCGATTATTTGGGATGATGCTACAGAAGGTATGACTTATGTAGAAAATCCTATTCCTGATGATATGAAAGAAGATGTGGATTATTGGAGAGCTCAATTAATTGAAGCCGTCGCAGAATACGACGACAAATTAATGGAGAAGTTTTTTGAAAATCCAGATTCTATTTCTGAAGCGGAAGTACATGAAGCCATTCGTAAAGCTACAATCGATTTAAGTATCGTTCCAATGATGTGCGGATCTTCATTCAAAAACAAAGGTGTACAAACAGCATTAGATGCAGTTTGTCGTTACCTACCTTCTCCAGTAGATGTAGATGATACAGAAGGAACAGATCCTGATACAGGAGAAAAAATTTACCGTAAACCCAATGCAAAAGAACCATTTGCTGCCTTAGCATTTAAGATCATGACCGATCCTTTCGTGGGACGTTTAGCGTTCTTCAGATGTTATTCTGGTCATTTAGATGCAGGTTCTTATGTAAAGAATATGCGTAGTGGAAAGAACGAGCGTATTTCTCGTATCATGAAAATGTTTGCGAACAAACAAAACCCAATTGATTTTATCGAAGCAGGTGATATCGCAGCAGCAGTAGGATTTAAAGAAATTAAAACAGGAGATACTTTATGTGATGAGAACCATCCAATAGTATTGGAGAATATGTTTATTCCAGAACCCGTTATCTCTGTAGCAGTAGAACCTAAAACACAAGCTGACGTTGATAAAATGGGTATGGCCATTGCTAAATTAGTAGAAGAAGATCCTACTTTACGTGTGAAGACAGACGAAGATACTGGTCAAACAATTTTATCTGGAATGGGTGAATTACACTTAGAGATTATTGTTGATCGTATGCGTCGTGAATTTAAAGTAGAGATTAACCAAGGTAATCCTCAGGTGGCATATAAAGAAGCATTTGGTAAAATGATTGAGCACCGTGAAGTCTTGAAAAAGCAATCAGGTGGTCGTGGTAAATTTGCCGATATCGAATTTGAAATTGGACCTGCAGATACAGAATGGTTGACAGAAAATAAAGACAAGCATTTCCAATTCGTAAATGATATTTTTGGAGGATCTATTCCAAAAGAATTTATTCCTGCAATTAATAAAGGTTTCGAAACATCCATGACACAAGGTGTTTTAGCTGGTTACCCAGTGAATAACATGAAAGTGCGTATAACCGATGGTTCGTACCACGATGTGGATTCTGATTCAATGTCATTTGAATTATGTGCTAAAGCTGCCTTCAGAACTGCAGGTAAAAAAGCCAAGCCTACATTACTTGAGCCAATCATGAAAGTGGAAGTAGTTACACCAGACCAATACATGGGAGACGTCGTCGTCGTGGAATGTTAGAAGGTATGGATAGCCGTGGTAACTTACAAGTTATCAAAGCAAAAGTGCCTTTGAGTGAAATGTTTGGATATGTAACTCAACTTCGTTCTTTAAGCTCTGGTCGTGCAACATCTACGATGGAGTTTAGCCACTATAACCCAGCGCCGAACAATATCGCTGAAGAGGTAATGGCAAAGAACAAAGGCAAGGTGAAAGACGACGAGTAGTTTAATTAAGGTCCTTTTAATAAATATAAAGGACCTTAATTAATACCTCTAATGATATTAAAACCCTTCTCTATAAACAGAGAAGGGTTTTTGGTTTCTAGCTAATTATATCGTTGGCAATCAATTATTTAGAGCTAAAATGAGGTGAATTTGGCTTTTTTTAAAAATAATTTAAAAAAAGGGCAATATTTCTTGAATGTTACCTCACAACCCATTACCTTTGCAACCCCAAGATAATTTGGGAAAATAGCTATGTCTCAAAGAATTAGAATAAAATTACAATCTTACGATCACAACTTGGTAGACAAGTCTGCTGAGAAAATCGTAAAAACCGTACGCAGTACTGGTGCAGTAGTAACAGGTCCTATTCCTTTACCTACACACAAACGCATTTTTACTGTATTACGTTCACCGCATGCGAATAAGAAAAGTCGTGAGCAGTTCCAATTAGCAACGCACAAGCGTTTATTGGATATCTACACTTCTTCTTCTAAAACAGTAGACGCCCTAAGTAAGTTAGACTTACCATCAGGTGTT
>JAJTDP010000037.1 GCA_021300455.1 Sediminibacterium sp. | reverse complement strand
TGATACATCATTAGCTGAAAAAATTCATGCTAAATATTCATTTACAAAAGCGCAGATAGTATACTGCGTAAAATATGAAATGGCTATTTGCATTGAAGATATACTAGCTAGAAGAATTAGATTACTATTTTTAGATGCTAGACTAGCCATAGAACTAGCCCCCATGGTAGCAAGTATTATGGCCACTTATTTAGAAAAAGATAAAAGTTGGGAAGCAGCAGAAATTAAAAGCTTTACCCAATTAGCTGTTCAATATATTTTAAAATAAATTCAAAAATTATTTATAAATCAATTGCCTTATTCAAAAAATAAACAAGGGGCTTCATAGATTCAAAACAAGTAATTACTTTTTTCACTAGGTTTTTATTGGAAACATCGGCATCGCTAATTTCCATAGTGGCTACAAAGCTTTTTAATTTCAAAAATTCAATGGCAGGATTATCTAACTCGTAGCCCTTGGGCGGTCTTACTAATTTTTCAGTTTCTGTTAATGTGCCGTAATTAGTTTTAAATTTTTTCTCATTCACTATGCCTTTAAATTCTTTAAAGCAATAATCAATTTCTTGTCTTAGCTTTTTTAATTCAGGCGCCATGGGCATCCATAAGCCGCCCCCAATAAAACAAGCACCTGGTTCTAAATGAAAATAATAGCCTGCGCAGTCCACTTTTTTAGCACCCTTGCTAAAGCTTGCCCCAAAATTGGTTTTATAGGGGTCCTTGTTTTTACTAAAGCGCACATCTCTGTTTATTCTAAAAACACATTGCTTGGGTTCTAAAAATTCAAGGGTTTTATCTTTTAACTTCATACCCTCAAGTACTTCGGCTACAAAGTCTAAATAATCTTGTTTGGCAGTTTCATACTTTGGCCTATTTTTTTCAAACCATTCTCTATTGTTATTCTTTTTGAGTGCTTTTAAAAATTGTAGGGTGCTGGGCTGAATCATAGAATATCTTTATTATAAAATATTTGAGGTATAAGGTGACCTAAATTTAATATAAGATTTTTAGATAAAATAAATAAATACTAAGGTTCTCAATAAATACTTACTTAACTTTAACACTCAAATTAAAACTCAAATTAAATATATGTCTAATACCAAATCATACGCAGCATTAAGTGCTACCACCCCTTTAGAAGCTTATTCTTTTGACAGAAGAACCCTTGGTGAAAACGATGTTCAAGTAGAAATTTTATATTGTGGCGTTTGTCATAGCGACTTACATCAAGCCAAAAACGAATGGGGTGGCTCAATCTATCCCATGGTGCCAGGCCACGAAATTGTGGGTAAGGTAAGCGCAGTGGGAACTAGTGTAAGCAAATTCAAAATTGGCGATTTAGCAGGTGTGGGTGTTATGGTAGATAGCTGCAGAACTTGTAAGAATTGTCAAGAGAGTTTAGAGCAATATTGTGCAGAAGGCATGACAGGTACTTATAATGCTAAAGAAAGAAACGGAACGGGTGTTACTATGGGCGGCTATTCAACACAAATAGTAGTTGACCAGCGTTACACATTGCACATTTCTCCTAAATTAGATTTAGCTGCTGTGGCTCCTTTATTATGTGCAGGTATTACTACTTATTCTCCACTTGTTTTTGCAGGGGTTAAAAAAGGAATGAAGGTAGCTGTAGTGGGTTTAGGTGGACTAGGCCATATGGGTGTAAAGTTCGCCGTTTCTTTTGGAGCAGAAGTAACTGTAATTAGTACATCACCTTCTAAAGAAGCCGATGCTAAAAAATTAGGCGCTACTCATTTTTTAATTAGCACCGATGCAGCTGCGATGAAAAAATACAATAGTTATTTTGATGTGATCTTAGATGCTATTTCTGCCAATCACGATTTCACCACTTATTTAAATTTATTAGCTACCAACGGAAAGTTAATGGTAGTAGGCCTTCCAATAGAATCTCCTAAAGTGCAGCCTTTTTCTTTAGTCACTAATAGAAGAAGTGTAATTGGTTCTTCAATAGGTGGTATGCAAGAAACACAGGAGATGCTTGATTATTGCGCCGAGCACAATATTGTATCAGACATAGAAATTATACCTATGCAAAGCATCAACGAAGCTTATACAAGAATGTTAAAAGGAGATGTGAAGTACCGTTTTGTAATTGACTTAGCTAGTTTGAAAAGCTAATATCAATATTCAGTATTAAACTGTTTTTTTAGGAGGAAGTGCAAAAGCAGTAGCCTCATGTGTGAAGTTACCATTATGTGCACCATCGCAAAAAGGTTTGTTTTTGCTTAAACCGCAACGACAAAGTCCAATCACTTCTCTACCTGCTAAATCGTATGTATTTCCACTACGATCTTCAATAGTAAAATCGCCTTCCACTTTAATGGACCCGTTATTGTTAATTGTAATTTTAGTAGCCATTTTGTTATGTTTTAGGCTTCAAAAATAGGGCTTCTTGGCTTATTTTTCGTGATTGTTTTAAATAGTTGGCCAAGGCTTTAGCTAGCTTAAACAAATTGCTTAAAACTCAGTTTTTACAAGTAAATTTACACCCGCCTAATTTGTAAGCAATTTACATCATGAAAGGATTTCAGTTTAAAACATACGAAGCTCCAGATCAATCACCCTTTGATAAATTGTTTGAAATATTCAAGGAATTGATAGTGCATACTTCTGGCGACTTTGACGAAGCCATTAGCTGGATGCGTGAATTAGACGTGGAGTATAAATTAACAGACGAGAAGTATACCATTGACGATTTTATTGAAGACCTTAAAAAGAAAGGTTATATCAAACAAGAAATTAAAGATGGTGGCGGAGAGGGAGAAACAAAAATAACGGCTAAAACAGAAAGGGCCATTAGGCAAACTGCACTGAATAATATTTTCGGCAATTTACAAAATGCGGGCAAGGGTAATCATAAGACAAAAACCTTGGGCCAGGGCGATGAAAAAAATGGTGAGTTCAAAGAATTTAATTTTGGAGACAATATTGAAAATATTTCTTTAACAGAGAGTATTAAAAATGCACAAATTAATCATGGTATTGACTCCTTTAATTTAACAGAAGACGATTTAGTAGTAGAACAGACCGAACAAAAATCACAAATGAGCACTGTGCTTATGATTGATATAAGTCATAGCATGATTTTATATGGAGAAGATAGAATTACGCCTGCTAAAAAAGTAGCGATGGCATTAGCAGAATTAATTACTACGCGTTATCCTAAAGATACCATTGATATTCTTGTATTCGGAGACGACGCCTGGACCATTAGCATTCAAGAACTACCTTATTTAAAAGTAGGACCCTACCATACCAATACGGTGGCGGGTTTACAGCTAGCCATGGATATTTTAAGAAGAAAAAGAAATACCAATAAACAAATATTCATGATTACAGATGGCAAACCAAGCTGTATTAAAGAAGCCGATGGTAATTATTACATGAATAGCAATGGCCTAGACCAATACATTGTAGATAAGTGTTATAGCCAAGCGAAGATGGCCAGAAAATTACATATTCCTATTACCACTTTTATGATTGCACAGGACCCTTATTTACAAAGGTTTGTAAATGAGTTTACGGAAGCGAATCAAGGGAAGGCCTTTTATACAGGCTTAAAGGGACTAGGCGAGATGATATTCCAAGATTACGAAACCAATCGAAAAAAGAAACTTAAATAATTAGTACAAACATATTTATATGAAAATTGACAAAATAAAAACCTTAGGGGATTTAAAAAAACAAGGCTACCAAAGCAAAAGCATCAAAGATGAATTAAGAGATAATTTAATATTTAAAATAAAAGAAGGAATTCCTGCTTTTGAAGGTATACATGGTTTTGAAGAAACCGTTATTCCTGAAATTGAAAGAGCCATTTTATCTAAGCACAATATTAATTTATTAGGTTTAAGAGGTCAGGCCAAAACTAAATTGGCTCGCTTAATGATACAATTACTAGACGAGTATATTCCTTTTGTAGCCGGCTCTGAAATTAACGACGACCCCTTGGCTCCTATTTCAAGATTCGCTAAGGATTTAATTGCAGAGAAAGGCGACGCCACTCCTATTGAATGGCTACATCGTAACGAAAGGTTTTTTGAAAAACTAGCAACACCGGATGTTACCATTGCAGATATCATTGGAGATGTGGACCCCATTAAGGCAGCCAATTTAAAACTATCTTATGCCGATGAGCGTGTAATTCATTTTGGTATGATTCCAAGAGCCAACAGAAGCATATTTGTAATTAATGAGCTTCCCGATTTACAAGCCAGAATACAAGTAGCCTTATTTAATATACTTCAAGAAGGCGATATTCAAATTAGAGGTTTTAAACTAAGAATGAATTTAGACATTCAATTTATTTTCACAGCTAACCCAGAAGACTATACCAACAGAGGAAGTATTGTAACGCCTTTAAAGGACAGAATAGGCTCACAAATATTAACGCATTATCCTAAAAATATTGCAGTAGCTAAAAAAATTACGGAACAAGAAGCTAAAATAAATGCGGTTCAATCGGAGCTGGTCTATGTTCCTAATTTAGCAAAAGATATTATTGAGCAAATTAGTTTTGAAGCAAGGGCTAGTGAATACATTGACGCTAAAAGTGGTGTGAGTGCGAGAATGACTATTTCTGCTATGGAAAATTTAATTAGTACTGCAGAAAGAAGGGCCTTGAAAAATGGGTTAACTAAAACGGCTGTGCGTTTATCTGATTTTATGGGTATTATACCTGCTATTACAGGAAAAGTAGAACTCGTATATGAAGGAGAGCAAGAAGGTGCTGAAGTAATTGCTAATATCTTAATTGAGAAAGCCATTAGCACTTTATTTAAATTTCAATTCCCAAAAATTAGTAAGCTAGAGAAGCAAAATGAAAAAAATGCTTATTCAGACTTACTAGATTGGTTTATAGCAGAAGGTGGTTTTGAATTATATGAAGACTTTGATGAAAAACAATATAAGAAGGTATTAGACGAGGTGAAGCCTTTAGATGCGCTTATGAAAAAGTATGCACCTGATACTAGTAAGGAAGATGCCTACTTTATGAAAGAATTTATTTTATGGGCCTTGGTAGAAAATAAAAAATTGAATAAAGAAAAATTAACAGAAGGCTTTTCTTTTAAGGATATACTTGGGCATATGATTAATAAGCTCTAAGTTATTCAGTATCATCATAACCAAATTTTTGATTCAAAGCAAATACGGCTTCTGCAGAAAAATCGTTCTTATGAATTAAGGCAAGTTGTCCATCAATTAACCCGCGCTTAGTAGGTAGTAAAGAAATGTTTTTTTCATAGATACTTAAGGCCGAAGCGTCGCTTGGTGCTCCTATGGATGCTATTGCTGCTGCTACATCTTCCATCTGATGAATCACCGATAAAATTTGATTAGGTATCCAAGAAGTGATAGGCGTTCCACCAGTAGCAATTGCATATTTTGTATTGGCCATTATATATTTTTGAACAAACTGCCAATGGCCATTTCTAAAATGATAGATCTCTTCTAAAATGCCTAATAAAAAGCATAAACTTTTTGCATCTTTATTTTCTAAGAGTTTCCCCATTAAACCTTTAGGATGCACCGCCTTCATAGAGCTTTGTAAATCACTGAAAAAATGTTGAACGCATTTTGGACGGTATAAACGTAAATCTAATAAGTATTTAGTAAGCTCGTTTTCTGGATAATAAAAAATAACACCAGAAAAAATATCTTGCATAGGAATAATATCATCTTGGGCACCGGTCTGTCCTCTAAATGCCTTGGGCTCTTCCCATACACCTTCATAAGTAACGCCGTCTCCGAATAAATCGGTATTGCCTTTTACACCCATGATAAATATTCTAAAGTCGTTATAACGCTGCCATCTTGAAGCCTTCCACATTTCTTTTCTTCTTATATTCATTTGCTTCATTGTTTCCCAATTCTTTTCTAAAAAAGGGGCCACATTTTTTTCGCCATTATCTAAGGCTTGTAAAGTTTGCATCACCGATCCCACTAGATCGGCTGAGTAACGATTAATATCAACATGCAACATAATAAAACCTACTTCATCGGGTTGGCCAGAAAATTTGTTACACATGGTAATATTCTCCCAGTTTAAATCGCCAGTAGCATCCAGCTTTCTATAGTTGCCTAATGAATAAGCATAGTGATAATCTAACCAAGCAAAAACATCTAATTTATCGGCAACTTTACAAAAAGGAACGGCAATATTTTTAGGTAAGACATTTCTTGCTTTACCATATTTTCCATCAATTTTAAATTGTTGAAAAGAAGGCTCTAATAAATAAGCAGAAGCTAAAAAGCTATAAGATCTGAATAAGGCTTGTAAAACAAAGATGTCAGTTTCTTTTTCAATGGCTTCAACATGATTTTGTATTGCTAATACTGGGGCAACAATTGCATTAGGTGTATGTAAGTATCCAAATTCATTTTCATTTAGCACCACTGGCATTGCATCTAAAACATTTTGTAAATCGCTATAGGTTGAAGGTAACTTTACCATGGGCGCCTTGGTGGGTAAAAAACCATGTGCCGCACTTACATCAAAAAAGCCATCTGAATAATTGGATAAAATAGACATTGCTAAAATTTAGTTTAGATTTTTATAGATTGTAATGAAGCTATGAAAAATTTTAACTTAAAATGCAGTTTTTTCCCTTTTTACATGTGGGCTTATAATTAAACCCGAGCTTTGTGTAACTATTTGATTTACAGTAATTTAAAATTGAAATTATAAAAATATAGGATCTTTAGATTAACTTGCAGTTCAAATTATCATTTTATGCAAATAGCAATTTTAGGCGCCGGTATGGTAGGAAGAGCCATGGCCATTGACCTTTCTAAAAAGTATCAAGTAAGTTCTTTTGACTTAAGTAAAGAATCGCTTCAAATACTTTCCAATAAAAATAAAAGTATTACTACCGTTCAAGCCGACTTGAGTGATTATGCAAGCTACCCTGCCTTATTAGCTAAATTTGATTATGTAATTACAGCGGTTCCAGGTTTTATGGGTTATAAAACTTTAGAAGCCGTTATTAATGCAAAGAAAAATGTAGTAGATATTTCCTTTTTCCCAGAAGACGCTTTACAACTAACGGAATTAGCGAAGAAAAATAATGTAACAGCCATAGTGGATTGTGGTGTTGCACCTGGTATGAGTAATTTAATATTAGGCTACCATAATGAAAAAATGAAAATTGATAGTTTTGAATGTATGGTAGGCGGACTTCCTAAAAAAAGAACACAACCTTTTGAATACAAGGCTCCTTTTTCTCCTATTGATGTTTTAGAAGAGTATACAAGACCTGCGCGTTATGTTGAAAATAGCTGCATCGTTACCAAGACGGCATTAAGTGATGCTGAGTATATTGACTTTAACAAAGTAGGTACACTTGAAGCCTTTAATACCGACGGTCTTAGAAGTATTTTATTTACCATGGGTCATATACCTAATATGAAAGAAAAAACTTTAAGGTATCCGGGTCATATCGATTTAATGAAGAGTTTAATTAAAGCAGGCTTTTTAAATACAGAAGCTATTCAATACAAAGGACAATCTATTTCTCCATTAGGATTTACTTCCGCTTTATTATTTGATCAATGGAAATTAGGTGCTACTGAAGCTGAATTTACTTTAATGACTATTGAAATTAAAGGCGAAGGAAAAACCATTCATTATGAATTGTATGACGAGTATGATGCCGTAACTGAAACAAGTAGTATGAGTAGAACCACTGGGTATACTTGTACCGCAGCATTGAATATGCTCATGGAAAATTTATTTACAGAAAAAGGTGTATTCCCTCCTGAGCTAGTAGGTAAGCATGAAAAATGTTTTCAGTATATGATAAACTACTTGGGAGAGCGTAATATTCATTATGTAAAAACTGAGTCTTAAATAGAACTGAAATAGCAAATGAATAGCGCTGAAATTGCTATGTATAATTTAAAGGGCATTTAGTAAAATTTAATTACTTTTATAGTATAATTAATCAATTATGGGATTTCATATTAACAAGAAAGTAGCTGATAAAAAAGCTGCCACAGGAACTAAAGCCACTTTTCAAGGCGGTAGTTCACAATTTATAGCCAAGGCTAATACTAAGTCTACAGGTACCACTAAGAAGCCTATTAAAACAGGCGGATCTAGAGGTAGTTGATTAGAATTAGCTGATAATTTTACTAGCCTTGTTTTCTAACAAACTTTGTAAGAATTACAATAGTTTGTTCATTCACCTTGCCTTCAATTTGTTCATGGTTGTCTGCTACTAAATGTATTTTCTTAACAATGGTTCCCTTAGGAGCCATGAAATTCACACCTTTTACATTTAAGCCCTGCGTTAGAACAATGGTATCGCCATTGAGAAGTTCTGTCCCGTTGCTATCAACATGAATGGCTGCTTTTTGAAAAGCACTTAAGGCCCAGGTAACTACTGTTTCATCTAATTCAACCGATGTTAAAATTTCATTCGCCCATTCGTTTTCTTTTAGGCTATATAAAATTCGATAGCTTAAAGCTTGTACACTAGGCTCTGTATTCCATATACTTCCCGCTAAACATTGCCAATGATTACCTGATACATTACTTTCTATTAATGAATAACAGTGCTCGCAAATAGCTACTTCATTTTCTATCTTATCATTGTCTTTGGGACTTACTGCAAAAGCGGCAGTTGCTTTTTCTGTACTACATAGTTCACATAAACTATCGCATCTTTCTTGTAGTTTAACCGAGATTGTTGATTTCATAATTTTTATTAACTGTTATTAAAACAAATATTACTGTTTTTATACAGTTATCTTCTTCTTGTAAACTTATTGCCTCTTTGTTGCTTAGGATTATACGCCGGGGTGGGACCAAACATTTCAGGTACTACTCCTTTTAAAACTGGTACACCTAATAGTTCTTCAATTTCTGCAAACTTGCTTTGCTCTTTTTCTCCCACTAAAGTAAAGGCTGTGCCAGAAGTGGCAGCTCTAGCGGTTCTTCCAATTCTGTGGATATAATCTTCACCGTCATTAGGTACATCATAATTTATGACTAAATCAATATCATCAATGTCTATTCCTCTACTTAAAATATCGGTAGCCACTAAAATATTCGTTTTTTGATTTCTAAAATCTTGTAAATATTGTTCTCTGCTTTTTTGATCTAAATCGGAATGTATTTCTGCTGCTGATAATTTAGCATGTATTAACTTAGAAGCCAATTGTTTCACATTGGATTTCTTAGAACAAAAGACAATTACTTTAGAATATCTTTTTGAACTTAGCATATCAATAATAACAGGTACTTTTTGTGTATCATATACCATGAATGCTTTTTGAATAATTTGCTCTGGTGGTTTGGATATCGCAATATTAATTTCAACAGGGTTTACTAAAATTTTCTTGGCAAGCACTCTCATTTTCCCAGGCATAGTGGCTGAGAATAATAAGTTTTGCCTTTGTGCTGGTAAAAAAGTTATAATTTTTGCAATATCATCCGAGAATCCCATATCGAGCATTCTATCTGCCTCATCTAATACAAGATACTTAAGTCCTTTTAATTTTACATAGCCCATATTTAAATGCGCTATCATTCTACCTGGTGTGCAAACCACAATATCAACCCCGCTAGTCAATGCCTTCTTTTCTGCTACAAAAGAGCTTCCATCTCCACCACCATATACCGCAATAGAACTCACATCGGTGAAATAAGAAAGGCCCTCAATACTCTCTGCAATTTGTATGGCTAATTCTCTGGTTGGAACAATAATTAATGCGTTAATATCTCCTGCTGTATGCGCTGAAGTAAGTAGTCTGTGTAATAAGGGTAATAAAAAAGCAGCTGTTTTACCCGTGCCTGTTTGAGCTGCTGCGATAATGTCCTTGCCATCTAAAATAGGAACCATTACTTGTTGCTGAACAGGGGTGGCCGTCTCATAGCCCATCGCGTCAATGCCATCCAAAATACGCTGATCCAATCCTAAATCAATAAACTTCAAAATACACTATTTTAATAATGTAACGAAGGTACGACTAATCAAGCAGCTTAATTATGAAATGGCCTATTTACTTGGTGAATAGCGAATACTCTTAGGATGAAAGTACTCCCAAGAATGCAGATACTCTTGATAGCTTGCAATAGGGCTTAAAGACAAGCCTTTCAATTTGCCATCAATGCATAAGCCATCCAAATTCCAAAGAGACTGCGTATAGGTATCAATAATAGAATCGTTTATTTTACGAAAATCTAAAGTCATATTATTTACATTACGGTTGTATGCATGAAAAGAAGCACTATCATTTTCTAAAAGAATTAAAAGGGGCAAAGATGGTAGTGAATCTTGAATGATTTTATTTTTTTCTAAATAACTCCAATCATAGGTTTTTGAATCATCTGCATTACTAATACCTAGGACCCAAGATTTAAATTGCCAAGAAGCGGTATCTCTTTTAGTTAAATCACTTTTTGATTTTCCTTTATCATAGGAATCCATTTTAGCAAATGTGGCTGCAAATTTTTCATCGGGTTGCAGTACTTCTGCATTGGGATACTTTCTAAACCAAGCTTGTAAACTTAATTGCTCTGATTTTATTTCTTTTAATTGATAACCTTTTAAAGGGCCTGCAATACACTCTCCGTTAGATTGTCTCCACCAACTTTTAGTAGTCGCATCTTCAAACATAGCATTGAAATGATCCATACCCACTAATCTGAAATTCTCTAGTTTTCCATTCACCATTGGGCTATATACACGTCCTGTTCTACATACTGTGCAATAGGTAACCATTACGGGGGTTTGACCAATACTATCTCTTACTTGATGGTGATAACCAATTAATTGTATAGGATAGGCCTTCTGTAGGCCATTTTCATTAACACCTATGACTAATTTGTCAATAGGTATTTTATTTTCTGCAATTTTATAAAAATAAGTATGGGTGGGTTGTAAAAACATTTTATCTGCTTCCATCATAAAGGTGAAAACATAAAAAATACCAATATATAAAGTGGTTATTAAACCTAATCCAACTTTTTCCCAAGTTGAATTTCCTTTTATAATTTTTATAAAAGGTATTAGAATAATTAAATATAAAATTATACGAATGATTGTTTTATTACTACCCAAGAAATAAGCTAAGTCAATAGAATTAAATGTTTGACTGCCAGGCATAGGCATAATCAAATACACTCTTAGGCATTCAAAAATAATTAACAAAGTAAAACTTAGATATAGCATCCATTTTTTCATATAATAATTTTTAGTTGGTATTTAGAATTGAATATTATAATTAAGCGTTTTCTTCTTTTTCAAAGTAAGTTAACACTTCTTGCCAATTATTAACTCTAAAATGGTGTTTGATATTTACATTATGCGATGCATGAAATAAAATAGGCTTGCCTATGCAGTAATCTAAATTCTTGCAATGATCGTCAATCATATAATCGGTTTTAATCACTGCCTTACTTCCACAAAAAATAATATTCTTCCAGCTAATAAAAGGAAAATATTCTGCCAACCATTCGTGTTTTTCCGCAAGAGATAATGGAAATTCAGTGGCCGCAGACACTATATATATTTCATATTTTTTTCTTAAAATTTGAATAGCCTCCAAAGCACCTGGCATTAAGGGTACTGTTCTAAAAAAACCAGGGGTATGAATAAAGCGTCTAGCAGCTGTTTTATCGGGAAAGGCCTCGTCTTCAGAAACCCCTAAAAAGGCCGTCCTGTCTACTTTTACATTATACTCTTTCTCATATAAATTCACCAAATGGGTTTCAATATCAGCAATGACATTATCCATATCTATGGCTATACTTTTAATCATATTCATTTAAGTTAAATTGTTTCTAACTAATTAGCAAAATTAATAGTAACAAAATTAATTAAATAATTTTATTACTCTATAGATATCATAAAAAAGGCCCCCAATTAACTGGGAGCCTTTAAGTATAATAACTAAATACAAATTATTTTACAATGCCAATTTGTTGTAAGAAAGCATAGTTATCGAAGAAGTCTTGTTCT
>JAJTDP010000036.1 GCA_021300455.1 Sediminibacterium sp. | reverse complement strand
TAGCTGCAAAAAACTGCCATCATTTTAGTAACTTCATTTTTAATCTGTATCTTATTAAGCGCTATTTATGAATGTCTATCAGAAAATCTTGGTTTTAATTCTTTGCCCCTTTGTATTATTTGCTCAAAAAAAGGTAGTTAAAAAAAAGAAGCCTGCGCCTGCACCAATAGCCACCGTGGCTGCTGTTTCTATTCAACAGCCTCTAAAGCTCTGGTATTCAAATCCGGCTCAATATTTTGAAGAGGCCCTGGTATTAGGCAATGGCCTTCAAGGGGCTACGGTTTTTGGAGGCATTTCTACAGATAAAATATATTTAAATGACTTGAGTTTATGGTCGGGGGAGCCAGTGAATGCAAATATGAACCCGCAAGCCTATAAAAATTTACCTGCGGTACGCAAAGCACTGCAAGAAAATAATTATAAAAAAGCAGCAGAGCTTCTTAAAAAATTACAAGGAAAATATTCTGAATCTTATGCACCACTTGGCACATTACTGATGGATATTAACGACGACCCCTATATCACTGATTATTATAGAGAGTTAGATATTGATAAGGCTATTGCAAAAGTGCAAACCTTTTCTAATAGCAATACGATTGAAAGAGAATATTTGGTGTCTAATCCTGATAAAATTTTTACCATTCACCTTACTAGTAAAAAAGCAGGGGCACTTGGTTTTACCATTCGTTTTGAATCGCTATTAAAACATACAACAGCGACTACAAATAATAGTATACAAGTAAGTGGAGTAGCTCCTGTGAAGGCCGATCCTAATTATGTTCAAAAATCACGCAACGCAATAATATATGATCCCAAAAGAGGTACGCGTTTTTCTGCCAACATTGAAATACAATCTAGTACGGGAAAAATTACTAAAACCGATTCTAGCATAACATTATCAGATGCTACAGAAGCAACGGTATATGTCTCCATGGCTACTAGTTTTAATGGTTTTGATAAAGACCCTGCTACTAAAGGATTGAATAATGTAGCGAACGCTGCTACGCAATTAACGAATGCGAAACAAATAGGCTGGACAGAAATTAAAAAAAGACATGTAAAAGATTATCAAACTTTTTTTAATCGTGTTGAATTAAAATTAGGCGGGAAGGACCTTGTGAATTTACCTACAGATGATCGTTTAAAAAGATATGCAAAAGGAGAAGCCGATCCTTATTTAGAAACTTTATATTTTCAATACGGACGCTATTTATTAATTTCCAGTTCTCGTACAACAGGTGTACCTGCTAACTTACAGGGCTTGTGGAACCCTTATATCCAACCTCCTTGGTCAAGTAATTATACTATTAATATTAATGCAGAAGAAAATTATTGGTTAGCAGAAAATACCAATTTATCTGAAATGCATTTACCTTTTTTACAATTTATTGCGAACCTAGCCACCACTGGAAAAACGACAGCTAAAACTTTTTATAATATGCCAGGTTGGGTAGCACATCATAATTCAGACATATGGGCTATGTCTAATCCGGTGGGTAATTTTGGGAATGGTGATCCCGTATGGGCGAATTGGGCCATGGGCGGCACTTGGGTATCAACGCATTTATGGGAACATTATTTATATACACAAGACCAACAATTTTTAGCACAAAAAGCGTATCCATTAATGCGAGGTGCTGCAGAATTTTGTTTAGCCTGGTTAGTAAAAGATAGTAGTGGAAAATTCATTACCTCTCCTTCTACTTCTCCAGAAAATACTTTTAAAATGCCTAATGGCTATATAGGTTCTACTCTTTACGGCGCTACTGCCGACCTTGCTATGATAAGAGAATTATTTTTAGATGTACTTGCCGCACAAAAAATTTTAAAAAACGATAACGATTTTGCCAATAAAATAAATGGGGCCTTAAATAATTTACATCCTTATAAAGTCGGCAAGGCAGGTAATTTACAAGAATGGTATTATGATTGGGAAGACAGCGATCCTAAACATCGTCATCAAACCCATTTATATGGATTGTATCCAGGCACACATCTAAGCGTTGACAAAACGCCTGAAATAGCAGCAGCGGCTAAAAAAACTTTAGAAGTAAAAGGAGATGAAACCACCGGTTGGTCCAAAGGTTGGAGAATAAATTTATGGGCAAGATTAAAAGATGGAGACCATGCCTATAAAATGTATCGTGAATTATTGAAATATGTACCTCCCGATGGAACCAAAGAAAATTATACCAATGCAGGAGGTACTTATCCTAATTTATTAGACGCCCACCCTCCTTTTCAAATAGATGGCAATTTTGGGGGAGCGGCAGCTGTGGCTGAAATGCTCGTACAATCGAATGAAGAGATGATCACGCTTTTACCAGCCCTTCCCAAGGTCTGGGCAACGGGTGCTGTGAAGGGATTGAAGGCAAGAGGTAACTATGAAATTGAAATGAGTTGGACAAATAACCAAGTAACTACTCTTAAAATAAAATCAAGCACGCAGCCCAGTGCAAAGGTTTTGATGAATGGGAAAATTCAAATTGTAAAAACAAGTAAATAATTCGCTAGTATTATTAACTTTAGCAAAACAAGAGAATGTCTTTGCACTTAGGTAGAACTGAATTTGGTGATCCTGCAAATAAGGGTAATGTATTATCGGTATCAGCAGCCCATGAATTATTTAATGAATGGGTATTGAATCCTAAGTTACAGTTACATATGAAACAAGTGGCGCATTTAATGAAATGCTGGGCTAAAGAAAAAGAAAATTTAAATGAAGCCGATCAATGGCGCTGGGAAATGGCCGGCCTTTTGCATGACGCTGATTGGGATCAATGGCCAGCATTACATTGTAAAAAAATAATTGAATACTTAGAACAAAAACAAATAGACCCAGAAATTATCAGAGCCATTGCCTCTCATGGTCCTATTCATTTTGGAGTGGAACCTGTTACGCAAATGGATAAAATGTTATTTGCCTTTGATGAACTCTCTGGTTTAATGCACGCTTATTCTTTAATGCGACCAGAAGGCTATAATGGCATGGAATTAAAAGGCGCTAAAAAAAGACTTAAAGACAAAGCCTTTGCAGCCAACGTTTCCAGAGACGATATTGACGATGCTTGTAAAAGAGCCAATATAGAATTAGATATGCTCATTCAGTTTATTATTGACAAACAAGCCAATGTAATGGTTTGAATTAATAAAAACTAAACGAAGCATATTTTCTTTATTTTTACACTTTAAATATTTAATGCTTTGAAACCTATTTATTGTTTTGCACAAAATCAAATTAGCTTAATTGAAAATGCAGGCGTTCCTGTAGGAGATTTACTCGTGCAAAGAGGCTATGGTATTTTTGATTATTTAAGAGTGGCGAACAACAAACCACTTTTTATTGAAGCGCATTTAGATCGTTTGTTTAATTCAGCAAAGATTATGCGCTTAATTATTACGCAATCAAAAGAAGAGATCAAAAAAATTGTAGGGGAGTTAATTGAAAAAAATAATATACCCTTTTCAGGCATACGTTTAATTATAGCAGGTGGTGATGCGCCCGACGGCTACACGATTACAGCGCCTCATTTACTTATTATTCAGCAACCCCTAGAGGCACCTCCTGCACAAATGGCTGCTCAAGGTATTCATCTAGTAAGTCATTTTTATCAAAGACAATTAGCAGAAGTAAAAACAACCGACTATTTAATGGCTGTTTACTTACAACCCTGGATGAAGAGTGTTGGAGGCGATGATATATTATATTATAATAATGATAGCGTTAGTGAGTGTCCAAGGTCTAATGTATTTATGATTAGTCAGGATAATACCATTGTCACACCTGCCAACAATATGCTAAAAGGCATTACTCGAAAAAATATTATTGCAGTGGCCGAAGCGCATCATTTGAAACTAGAACAAAGAGATATTAGTCTAGATGAAATGAAGAAAGCCAAGGAGGTTTTTATCACCAGTTCTACTAAAAGAATTACTCCCGTTTCTGGATTAGATGAGAAAAGTTTTAGCCTAGAGGGGCCAAATTCTTTAAGTGCTCAAATTTTTGCCCATTTATTGGCCTTAGAAAACCAATAAAAGACCCCTATTTTCCCATAGAAAAAGAATTAACAATTTGTTAATCTGCATTAAATTTTTAATATGATTTTTAAAATAATTATATTAAAAATATGGTATCTTATTCATTTACAATAATTTATATATTACATTTTTATATATAAAATTTATTCTAGCTAGAAATATATGAGGCCCTTTTTTCGTTAATACAATGTTAATTAGAACTCTTCGTAATTCGCAAGTTTTAGATTATTTTTGAGGCCATAAATAATATCATAAAATGAAAAATGTTTTAAAACAAGCCTTTTCTCTAATGTTGGTAATTTTAATATCTATTATTAAAGTTAACGCACAAGAAACAACATCTGAAATACAAGGTACAGTAACAAGCGGTGCAACTGGTTTAGCTGGCGTTTCAGTTTCAGCCATCCACCAACCGACTGGTACTAAATATGTAACTACTACTCGTAAAGATGGTAGATACAACTTAATTAACTTAAAAGTTGGAGGACCTTACTTAGTGGAAGTTTCTTATGTAGGCTTCAAAAAAGACCAACAAAATGACATTAACTTGTTATTAGGTCAAGCTTATAAAGCAAACTTTAAATTAGTAGAAGCTTCTACTAATTTACAAGAAGTAGTCGTAAGATCTACTAGCCAAGACAAAGTTTTTAGTAATTCAAGAACAGGTTCTCAAGACAACTTTAATAGAAATCAAATCACAAGTTTGCCTACTGTTACTCGTTCATACAAAGACATCATTAAATTAACACCTACTTATAACAATATGTCATTTGGTGGTCAAAGTTCTCAATTGAACAATATCACTATTGATGGTGCTAACTTTAATAACTCTTTTGGATTATCTGGTGATATCGGTGGTCAAACAGGTCAAGTAGCTGTTTCATTAGATGCGATTGAGCAAATTCAAGTAAACATTTCTCCGTTTGACGTTCGTCAAGGAGGTTTTGTTGGAGGTAACGTAAACTCTGTATCTCGTTCTGGTGCGAACACTGCCACTGGATCGGTTTACCAATATATGAAAAGCAAAGATTGGCAAGGATATGATGTAAATGCTGCGCCATATACAATCACAGTTCCAAAGCAAGATTTCTCTTATGATTTAAAAGGCTTCACAGTAGGTGGCGCTTTAATTAAAAATAAATTATTCTATTTTGTCAATGCAGAACAAGAAGAAAGATCGGCTCCCGCTAATACATGGACAGCTTCTACTCCTACTTCAGCTCCAAACGGTACAACTGTTTCTGTTGCAAAAGCTGCAGACTTAGACGCCTTAGCTACATTCTTAAAAACAAAGTATAACTACGATCCAGGTCCTTACCAAAATTATCCTTACGTTTCAAAGTCTAAGCGTTTAACAGCTAAGATTGATTGGAACATCAACGAGAATAACACTTTTAGTTTAAAATATAGTTATTTAAAATCTTCTAGTGATATACAACCTTCTAATAGTGGTGCTGCTAATAATCGTAGACAAGCAGATGCAACTGCACTTCCTTTCTATGGTGCAGGTTATGCAATCAACAACAACGCCAATATTTTTATTGCTGAGTTGAACACTAAGTTCTCTAATAGCATGAGTAATAAATTACAAGTTGGATATACTGCATTAAGAGACTTCAGAACTTCATTATCTGGACAAGACTTTCCATTTGTAGATATCTTAGACGGTTCAGGTACTATTGCAGCTAATAGTAGTAAGCCCTTCACTTCATTTGGATATGAGTTATTTACTTATGGTAACAAATTAAATACAGATGTATTCCAATTCAATGATATCTTATCTATTTACGCAGGTAACCATGAGATTACAGCTGGAATTCAGTCTTCTTATAAAAAATATTTAAATGGTTTTTCTCCTAACTATTCTGGAACATACCGTTTCAATAGCCTAGCCGATTTCTATGCAGCTGCAGATGGAAAACAACCTGCTGGTTTGTATAACTTATCTTATGCATTAGGCGGTGGTGCTTTCCCATTAGTAGGTCCTAAGAATTTTGAAGCTGGTATATTCATCCAAGATAAATACAGAGCTACAGATAAGTTAACTGTTACTTATGGTATCAGAGCTGACTATACTAATTTCTACAATACTTTCTTATTTAACCCAGTAGTAGATACTATAACAAGGTTCTACAATGGTATTCGTGCGAATACGGGTGCTTCACCTAATACAGCTATTCAAATTTCTCCAAGAATTGGATTTAACTATGATGTATATGGTGACCAAACCTTACAAGCCTAACTATAAATTCCCTCAAGTATTTAAATCTACTTTAGCGGCTGATAAAAAATTAGGTAATGGTTGGACAGTAACTGCTGAAGGATCATATACTAAGCAATTAAATGCTTCAGTATTTCAAAACATTGCGCTTCCTTCAACTGGTTTAGTGAAATTAACAGATGGTCGTTATAGATTCCCTTATATTACTTCTTTTCCTTTAGGGGGCTCTCAAATGGGAGGTACTGCTAGATCTAGTGCTGCTAACCCACAAATTGGTAATGCAATTTACATGACTAATTCAAATGCAGGTTATGCTGCTACTGGAACTTTACAAGTTCAAAAAGTATCTAAAAACTTTGTAGCTACTGCAGCCTATACAAGACAGGTTGCTTATGATGCAGCGGTGACTGGTTCTACTGCAGCTACTATGTGGGGTTCTAAAGCAACCTCTGATAATCCTAATGAATTCGTTGCAGGTTTATCTAATAACTATTTACCACACAGAATTATTGCGAGCATGATCTATAAGAAAGAATTTTCTAAAAGATTTTTATCATCAGTTGGTTTAGTATATGAAGGCGCTCCTAACTATGCTACTTCTTATAATGTAAGTGGTGATATTAACAATGATGGTATTTCATTTAATGACTTAATGTTTGTTCCTAAAGACGCTTCTCAAATTAAATTAGTGACTGTTCCAAAATCTACAGACCAAAGAGATCAAGCTACTTTGTGGAATCAATTAAATACTTTCATTGAAAACAACCCTTATTTATCTACACGTAGAGGTCAATTCGCTGAAAGAAATGCATATGTATTACCTTGGACCCATAAATTAGATTTAAACTTTACACAAGATATTAGATTTACATCTGGTAAAAACAAGCATACTATTCGTTTAACAGCTGATATTTATAACTTTACAAACTTGTTAAATAAAGATTGGGGAGTATTTTATGTACCAACAACAACACAACCTTTAGTATTTCAAGGAATTGATACAGATAAGGTTACACCTATCTATGCATTTCCTTTCTTAGATCCAACTAAGCAAATACCTCAATCAAGACCTTATACTCCATCTCCAGGTATAGGTTCTCGTTGGCAGTTACAAATTGGTGTTAGATACTTATTTAACTAATCAGTTTAATAATTCTTTAGCTAGTAATAGCTATTAAAAAAGCCCCTCATAATTTGAGGGGCTTTTTGTTTCTTATAAGGCTTTAAGAATATAAGCTTATCTCTTCTTCTTCTTGCCTTTTTTATCTTCCTCTAATACCTTAACACGCATATTTTTAAATCTTAGTACTTCTCCGTGGCCTAGAAAAGCAATATGACCAGTGGTTCTCAATAAACCTGGATGTTCTTTATGGTCCATAGTTCCATTTTTAGAAGCTGCTGCATAATCTCCTTCTAAAATGACGGTACCATTTAAGGTTACTTTAATCTGTGTTCCTTTTACCATAATTTCTTCTTCATTCCACTCGCCAGTAGGCTTTAAAAAACCTCTTTTAGCTGGAATGACACCATATACAGAACCATGGTATTGATAAGGCTGTAAGCCTTTGTAAATATCTGCTTCATTATCTAATACTTGTATTTCCATACCTACATAAGCAGCATCTCCTTCTAAGGGAGCATGCACACCAATACCGTTATTGGCACCTGGTGTTAATTGAAAATCAAATCTATAAATAAAATCAGCAAACTCTTCTTTAGTATACAAATTACCTCCACCACCTTTGCCCGCTTTATCAGGATGCACCACTACTGCGCCTTCTTCAATTAAATACCCTGAAGTGCTACCTGTCCAACTATCTAAATTTGTACCATCAAATAAAGAAACAAAACCTTGATTTTTTTCCTCCTCTGTTAAACTTGTCATTTCATCACTAGGAATTTCTCTTATATAAATATTACGATAGGCTACATAAGTACCATGGGCCTGTAATTCAATTTGCTCCTTAGCAAAAATGGGTGATTTACGATCCCAAAAATTTTCTAATGTTACATTATCCGTTACTAATACACCGTTTAAATAAACAGTAACTTCTGCGCCCTTCATAATAATATGAAAATTGTTCCACTCGCCAATTTTATTATCGGCTACTACCAAGGGTTTACTTTTATTTTTTATATTATTGTATAAACCACCAGAACCTACTTGCGCACCTACTTCTCTTCTACTAGTATCCCAAATTTGTACCTGTGGACTGCCTCTTAAATAAATACCTGCATCTCCTTTTTCCGTAATTTTCCAATCTACATACATTTCAAAATCGCCATATTTTTTTTCTGTCGCTAAATTATCACCATGTCCTGTAAATACTAAAAGGCCATCCTTGGCTATCCAATCATTTTTCACTTTCTCATTGGCTTTTTGTTCTGCTGCTTTTAAAGCAGAGTCGCTCATCTTCGCTCTAGCAATAGGGTTCATGACCAAGCCCTTCCATCCTGTTAAATCTTTACCATTAAATAAGCTTACAAATCCATTATCATAAGGTAAGTTTATTAAATGCTGCTTTAGTTTATTTATTAATAAAGGGCTATCTATGCCAACAATGTCTGACATCATAGCTGAGGGACCTAAACCATGCACAGGGTAAGAATTTCCACGAATAAGGCCTACTGCCTTTTCCAAGCTAGCCCTTACTTCTGGCCCTCTTATATTTTTATCAGCCAAGGCTAAGCGTGTTAGAATTACAGCAGCTTCTTTATTAATTGTTTCATCACTTAATGCTTTACTCACCAGCATAAAACTTCCAAAGCCTGGAATCAAAGAAGCCTCATGTAGCACAGTTCTTTTTTCTAATCGAGTACTTGCCTTTGTCATTCTATCTTCTAAAAGAAGTAATTTTTGTGCAGGTGTATTGGCAGTTTGTTTTGAAGCACTTGCTATTTTAATTATTGGTAATTTAAAATTAAAATTATCTAAGGCTGCTTGAATATGTTTTGCATTTTCACCAGACGCTGATTTTAGCGCCTTGGTTAAGGCTTGCTTAGCAGCTGCAGTATGAATACTCTCTAAAGCCCTTGCTGCATTGCCAGAAAAAGTTTCATTTTTTAATAAACTGCTGAGTAATTTTATTGCCGCATCATCACCTAGTAAACCTAATTGATTAATCATAAACTCACGCGCATAGAATGTTTTAGCAGCACTATATGCGGCTACTAAATTTTCAGCTACTTGTTGTTTTAACGCAATATTTAAACTAGCATCGTTCACATAAGCGTTTAAAGCATATGTAGATTTTAGTTTCAGAGAGTCGTCATTAAGTAATTGAACTAATTGTTTCCACTCGCTATTTCCCCAAGTATGCATAGAAGTAATAGCAGACTCGGTTTCCGAAGGGCGTTGATATGGAAAATTATTGATGGTATTTTTTACTGACCCCACTTGTGCAACTGCCTGTAGGGCAAATAACAAGAAGAGTAGTAAATAAGAAATTTTATTTTTCATTATAAATAATTTTTTTGAATGATTAAATGGTCCAAGGAGAACGCATTGCTGGGTTAATTAATCTGTTTGCTTCTTCATCATTAATAAATTCTTGGGTGCTTGGATTAAACTTTAAGTTTCTTCCTAATTGCAAGGCAATTTTTCCCATATTAATAATAGTACAAGATCTAAAACCATTGGCTTCATTGAGTGCAAAGGGAGTCCTTTCTCTTACCGACTCTAAAAAATCAGTGACTTGAGGCGCAGGATCTGGTAGCATGGCCAATTTTTCTGTTAAATTGGGAATGTCCGACTTAAAGCCAGCATAAAGTTTCCCCTTAGGTCCCTCAATATAGGCTGCACCTGGGTCTTTGGCCTCTCCGTCTAAAATAATCTTGCAACCATCTTCATAGGTGAAAGTTAATTTTCTAAAGGTTCCGCAGGCATCAGGATGTTGTTGTTCTGCATCAATCTCCACTGAAATAGGACTTGTATCATCTTTCTCTAGGAAGTATTGAATTGGATCGATATAATGTTGTCCCATATCGCCAAGACCTCCACCATCATAATCCCAATAGCCTCTAAATGTTTGATGCACTCTATGTTCATTATAGGGTTTAAATGGTGCGGGACCTAACCATCTTTCATAATCTAATTCTTCAGGTACAGCTTGTACTTCTAATTTTGTTTTTCCTACCCAATAAAATTTCCAATCAAAACCAGTAGTCTTACTCACTGTTACTGTTAATGGCCAACCTAATAAACCCGATTCTACTAATTTTTTAATAGGCTTCACCGTCGACTTCATTCCATAAAAAGTATCTTCATAACGGAACCAAGTATTTAAACGAAACATGCGTTTATACTGCTGAACGGCTTCTACCACTCGCTTTCCTTCGCCGATAGTTCTGGTCATTGGTTTTTCACACCAAATATCTTTACCCGCTTTAGCAGCTTCAATGGCCATTATACCATGCCAATGAGGAGGGGTAGCAATATGTACAATATCAACTTCTGGTAGTGCAATTAATTCTCTATGGTCATGAAAAGTTTTTACATTGCCTCCTACTAGTGCTGCTGCAGATTGTAAATGTTTTTTATCAACATCACAAATGGCTACTACTCGAGTGCCTGCATAAGGAATATGACCTACACCCATACCACCGACTCCGATGATACCCTTGGTCAGTTGATCACTAGGGGCTAAAAATCCTCTACCTAAAACCTGTCTTGGCACAATTGAAAAACCTGCCACTACAGCGGCAGTATTTTTTAAAAATCGACGACGGCTATTTTTTTCCGGTGTTTTCATTTTTTGATATTAAAGTAAAAAATATTTTTATTGTACGTAAAAAGCAATTTTATTTTGTACAAGTTATCTGTAATTTAATGTTTTTTCAATAAATTTTTTTATATTCAAGTTCGCTTTTAAGACCAAACCAAAAAACTAACGATTATGTCAAAAAACATTCAAGCCAACAGGCTATTTGTTGCCAGCTGCCTAGCTTTATTAGTGACCTCTCTTTCCTTTGGAATTAGGGCTGGGGTACTAAGCCAACAAGGCATTGATTTTCAATTAACGAATGCGCAATTGGGTACCATTGCAGCTACTGCCTTCTGGGGCTTCCCACTTGCGATGCTAGTTGGCGGTACCATTGTTGATATTATTGGCATGAAGCGTTTATTAGTACTTGCCTTTATATTTCATTTAGCAGGTATTGTATTAACTATTTATGCGACAGGCTATTGGAGTTTGTTTTTCTCTACTTTATTAATTGGTATTGCCAATGGTACAGTGGAGGCTTCTTGTAATCCTTTAGTAACGGCTTTATACCCTAATAATAAAACTACTAAATTGAACCACTTTCATTTATGGTTCCCTGGAGGTATTGTAATTGGTACTTTAATTGTATTCTTATTTAATAAAATAGGATTAGGTACGAATTTACAAGTTGGTATGATGTTAATTCCTACTATTTTATACGGTTATTTCTTTTCTAAATTAGAATTCCCAGAAACAGAGCGTGTATCAAGCGGCGTTTCTGCATCAGATATGTATAAGAGTTTATTAAATCCTCTATTTATTTTTATGATTATCTGTATGTTCGGAACAGCCATCACAGAATTATTTACAGGACAATGGATTGATGTACTTCTTAAAAATGTAAGCGATAACGCTATTTTACTATTAACTATTGAAACAGGTATCATGGTTATTGGTCGTGCCTTTGCAGGTCCAGTAGTAAAAAAGTTTTCACCTTCAGGCGTATTATTAATTTCAGCTATTTTAGCAGCACTAGGTTTATACTTATTAGGCCATACAACTGGTAATATGTTATTTGTAGGCGCTATTATTTTCGGTATTGGCGTTTGTTATTTCTGGCCAACGATGTTAGGATTTGTTGCTGAAAACTTACCTAAAACAGGCGCTGTAGGGCTTAATCTTATGGGTGGTGCGGGTATGTTTGCCGTATCTGTTTATATGATATTTATGAGTGACTTCTATGATACCTTAGTGAATGCTAAAATTCCAGATGGTACTGCAGCAGCAGACTTAGCAGCGGTTACCAATGAAGCTAAAAAATTAGCGGGTCCAGAAGTAATCAATGCCACTTTAACAATTCCATTAATTTTAATTGTTGCCTTTATTGGATTAAACGTGTATATGAAAAATAAAAAAGCAGCGACGGCTTAATTTTATTTTTACTTATTAGGTTCTACAAAATAATCTACCACAAATACTTTATCCATATGTGGCTTCAAAACTGCTTGAAAAGCTTTGTGCTCCGGATGTAATTGGTAATCAGCTAAATCTTTTTCAGAATTAAAAGTAAGTGTAAAGCAATGCGTAAAGCCTTGGTCTAAATGCTCAGGACTCATATTAATACCCCATTGCATATTTTTAACCTGAGGTACTTTACCATATAGCTTTGCAAAACTATGTGCTACATTTTCTACTTCTTTTGCAGAAGAACTTGCTTTAAAAGTAAATAATACAACATGTTTTAATTCTCCTGTTCTATTTTGTGCATGTGTAGTTAGAAAACTAGTAGCTAATAGAGCGAATAAAATAAATTTTTTCATCTTGGATTGGGTTAATTGAGTTTAAAATTATAAATAAGTTTGAGGGTCGTCGCAAATTCTAAAATTTTCATTAAAGCTATTCATTATTTTAACATCCTCACTAGAAAGTGAAAAGTTAGCCGCTTCAAAGTTTTCTACTAACCTTTCTTTTTTAGACGATTTAGGAATAGTTGAAATCCCATGTTGTAAATGCCAGTTCAATACTATTTGTGCAGCTGTTTTACCATATTTTTTACAAAGAAGTACTAAACGCTCATCTGAAAACTTAAGACCTCTTGTAATGGGTGAATAAGACTGCACTTGAATGCCTGCTTCTTTGCAGTAGGCTAGTAAGTCTTCTTGATATAACCAAGGCGAAAATTCTATTTGATTCACTGCAGGCACTATACTAGCAGTAGTTTTCAATTCTTCTAATAAGGCAATATTATAATTAGCAACTCCGATAGCCTTCACTCTTTTTTCTGCGTATAATTTCTCTAATCCTTTCCAAGAAGCGGCGCGGCCTTCTTTGATGGGCCAATGAATTAAATATAAATCGACATAGTCTTGACCAAGTTTTTTTAAACTATCATCAAAAGCATTAAGGGCTTGATCATAACCATGGTCTGTATTATTAAGCTTCGTAGTTAAAAAAATTTCTTTTCTATCTAAGCCCGACCTTTTTATAGCATTCCCAATTTCCACTTCATTTTCATACATGCTAGCAGTGTCTATTAAGCGGTAGCCTATTTCAAAAGCATCTGCTACTGCCTGCTCTGCTTCTGCTTTATACATATCATAAACGCCTAAGCCCAACAGCGGCATAGGTATACCATTATTGAGCTTAGTCTTTACCATTTCTCTAGGCCTAGTAATTTTTTGCCCAGCTCATTTAGTTCTGCAGTTTCATATTTTGTTTGCTCCCAATTTCTTGGATCACCAGGAAAGGCATAACCTTCTGGTGCAATACGATGTTTCCAAGAATTCACTCTCCACTCTGTTAAGGCCTCATTATTTTCTTCAGCTGGCATCATAGATAAATATTGAGCAATACGTACTTTGTCTGTACTATTATTCGCTCTAATACCATGTGGTTCTAAACTATTAAAAATTAATAAGTCACCTGCTTCTAATTTTACTTTAGTGGGTGTGAATGCAGATGTATCTGGTTTAAATCTATCCCTGTCTTCAGGTTGTGTTAGTTTCCAAGTATCATAGGTTCTATATAATTCTGGAATACATTGGAAGCCGCCCATGTTTTCATCATTTTGATCGGCTAGGGCTAATACACCTTGCACATTTACTGGTTTTGTTTCTGGATCATAATCCCAATGAATAAATGCTTTGTATTCATGTCCTGGTCTAATAGGGAAATTTAAATTGGCTCTATCTATAGATACCCATAATTTTTCTGTACCCCATATATCAACAAAGGCGTCATATACTCTTTGCATTTGACGATTGTTCCATAAGTGTTGGTTATTATAACATTCTACCATACCTGTACCAGCAAGCTCTTTCATTTTCATTTCAGCTCTTGGTGCAGTGTACCATGTTTCTTTATTATTAGGGTCCTTCTCTTCAAACTCCCATAAGAAAGCAGCAGTGGCCAAGGCTTGTTCACGAGGCACTGCATTTTTAATAACAATATATCCATTGTGTTTCCAGAAGGTCCAATCTTCTTCACTTAATACACGAAGTGGTTTACCATTGGTACGGTCGTTTAAACTAGTCGCACTGCTTTTTGCAGTGGATGGGTTTCCAGGTATGTCCTTGTGTGCATTGTTGGGCACCATTGTAGGTACCATATTGGGCACCATTGATTTGTTTTCCATAGCATTCGTATTTGAAACTAAATTTAAATAATTTAGTTTGAATTAAGATATAAATTAATTCAAAAATAATTCATCTACAAAAATCCAGCCAGGGGTTCCTTTACCCGGATGCCAGGTAGGTAAGTTTTTTAGATTCAATAAAGTAAACCTATAATATTTATAGGCAGCGCCCGCTGGAATACTGCAGCTAAATGATTTATTTTCCCTAACTACATCTGTTTCTTTTAAGGAAGGGAATTTGGCTTCATTTAATTTTTTAAATTCTTTACCATCATTACTACCTTCTATTATAATAGATAAGATAGGAAAGATATAGGATCCGTTATCTACAAAGGCATTAAAATGTGCCTCTTGTAAAGGCCTAGCTTGTTTAAAGCCAATCACAAATTTCATGGTGATGTCTTTATAGGCCAACCACTTACCATTAGAAAAGTTTTGTTCCCCTAATTCATAGTCAATAAGGGTTTTAGCACCAGTGCCTGGATATTTTTTATCTGGGTTGGTCACAAAATAAATAGTGTCTGGATGTATTTCCGATTTATAAAAAGTTTTTTGAACCATATCACTACTTATCCAACCTGGTTTAAAAGCCTTTGTTTTTAAAATAGTGTTTTTAGTAAAACGTAATTTTTTTGTATAGATAGGACTTCTAAGACTATCTGGATCTGAACCATCTGTAGTATACCTCACTACTGTACCTTTTAAAAAATGTTTTACCATCACATCTAAGCTATTAACAATGATAGAAGAATCCTGTTCAATAATGGGGCTGGTTAATTTGATAATTTCTGCATCTAAATTATCGCCAATAATTATTTTAACTTTTTTATTGTTAGTCATTAATTGTTGAAATTCTTTTTCACTGGAATGGTTGGTCCAAATATTAATTTCAGTAAAGGGTGCTTTTTCTAAAAATTTCGTCAAAGTATTTTGATTTACCTCCATTCCACAAATAGATAAATTCTTTAAACTAGTAATAGTTTTAAGATGTGCTAAGTCGTTTAAAGTTAATGTAGTATAATTTAAATTTAATTTTTTAAGTTTTGTGAATTGTACAATAATGGCAAGGTCTTCTTTAGTGATGGGCATGCCTTGCATATTAAGACTTACAATTTTATCTTTAATTTTTTCTAAGTTCTTTAACTGCTCTAACTTATAAAAAGACCCTTGAAAAAAATTAACCTCTATTTCTTCAGAGCCATTAAATAAATAATTCACAGTGAGGTAACTGCTATTGTACTGTTTTAAATCAGGGGCGTTATTTTTGTTATCTCCGCTACCTTTTGAAGGTGCTTTATAAGCCATGGCAAGAATGGCTAAACTATCTGTTTTAGCAAGCTCGCTTATTTTTTTGGTAAAATTCCCACCTGCCTTTACCCATTTATTAAGCAGGGTTAATTCCTCTAAAGTCAACTGCAGCTTGCCATCTGGAGGCATATGCTTTTCATCTGTATTGGGTAAATGTATTCTTTGTAAGATTTGAGCTTCTTCATTTTGTATACCATTTAATATACTTCCATTTTTACCTCCTTTGATAATAAGTTCAGGACTTTGTAATTGCAATTGGCCCTTTACTTTTGCTGGACCATGACAGCTAACACATTTTTGTGCCAGGATGGGCGCAATGGCTTTTTCATAAACAGTTAAACTAGAATCAACGGTCTTTACTTCTTCAGCTATTTTTACTTCAGGTGTTGGAATAGACAATGCATTTTCTCCATGGGTTAATAAGGCACCCTGATGCGTAAAAAACAATAGCACCAATAAATAACCTAGGGCAATTATTTTTTGAATGCTAGTAGGAATATTTTTTAGGTAAATAAGTAGCCAACTTATGAGTGCAATAGATAGGCCTCCCCATTTATGTAAATTCAAAGTGTCTGTATCATAAGCATCTTGCTTAGATAAAAACAAGCCTAATAAGGCTACCATGGATGCCATAAATGCATTACCTACTAGCACTAATTTTTCTGTATTTTCTGCTAGCTTATTATTTTGAAAGAAAACTAAATAAATAACAATGGCAATACCTAAGACAATTGGAAAATGTAAAACCAAGGGATGTAGTTTTCCGAACCATAGTAAAATAGTACTAGTTTTACTTGCTTCACTATAAATGGCTAGTAGTAATAGTAGTGGATTTAAAAACCAAACACACCATTCGCCCCATTGACTTAGTTTTTTACTATCCATACTTAGCTAATAATTTCATTGACCACTTTACCCGCTACATCTGTTAAGCGGAATCGTCTTCCTTGGTGTTTAAATGTAAATTTTTCGTGATCGATGCCCATTAGATGCATAACGGTTGCATGAAAATCATGCACATGCACAGGCAAGGAATTTATATTGTATCCAAAATCATCGGTTTCTCCAAATACACCTGGTTTCACACCACCGCCTGCCATCCAAATAGTAAAGGCTCTTGGATGATGGTCTCTACCATAATTATCTTTGCTAAGCGCCCCTTGACAATAATTCGTTCTTCCAAATTCTCCACCCCAGATCACTAAAGTTTCATCTAATAAACCTCTTTGTTTTAAATCTTTGATTAAAGCAGCAGAAGGTCTGTCTACATCTTTACATTGACCTACAATTTCTGCAGGTAAATTACCATGTGAGTCCCAACCTTGATGATATAACTGCACAAAGCGTACTCCATTTTCTGAAAGCTTTCTAGCTAATAAACAATTGGCTGCATAAGTGCCTGGTGCCAAACAATCTGGTCCATACATTTTTACAATGGACTCAGGTTCATTTTGTAAAGAAGTAATTTCTGGTACCGCCATTTGCATACGATAGGCGAGTTCATATTGCTGAATTTTTGTAACAATTTCTGGATCTCCAATATTGTTATAAGCTTCTTGATTCAATGATGCAATCTCGTCTAAAATTTTTCTCTTGTCTCCTCTGTCAATAAATTCAGGATCCGTTAAATATTTTACAGGTTCTTCTCCGCTACTAAACTGTACCCCTTGATGTATAGAATCTAAAAAACCATTATTCCATAATTTAGAATACACACCCTGTCCATTTCCTTTCCCTTTACTTAATAAAACGCAGAAAGCAGGCAGGTTTTTATTTTCACTTCCTAAGCCATAGCTTACCCAAGAACCCATACTAGGGCGGTTTCCCACTTGTGCACCAGTTTGGAAAAAAGTAAGTGCAGGATCGTGGTTAATAGCTTCGGTGTACATACTTCTGATAATACATAGTTCATCACTCATGCTGGCAATATGCGGAATAGACTCACTAAACCATCCACCGTTGGATCCGTGTTGTGCAAAATTGAATTTAGTTCCAGCTAAGGGAAATTTGGCTTGGTCTGCAGTCATACCTGTTAATCTTTGTCCATTGCGAATACTTGCAGGCAATTCTTCTCCATGCATTTTTTGTAGCATGGGCTTGTAATCATATAAGTCTAATTGAGAAGGAGCACCATTTTGGAATAAATAAATAACACGTTTTGCTTTAGGTGCAAAATGCGGAAGTACATTGGCAAATAAGTCCTCTTCATTGCTAGCATCAAAAATGCCCGGTACCATTAAGGAGCCCAAGGCAAGTCCACCAATACCTAAACTTAATTTTCATTAAGGCAGCGGCTTCTGCTTCATTATATTTTTTAGTAGGATGCTGATATTCTCCCACGGCCAAAGTATTTTTTAATAAAGGCGCATTGCTATTAAAAAAAGCAACTTGCTTTGCACAGTAGTCCATTAATTTATTACGCTCAAACCTGGAGGGCTTTCTAATAACAATGGTTTCAAAGGCTTGTTCTAATTTATCTTCCAAGGATTTATTTCCTACTGAAATATTTTCAGCCAACACGCGAGAAGCTTCTAAGACAGCAGGGTCATTCAACATGGTCAAGGCTTGCAGGGGTGTATTGGTGCTCGCTCTTTTGGCTTCACACTGGTCTCTATTACTTGCATCAAAGATCATCATGCTAGGAGGAGGCGCGGTTAATTTTATAAAAGTGTATAAACCTCTTCGATAAATAGCTGGGCCATGGTCTTGTTTGTAAGAAGCTAGTACGCCTCTTCCAGAAGTCGTGCTTTCCCAAACACCTTTGGGTTGATAAGGCTTTACGCTGGGCCCTCCAATCATGGGATTTAAAATACCGCTGGTACCCAATACCCAATCTCTTACTATTTCTGCTTTGAATCTTATGCGGGGAGACCTAGTATAATAAAGATTATCAGGATCTTGCTCCAATTGTTTTTTACTCACCACACTTGATTGTTGGTAGGTATTACTAGACAATATTTTTTTCATTAAATATTTTATATCCCAATTATGTTCCATAAAATCAACAGCTAACCAATCTAATAATGCAGGATGAGAAGGAAGCTCTCCTTGTAAACCATAATCGCTAGATGTTTTTACAAAGCCCTTGCCAAAAATTTCTTGCCAAATAAAATTTACAAAAACGCGGGCCGTTAAAGGATTCTTTTTTTCTACCGTCCACTTGGCCAAGCCCAATCTGTTTCTTTCATATTTTAAAGTATCAAAAGGCATGATAGATTCTAGTGCAGTAGGTTTTACTTCTACCGTTGTAGGCGCATCATAACTTCCTCTGCTTAAAATATAGGTAGGCCTAGTTTTGCCGGTATCTCCCATTTTCCAATCTCCCATAACGGATACTTCTAATTTATTGGTATCTACATGATTGATAAAGGATAATAATTTCGACTGCTCTTCTTTCGTAATAAATAATTTTGGATTTTTTGCAGGGGTAGAAATACTTACATCTCCTTCGTATCCTTTTTCTTTACTCATATTAAAAAAGGCATAAAGCTGGTAGTAATCTTTATTCGAGAAGGGGTCGTACTTATGATCATGACACTGCGCACATTCAATGGTAACACCTAGTATGGCCTTGCCATAGGTTCTTGTTTTATCAATATTATAAGAGACGCGGTACTCTTCTTCAATCACCCCGCCTTCTTCTGTGTATTTATGATTTCTAAAAAAAGCGGTGGCTAAAATAGAAGACTTGCTTGCAGTGGGTAATAAATCACCAGCAATTTGTTGGGTTAAAAATTGATCATAATGCATATTGGTATTAAAGGCATTGATCACCCAATCTCTCCAAGGCCATTGAGACCTAATATTATCATCTTGAAAACCGTAAGAGTCGGCATAGCGCGCTAAGTCCATCCAGAGCAAAGCCATTTTTTCTCCGTAAGCAGGCTTTTGTAATAATTTATCTAATAATTGTGCATACCAGTTATCGCTACTATTATTTCTCCATTGATTTAATTCTTCATAAGTAGGGGCTAGTCCTGTGATATCTGCATAAGCTCTTTTAATAAGTGCTTCTCTACTAGCAGTTTCATTGGGTTCAAAGCCTTTTGCTTCCATTTTCTCTAATATAAAGGGATCAATTTCATTTTTAACCCACTTACTATTATCTACTTCAGGTAGGGCTTCTTTCACAGGTGCTACAAAGGCCCAATGCTTTTCATATTTGGCACCTTGCTCTATCCACTTGGTAAATAATTTTATTTCATCTGTGGTTAATCTGGCTAAGTGACTTTCCGTTGTAGGAAATAAGGTTTTCTTTTTCTTTTTTAGCTTTAGCTAGATCAATCACTCCATAAAGCAAACCTGCTACCATAAGTACAATACCAAAAATTATATATTTCTTCATAGCTAGATTATAATAATTCTAAAAACGGGTTCATACAGTTTTATACTCTTGTAAATTTATAAGGGTATACTTTTCCAGAAGCCCACTGCGCCACATAAATACTTCCTTCGTCATCTACACATACATCATGTGGGTGTGTAAATATTTTTTCTGTTTGAGACATAGGCTGTAATACACCCTCATTGTATACTGGTGCAGCGCCTCCTAAATTAGAAACCACTTTATTGTTTTTATCTAAAATGGTTACAAATCCTGAATTCACTGTGTCTAAATTAGGTGAACGTAAAACAGCAGCGTATAAATAATCGCCTTTGATAACAGGCCTGCAAACACAGGCCCCTGGCAAGTGTATCACTTCTAATAATTTTCCATTCATTGAAAAACGCTTAAATGCATTGCGCGTTCTATCAGTAACAATTAAAGTAGGGGTTGCATTTCTTGTATCTATACAAATACCATGGGCATTGTCTAAATATTCATCGCCTGTTCCTCTTCCACCAAAAGCATTTTTTAATTTTCCTTTTTCATCATAATGTAAAATATGTTGTGCACCATAGCCATCTGCAATATAAAATTCACCATTCGCAAGCACAGCCGTTTCGGTAGGTACAAAGGCTTCCTTTTTTTGATAAGCAGGTAAATCAGAAGGGGCATCAATGGTCAATAAAATTTTTCCATCAATGGTTGTTTTATATACTTGATGTTTATCGGTATCGGTTATAAATAAAAAATCTTCTTTTCCATTTTGCTGAATAGTTAATCCGTGTGCGCCTGGAAATTCAGTACCCCATGAATTTATTAAGCTGCCCGATTTATTATAAATAATAAGATTATTTTTTGTTTCATTCGTTAATAGTAAAATTCGACCCTTACTATCTTGAACCATTTCATGACAATCATTCACTGGGGTTTTGGCTGCATTCAGTGTTCCCCAATTAGTGTTTAATTGATAAGTCATTCCATTTTGACCATAGACTGGTCCGCCTGAGGCAGACATTAAATTTTTGGTTAAGAGTATTCCAGTACTTGACATAATTGTATTTTTTACAAAGGCTCTTCTTTTCATAGGAGGTGATTTAAATTAATCCTTCTCTAAGATACCTTTTTTGGCATAAAAAAAGAGCAGCTTTCTAGATTGAAAACTGCTCTTTTATATAAATTATATAAGGGGATTAATCGTCCGCGTCTTTTTTAGGGTTCATTTTTAAAAAGGCAGCTCTTTTAGGAGCGGGTACAATGGCGTTCTCTCCTTTTAAGCCCTTCCATAACACTTCATTAAATTCATGGTCATTGATGCTGTCTTCTTTTTTGAAATTAAAGGTTTCGCTTTTTCTTTGCATGGCTGTTTGAGCCGTATTTTTCTCATTGATATCATGCTGTAAGGGCTTAGTAATGAAGCCTTTAGGGTTGGATACCTTGTCAAAACATCTCCATAAGGTGGTGGCGCCTGCATCATATTGACTCATTGGAGGCATACCTAAAATAAGCTCAATGGTCTTTAAAACAGAGGAGGTGGTATAAGCAGTATGATCTATAAAGCCTCTTTTTACAAATCCTCCTGCAATAAAAGCGGGGCTGCGATGCGCATCTACATGGTCAGGGCCATCTTGTGCATCATCCTCTACTATAAAAACTACGCTTTCATTCCAAATAGAACTCTTGCTTAAATAGTCTACAAACATACCCACAGCTAAATCATTATCCGCTACATGCGCATAGGGAGAAGGCTTGCCCAAACTCATTCCTTCCGTATGATCGTTTATAATTCTTAAGGTATTTAATTGAGGCACTTGATTAATGGCTAATAAAGAATCAAAATCGCGTTTCCATTGACCCACTCTAGTAGTATCTCTTATACTTTGATCCCAACTAGTATAATAAGTACAAAAATGATCTTTTAAAACTGGAATATTAGGTTTATAATCGTCAGCAAATTCTCCATAGGTTCTATAAGAAACACCTGCTCTTTTTGCATAGTCCCAAATAAATCCATTTTTATTATTAGCAATAGCACGCGTTCCTTCAGCATCATAAGTACCACCTCGTCCTCCATAATCATTTACCCAATTTTTTTCTAAATAATCATTGGCATATCCACCCATTGTCCAGTTATGTCCATCGGCGCTTACTTCACCATTCACATAAAAATTATCTAACAAAACAAATTCTCTGGCTAAGGCATGTTGGTTAGGTGTATATTTTTCTCCAAATAAACAAAGGCTTGGATCGCCGTTACCTTCTTTCATATCCCCTAAAACTTGATCATAAGTTCTATTTTCTTTTACAATATAAAATACATATTTAATAGCAGAAGGGTCGCCTACTTTCTGAGGAATCACAGATCCTGTTTCTGCATTAGATTTTTCTTCATTGTTTTTTGTGTAAGGTGTATTATCATATACTGCTGCTGAGTATAATCCTAATTGTTTTTCAGAAGGGGTATTAATAATACTTAATGTTCCTTTCATGAGTCCTCCAATATATTGAACCTCTTCCGTATTTTTTAATAAACCTTTTTGCACTGCCATCTGTGCATTTTGATTGTAAGGGTCAGGACCTAATGGATTAGCAAAAGAAGTAAATCCTTTACCATTGGTTACGTAAATTTTACTACCTACTACTTTAACACTAGTTGGATACCAACCCACAGGAATAAAACCTTTTGATTTGCTATTGCCTAGTGCTGTTACATCAAAAACGGCTAAGCAATTGTTATCGGCATTGGCAATGTATAAAGTTTTTTCATCGGCACTTAAGGCAACGCCATTGGTAGCGGAACCCGCAGGGGCATTGGGATACAACGCAGAGTTAAGGGTTTCTACTACCTTTCTATTTTTAATATCTATTACGGAAACGCTATTGTCTTCTCCATTGGCTACATAAATTGTTTTACCATTTTTTGAAAGAATTAAATCGTTAGGATGTGTACCAGTAGTAATGCTACTTGTTATTTTTTGACTTAAAGTATTATACACAACTAATTTCTCTGCACCCCAAATACTAATATATAATTCTGATTTATCATTAGATAAAACGCAAGTGTAGGCTTCTGCAGGAAGCGCTGTTTGTTTAATTATTTTCTTGCTCGCTAAATTTATCTCGTATAAAGAATTATCGTCTTTAGTAACTACGTATAAAATATTTTTTGCATCATTGATGCAAATGCCCGCAGGAGAAATTTTATTAGGCCATTTAGCGCCTAGCTTTAAGGTATCAGTTAATTTTAATTTATTGTTTATGATACTATATTTTAAAATCCAATTATCATTACCACCAGATGCATATAAAGTTTTTTCATCTGCACTAAAAGCAATACCTAACCACGACTTATCAATTTTTATATTATCTACAATAGTATTGTTTACCAAATTAATAAGTTGGATGCTTTGCGTGCTTTGTCCATTATTGGTAATGGCCATTAATTTTTTTGATTTAGAAACTGCCATATTTAATGGGAAATCACCTAATGCTAGACTTTTACCTGCAGGACTTAATGCCCAGCCAGTAGGTAGTATTATTTTTTTTGAATCCTGTGCTTGCGTTATCATTCCAATAGAAATAATGGCAATGACTAAAAAAATTCTTTTCATATTGTAAGTTTTATTTTCTACACTACAAGTTATTGAAACAAGTTTAATACAAAAAAATTTGAATTGGGTATTTATATATAATAACAAAGAGTTAATACCCAAAGGGTTAAAGATTTAATGGGCTTCTATTTTTTCCTTCCCAGAAAGCTAACAATAGGTTTAAGGAGGACGTATATTATTACTTTAATATTTGAATTCAATTGGTTTTATAAAAATATTCATTAACTTAATGTTCTAAATAAAAACAATTAAATCTGCACTTTCTTTAATAAATAATTCTTAAAACCTATGGCAAAAAAATTACTTAAAAAAACAGCCTTATTTATTATTATACTATTTTTTGCAAATAATGTATTCGCTCAATCTACAAATGCACAAAATTTTCAGCCTAATTGGGAATCTTTAAATACCAGAAAAATTCCTAATTGGTTTCATCAAGATAAATTTGGCATTTTTATTCATTGGGGTGTGTATTCGGTACCTGCTTATGCACCTGTCATGCCTAATAGTGGGTATAGTTATGCTGAGTGGTATAGATACAGATTGCATGAGAAACAAAAAGATTTCATGGACTTTCATAATAAAAATTATGGAAGCAGTTTTGCTTACGAACAATTTGAACCTATGTTCAAAGCAGAAATGTTTGATCCTAATCAATGGGCAGATGTATTTAAAAAATCCGGCGCACGCTATGTAGTGCTTACTTCTAAACACCACGATGGGTATACCTTATGGAATAGCGCTGAGGCAGATCGTGATTGGAATAGACCATGGAATGCAGTTACAGGAACACCTAAGCGTGATTTATTAGGAGACTTAACAAATTCAGTAAGAGACGCCGGACTTAAAATGGGTTATTATTATTCTTTATACGAATGGTTTAATCCTTTGTGGATACATGACCGTAAAAAATATGTGACCGAACATATGACACCACAGTTTAAAGATTTAGTCACCAAGTATAAACCCTCTGTTATTTTTTCTGATGGAGAATGGGATATATCTGATACAGCATGGCAAAGCCCTGCACTACTTGCTTGGTTATTTAATGAATCGCCAGTAAAAAATGATGTAGTGGTAAACGATCGTTGGGGAAATAATACAAGAGAGAAAAACCATGGAGCTATGTATACAACTTCAGAATATGGAAGTGGTATGGATGCAAGTATTATATGGGAAGAAAGTCAGGGGGTAGGTCATTCTTATGGATACAATAGAAATGAACAATTAAAAGATTATAAATCCAGTCATGATTTAATATTAATGCTTAGCGATATTGTTTCAAGAGGAGGTAATTTATTATTAGATATTGGACCTGATGCAGATGGCAATATTCCTGTTATCATGCAACAACGTTTATCGGATATAGGCGATTGGCTAGCCATGAATGGTGAAGCTATTTATGAAACAGAGGCTTGGAGACCTGCACAATGGACAAGGGGTTATGTTCAACCTAAAAAAGGCGCCAGTTTTATGGCTAATTATAATGTAGCAAAATTAGTAGTACCACAAAAAGACAGCGCTTATATTGAAACCTTCTTCACCAAAAAAGGAAATGATATTTATTGTATTGTCCCTTCCTATCGTAATACACTTACTGTTAGAGATTTAAAATTACCTAGCAGCGCTACTGTCAGTATTTTAGGAGCGGATGTAAAAACCAATTGGAAACAAAAAGGAAAAGATGTAGTTATTGACTTAACAGCCATTAAGCCAAATAGTATTTCTTCTTCAGGTATTTTTGTAGTGAAATTAAAACAATAATTATTTCAAATTATATATTTTCATTCGGTTGTTCATTACCTTAAACCATAAGGGTGGCACCAAAGAAAGTAAAATCATGCCTGGATAACCTGTTGGCATTTGTGGAGCATTGTCAAAGCTTCTTAGTATTTGATATTTTCTTGAAGCCAAGTAATGGTGATCACTATGACGGCTTAATTCAAATAACATTAATCTACCAATAATATGATTACTATTCCAGCTATGATGGGGTTGCACCCTTTCGAATTGATGATTCTCAGTTTCATTTCTTGTAAGTCCATAATGTTCAATATAGTTAACTGACTCTAATAATAAACCACCTATTAAAGCGGCTACCATAAATAATAAAGTGGTAGTAAGTCCAAAAAAGATAAAAATACCTACAAGAAATAATAATTGAATTAGTTGAAATAGTAACATTTCATTACGAAGTGAAAATACAGATTGCCCTTTTTTGCTAAGCTCTTCGTTAGCAATTTTCCAAGCACTTTTATAAGTACCCACTAAAGTTTGTGGCCAGAAAGCATATAAAGATTGATTGTATTTAGCTGTACTAGGGTCTGAAGCGGTTGCCACATGCTTGTGATGGCCTTTATTATGTTCAATAAAAAAATGCATGTACAAACTAGTTAGTAATAACATTTTAGCAAAAGTTTGTTCCATTTTATTGACACGGTGCCCTAATTCATGTGCCACATTAATTCCAAAAGTACCACATAGTAAACCCATGCTAATAACTCTTCCTACAATAGTGACTGTAGATAATGCAGGTGCCTGTAAGGAGTTTAAGAACATCCATAAAGAATAATATTGCATGATAACGGCTGCATATAAAATGAAGTCGTAGAGTTTATTTTTTTTAGCCAAGGACTCTTCCACTTCATCTAAATTAACAGGGCTGGCTTTTATAAATAATTCTAAAAAAGGGATGGCAAAAAAAGTATACAATAAAGGAGTATAACATATAATACCCTCTCCTTGAAAAGCAAGTAAGGATAATACATATAATATAAATGGAGTAACATATTTAAAAGCCTTCATGGAAGTATACATAATAATATTTTTAATTTAAATAAAGGTCGGCAATTTTTTTAGCTTCCATGATTGGATCCCCTTCGTTTCTATTGGTTAATACTAAAATCATTAATTTTTTATCGGGAAACAATAAAATATTATTTCTAAAACCCATAGAACTACCATCATGGTAAGGATGTGTACTATTCTTATAATCTTCCACTTGCCAGCCATATCCGTAATCGATCATTTTTCCATTGTCTAATTTTTTTCTACTCCAAGTATTTTTTTGCATCTCAGCACTGATTAATTGATAGTTCCATAAGGCCTTGATCCATTTAGTCATCTCCACTGTATTAGTATAAATACCCCCGTCTCCTAATACAGCACTGGTAAGGCTTTGATCGGTCTGGGTCCATAATCCATTTTCAAAAGAGTTTCCATAGGCTCTATTTAAAACTATTGATTTTCCTTGCTCATAAGCAAGCGTTGATTTCATACCCAATGGCTTAAATATGTTTTCCTTTAAAAAAACAGCAAAACTTTGGCCACTTATTTTTTCTACAATGAGCGCTAAAATAGCATAACCTGTATTGCTATACTTATAATTAGTGCCAGCGGGGAAGTAGAGAGAATCGGCCACATACATTAACTGTAAACAATTGGTATCATGTAATTGTTTTTGTTGAGTAGCCGGCATTAAGTCTTCGTAGTCTATTAAGCCTGAACTATGGGTAAGTAAATGTTTGATTTTAATTTTTTTGCCATAAGCTGGGAAACTTGAAAAATATTTAGTCAGTGGATCTTCTAGAGATATTTTATTGTTTTTAGCCAACAGCAAAATAGACATAGCCGTAAACTGCTTGGTAACAGAGGCCAATCTAAAATTAGTGAAAGGATCAATTTTTTCAAGACTGCTTAATGCTTTTACGCCATAGCCTTTTTTAAAAACAATTTTATCGTTTTGGAATACAAGTACACTGGCTCCAGGTTTTGAATCTGAATTATACTCCAATAAAATAGCATCTATTTTTCTTTCCTTAATCAATAATGCACTTGGCTTGCATGCGCCTACTGATAAAAGAACAAAGCTGTATAAGGCTATTTTATGAACTAATTTCGAACTCATTTTTTTAATAAATTTTCTAATTCAGCCTGGGTTTCTTTTACTGCTTTTTCTGTTTGAGTGGTAGGAGCCATTTCTGTACTTTCTAAAATATTAAATAATCCTGTAAATTTTTGATAAATAGCAGGAAACTTATCCATTGATTTTTTACGACCCTCATAACATATCATCGACAAATCATGTTGACGTTGCCACTGTATTGTACTTGTTTTAACTCTTGGGTCCATGGTGATGGTTAATGGCTGTTCCTGTATTTGACCATTTACAGTTAATCTTATTTTATAATTACCCGGCATCACCCAAGGTGCAGTGGCATCAGGTGGGGTATTATGTATAATAGCTGTCATAGGATAAGCTGCAGGTATATTCAATGGGGTATATTTCATATCCCATAAAAAACGATGTGCGCCAGCAGTAGCTGCTAGTATTTGTTGGGGTCTTATCCAATATAGAGGAATATTTACCTCAGGTATGGTATATAAAGTATCGTTACTACTAAAGGTTCTAATAATATCTCCTTTCGTATTTAGAATTTCTAATTTCACCGGAGCTGTGCTATTGTTAGGTAAATAATAATCAATCATGGCACCATCGGGAGGGTTTTCACCAGCTGGTTCTTCAGGAGGAAGTGGTGTATCGGTATTCATATTCCATCTTACTCTAAAGGCTTTTTGTGGTTTAAACAAAACGGTTTCTTTGGCTTTGTTTACATTGATTTGTCGAAGCGGTGTAATATTATCTAAGATCCAAAAACTACGACCATGTGTTCCAATCACCAAGTCATCATCTTTAATGACTAAATCACGAATAGAACTAGCTGGCATATTTAATCTTAAAGACTGCCAATTTTCTCCAGCATCTAAAGAAAAGTAAACTGCATTTTCTGATCCTGCAAATAACAATCCTTTTCTCACTGCATCTTCTCTTACAGAATTTATAGGCTCATTCGGTAAACCATTAATAATTTTTTTCCAAGTGGCGCCACCATCAGTTGTTTTATAAATATGCGGCGTCATGTCATCTACTCTAATTCTGTTCACAGCAACATAGGCCGTGTTAATATCAAACCTACTTGCATCAATCATTGAAATTTTACTCCAAGAGGTAATGGATGTTGGCGTAATATTTTTCCAATTTTTACCTCCGTCTTTAGTGATATGAATAAGTCCATCATCGGTACCTGCCCATAAAACATTTAAGTCTTGATAAGAAGGGGCAAGTGAATACACCACTCCACGTTGACGCATTTTTTTAACTTCATCTGTATTGTAAATACCTACACTAGCAGGAATATCCCAGCTTGTACGCGTTAAATCGGGGCTAATGGTTTCCCAACTTGATCCGCCATTGATGGTTTTAAAAATAATATTACCTGCAAAAAATAAAGTTTTGTTATCGACGGGTGAAAATAAAATAGGCGCTGTTCTAATAAAACGAACCTTACCATCTCTTACTGGAGTAGGTGAAATATTTTGTACTTGTGCTGTACGTTTATCAAACCTTGTAATTTTTCCGCCATAAATAATATTAGGATCTAAGGGGTCTGCTGCTACATAACCATATTCTTCCACACCTACAGGATGCCATTCTCTAAAAGTAATTCCACCATCATTCGAGCGCGATGCAATACCCACTGAACCACTTTCTTGTTGACCTCCATATACATTATAAGGAAAAGCATTGTCGGTACTTACATGATAAAACTGAGCAGTAGCTTGATTATACCAACTTGAATAGGTTTCACCACCATTCACTGTAATGGTACCCCCTTGGTCTAAACCTATTGCAATAATATTGGTATTATTTGGGTTAATCCAAATACGGTGATAGTCATCTCCGCCTGGTGCCCCTTTAATTCCTTCCCAATTTTTTCCGCCGTCTTTCGATTTCCACATCACTACATTCGCAGAATACACAATGTCTTCATTTTTAGGATCGGCTTTTACTTCTGCAAAATCACTTCCTCTTCCCCATAATCTTCCATCAGAAGTTAATAAATACCAAGATTCACCTGCATCATCACTTCTATAAATGCCTCCTTTTTTTGGTATTTCCGCCATCGATAGATTTATATAAACCACTTGCTTCACCATCCCAGGCGCCATTCTCCCAAGGGCCTTGTCTCGCCGCCCAAATAGTGGCAAATACAATATTGGTATGATTAGGGTCAATCAATACTTGCACTGCACCTGTGTTTTCGTCAATATATAATACTTGTTCTAAAGTTTTTCCGCCATCCAAACTTCTATACACACCACGTTCTTTATTTGGGCCATAAGGATGTCCAAGTGCGGCTACAAAAATTCTATTTTCATTGGTGGGGTCAATGCTGATGCCGCCAATTTGTTGCGCATCATGCAATCCCATATTGGTCCAAGTTTTTCCAGCATCACTTGATTTATATAAACCATTACCAATTGATAAATCGGGACGTTGAATACCTTCACCACTTCCTACATAAATAACATTTGAATTAGAAGGCGCTACGGCTACATCGCCCACTGAGCCTGTGTTTTCGGCATCAAAGATGGGCTTCCAGGTATGACCATAGTCGTTAGTTTTCCATACACCTCCATTATTTACACCTATATAAAATACATTGGGTTCGTTGGCCACTCCAGAAATACCAACTGTTCTTCCAGCTCTATGTGGGCCAATCATTCTATATTTTAAACCAGCCAATTGTTCAGTACTTACTTGGGCAACACTAGCGCTTGCTAATAACCCCAATATAAAAGTAGAAAATATAAAACGGTACTTGTTTTTTAAAGTAGTTAGAAGAGATTTCATATAATTAATTTAGGTACTTAAATATACTAAATAATAGCTTCTCTTATTTGCTCTTGGGAGCTTGCATAAAATACATTAAATTCAAATATTGATTTTAAAATATTTATTCAATTTTTTATGAAAAAGCAATCCATTTTTATTTTTTATTTGGTCATTAGTCTTTTTAGTGCAAAGGCCATTTTTGCGCAAACGGCTGGTTCTAAACCTTTTGCAGCTATGCCTTTTCGATTTATTGGCCCTGATGGCAATAGAGCTATCGCAGTGGTGGGTGAGCCAGGTAATCCCATGGTATCTTATAATATGTATAATTCTTCTATAGGTGCATTAGCCATTTCAAAATCAAATCCTCAACAAGTTTGGGCTGGTACAGGGGAAACATTTGTGATTCGTCCAGCACATGCCAATGGCAATGGAATTTATAAATCAAGTGACGGAGGTAAAACATGGGAGAATAAAGGACTCAAAGAAACTGTTTTAATTAGTAAAGTCATCGTTAATCCGACAGATACAAATACTATTTACGTAGCGGCCATGGGTCATATGCATGGACCACAAGCAGAAAGAGGGGTGTATAAAACAGTAGATGGTGGAAATCATTGGGAGCGTATTTTATTTGTAGATGCGAATACAGGCTGTAGCGATTTATCTTTAAATGAAAAAGATCCAAATAATTTAGTGGCTGCTATGTGGCAAGTAAATCTTACCACTTGGAATTTAAATAGCGGCGGCCCAGGTAGCGGATTTTATAAAACAATTGATGGAGGTAAAACTTGGCAAGTAATGAATAATGGATTACCAGGCGGTAGTGCTCATCCTATTGGTAAAACATCAATAGACATTGCACAGAGTAATCCTAAAACTATTTATGCATTAGTAGAAGACAAGTCACCTGGCTTATATAAATCAATTGATGGAGGAGCAAGTTGGAAATTAATGTATGAGAGTCATTCAATGGCGCAACGTGCCCCTTACTATACAAGAGTGCGTGTATCCACGCAAGATGAAAATAAATTGTATACTATTTGTGTTACTATCATGGAGTCAAAAGACGGTGGTATTAGTTTCAATGGTAATGGAACTTATGAGCCAGGAGGTGATAATCATGATGTTTGGTTTGATCCTACCAACGCAGAACGTATAATGGTTGCACATGATGGATGTATGAATATGAGTTTTAATGGAGGTAAAACTTGGAACAATATTAATTTACCTATTGCACAAATGTATCATGTAGCAGTTGATAATATGGTTCCTTATCATGTAATGGGCAATAGACAAGACGGTTATAGTTATAGAACAGCAGCTATTAGTATGCAAGGTTCTATTCCTTTAGGCTTATGGGAAGGAGTAGGTGGTTGTGAAAGTGGATTTGCACAACCCGATCCTTTTGATAATAATATTATTTGGTCTGGATGTTATGATGGAGGATTAGATGTTACCGATGTTAGAACAGGCAATTCACATGATGTGCGCCCTTGGCCAGCTGCAGGCTATGGTTGGACTCCAGCTGATATGAAATATCGTTGGCATTGGAATTTTCCAATGGCATTATCTAAACATCAAAAAGGGGTAGTATATGTTGGAAGTCAATGTGTACATAAAACTTCTAACAAGGGAATGTCTTGGAATATTATTAGTCCTGACTTAACCACCAATGATAAAACGCATCAGCAAAATTCTGGTGGTATCAATTCCGACAACCTTATGACATTTGATGGCTCTACATTATATGTCATTGCAGAGTCCCCTTTAACAAAAGGTGTTTTATGGACAGGTAGTAATGATGGACAAGTACAAATTACTACCAATGATGGAAAAACATGGACCAATGTAACAGCGAATATAAAAGGAATAGCACCATGGGGAACCATTCGAAGTATTGATGCTTCTAATTTTGAAACAGGCACTGCTTATATAAGTATTACCTATCAACAATTAGGAGACTTTAAGCCCTATATTTTTAAAACAACTAATTATGGCAAAACATGGAAAGAAGTAGGAGCAGGTATCCCAGCTAGTAATAGTTCATTTGTACATAGCATTAAAGAAGATCCGGCTCAAAAAGGTTTGCTCTACGCAGGAACAGATAATGGTTTATATATTAGTCCAGATGATGGTAATACTTGGGTACAGTTAAAAAATAATTTACCTCCCTCTCCTGTTTATTATATAGCGATTCAAAAAAACTTTCGCGATCTAGTCTTAGCTACTTATGGAAGAGGTTTTTATATTTTAGATGATATCACACCTTTGAGAGAGTGGAGTAAGCAAATGGTAAAAAATAAAAATGAATTATACGCACCTAGACAAGCGTATCGTTTTAATTTTAAAACGGGAATTCATAGCGAATCTTCAATGGTCACTGGAAAGAATCCTCCATATGGTGCCAGCATCAACTATTATGTTGCAGACAGTCTTTCTTCTAATGCTTTTATTTATATTTTAAATACTAAAGGAGATACCATTCAAAAAATGGAAGGAACGCATCATAAAGGGGTAAATAGAATTTGGTGGAATCTAGCACATAATGATCTTGTACTCCCGCCTTTAAAAACAATTCCTGATAATAAAAATTATTTAAAATTTGATTCACTCGGAAATAGACCCATGACTATTTATGATTTAGATATTGGTCCAGGACTAGAGCCTATTAGAATTCCGCCAGGTAATTACACGGTGGTTTTAAAAATAGGTAAAGAAATAATGAAGCAGCCGCTTCAAGTATTGACCGATCCTAATTCATATTCAAGTATGATTGAAATACAAGCTCAATACGAGTTTGGGATGCAATTAACTAGTTCTATGAAAAAATGTTTAAGCCTAATTGATAAAATGGAAATACAGCGAGCTAGTTTATTAAAGCAAAATACACCAGCAGCCACTGCACGTGAAAAACAAATTTATGCTATTGAAAAAGAATTGTTTGACATTCACTTAACTGGAGCGAGGATGGATATTTTTAGAAATCCAGCTAAAATATTTGAAAGACTATTAGCCATTACTAAAGAAAGTCAAACCATGGGCGCCGATTTCCCACCCACTTCACAACAAAAATTAGTGTACCAAGAGCTAAACACTCAATTAGAAAAACTTGCCGCCTCCTATCTTAAATTATAATTTAAAAAAATACCCTTCTTAAACAGAAGGGTATTTTTTTATCTAAGCGTTTGTTTATTTTATTTATTCCACCAATAAGTAAATTTCAATACCACGGCTCTATTTTTAACAAATACAGGTCCGATATAGTAGTTATCGGTATACACTATAAATAAATCAGAGACGGGTTTATAACGCCATTGAAATCTTGTATTAAAATTTATATTTTTTGTTTGTTCGTTATACTGGTAGAAGGCGGTAAAAAATAATTTATCCGTCATGGTAATATCTACTTTAGGACCAATTAAGAAGAAATTATTATTGCCCCATGGTAGGGGTAGTTCAATATTATTATAAGTGGCGGATACATCAAAGTTGACATAGGGTTGAATACGATAACCAATATTACCAGAAATGCTTAATAATTTGCCATCGGCATAATAACCTCCTTTACGCACCGAGAAGTAATAAGTTAATTTATGTTGAGGTGCTGAAGTCCAATCAAAACCTACCGTAGTCCATTGGTGTTTGGTATTGGTAGCTAAGGGTTGCTTCCCAATTCTAGTGGGATCAAAGGGTGCTAATAATTCTACATATTCATTTATTATTCCAGAGGAAATAGTGCTCTTATCTCTAAATGTAATTAAGTAATTAAATAATTTAGTGTTATCTGTTAAATTAAAATTTGTATTATAATAATTGGTGGTGGTGAACTGAGGGCCATGGCTTAAGATAGAACCGCTTTTAGGAAAAAATAAGCGTGTAATACTTGGTGTAAACTTGATATAATTATTTCTTGGAATATAGCCTACTTCTGCATTGTAATTATTGCCTACCACTTCATGCTGCCAAGAAATAATCCAGTTTCTACTACTATATTGTAAATTACCTGCGTTTAAAAAATCATTGCCAATTTTATTTGGCGTAAATGATTTGATTAAAATAGTTTTTCCTGACCAAGTATTATTTTTTGGCGCTAACATAAATTCAAAACCGAAATTTCTATTGTAAGGGTTGCCTACTGCTTTATTACTACTGGTTTCTGCTGGATAATCAAAGGCAGTCTTGTCAATATAAAATAATTCAATATTAGATTTTTTAAATAATTTTCTTTGCAAAGCAACTACTGCAAAATTCTGTGCTAATAAATTTTTAGACTCGTCCGCGCTGGTTTTCATATCCATAATACCAATACGCCAATTCTTATTAATTCTGCCACTCATTCTAGCTCCAAAATCAATAGTGGAATTTAAACCAATTCTTCTAGAGAAAAACGGACGTACATTTTCAAAACCTAAATTAGAAAACAAATCAGCGTTTTCTAAAAAAAATTGTCTTCTTTCTGGGAAGAATAATTCAAAGCGACTTAGATTAGTTACTTGTCTATCTACTTCTACTTGAGAGAAATCGGGGTTTACTGTTAAGTCTAAATTTAAAGAAGAAGACAAACTTATTTTTGCATCTAAGCCATAGGCATTGTCATTGACTGATGCCTGGTTAATTTTTGTACCATCATTGGTTGCAAATTCTTTTGAAACACTAGATTTAAAATAAGGAATGAGTGAAAAATTATTTTTTTGTGCTGGAAGTGGTGCATCCCAAACGAGTGACCCAGTATAAGATAAAGCGGCAGTGGGAAACTGTCTTGGCACAGGCGCCCAGCTAGACTTCTCTGTTGTTTTTAAATCGTTTCTACTAAAGTTCACCCCCCATTCTTGAACACCTGATTTATATCTAATGGATTTAAAAGGAATGGCTGCTTCCCAAACATATTTTGAACTGTCATTATAAATAGCAGAGGTCCATTTATTATCCCAGTTTAAATCTACAGAGCCTCCATCAAACATAGTACCATCCCATTGGGCACCTACTGCACTTGTACCAAAAGTAAAACCATTGGTTAAATCACCATAAGTGTCCATGAACAAAAGAAAATTATCATTTTTGCCAAAGTTCCAATCTCTTTTCAAAGACTCTATCATATCCACGCCATCACCTACCTTGGTACAAATAGCAATAATGTATAAATTATTTTCATCGTAAGTCATTCTCACTTCGGTGGGTACTTTTGAAATACTGGTGTCCATAGGAAGTACCATTGGAAATTTATCTACAGCCTGCGCCTTTATCCAGGACTGCTCATTCATTAAGCCATCTAACTTTATGACATCTGTTGCTTTGTGAATATAATATTTAACATTGGCGTTCTTTTTTTGTGCCTGTGTTGTTTGAAATCCAAGTATGCATAATAATAAAAAGGAAAATCGAAATAGTTTCAAAGTTGGTTGGTTTATGGTTTGAATGGTTAAGGTTTTAGCTTATGATGGAGTGCTAAATTTAAAGTTTTAATTTATTAAAATGTAATATCTTTAATACCACTTATGTAAAACATTTTAAATTGTATACTATGTCAGTCAATAGAAGAAAATTTTTAACAGTATCGGCACTTACAGCCGGCGGTTTAGGTTTAAGCAGTTCTATATTTGGTAGACAGCATGATGAAATAGAGAGTCCTCAACTAGCTGGCATAGTGCCTATTTCTGTAGCGGAAAGAAAAGATAGAATTGCCAAAGCACAGGAATTAATGTCACAAAATAAAATGGATGCTATTTTTTTAGAGGGTACCCCATCTTGTTTTTATTTTACAGGCATGCGTTGGGGCCAAAGCGAAAGAACTTTCGGAGTGGTCATTCCAGCAAAGGGAGCACTGGTTTATGTTTGTCCAAAGTTTGAAGAAGATAGAGCAAGAGAATTAATACTACCAGCTTTTGGAGAAGAAGTTCGTTGCTGGGAAGAACATGAAAGTCCTTATGCGGTCATTGTAGGTATAGTAAAAGACAGAGGAGTTCAACATCATACTATAGGAATGGAAGAAAGAGTAAGATTTTTTATTGCCGATGGCGTAAAAAAAGAAGCTGCTGGATTTGAAATAGTAGACGCAACGCCTATAACTGCTGGATGTAGAATGATTAAATCTGCTGCAGAAATTGCACTGATGCAAAAAGCAAGTGATATTACCATTGAAGCCTATAAAGCTGCTTTTGCAACCATTGTTCCAGGTATGTCACAAACATTATTAAGTAATAATATTTCAGCTGCCTTTAGAAAATTAGGATTTAGTGGAGGCGCTTCTGTACAAGTAGGAAAATATTCGGCACTACCTCATGGAAGTATAACCCCACAAACAATTAAAGAAGGAGATATTGTAATGATAGATGGAGGTACTAGTTGTGAAGGCTATGCTTCTGATATTACGAGAACAATTGTAGCAGGTAAGCCAACTCAAAGACAAATTGATGTTTGGAATTTAGAAAAGCAAGCACAGGACGCCGCCTTTGCTGCTATAAAAATTGGAGCACCTTGCGAACAAGTAGATGCTGCAGCAAGAGCAGTAATTGAAAAGGGAGGCTTTAGCACCAATTATAAATTACCTGGCCTACCACATAGAACCGGACATGGTATTGGATTAGAGGGTCATGAGTGGACTAATTTTGTGAAAGGAAATAAAACACCCATTGCAGTAGGTATGTGTTTTAGTGATGAACCTACTATTTCTATTCCAGGAGAATTTGGTATTAGATTAGAAGACTGTCTTTATATCTCAGCAGAGGGTCCAAAGTTTTTCTCCAAACAAAGTATTTCGATTGAAAAGCCTTTTGGATAATTTTTATGGTTAATTATTAGTTCAGTTTTTGTAAAATGATATAAGCACTTGGTGTAGCAGGCCTTGAGGGACTTGCTTGTGCAGTAGTGCTAGTGGCGACACTACTTATATTTTTTACACTAAAGTATAGTTCTATATAATCGTTGTCGCCTAGCTCTACCAAATAATCACCCGTAAGTAAATTTTTAATATTACTTCCAGTAATATTAAAGTTGGTATTGGTATTTAAATAAGCAGATCCATTTCTTCTTATCCAAACACTTGCCTCATCTACCCCTAAATCTGGTTTTATTATTTGAATAGCATAGTTAACCCTATATACCCCTGCATGCAGTACTATAATTTTAGTAGCTTGCCCACTTGTATTGGGCTGCACAGCAATATTATTCAATAATCCATTAAAAGAAAATTTGATAGCAGTGGCGCTGGATACTGCGCTAGCAGCTTGTTTAGCAGTGTCGTAAAAACTACCATAATCATACACTACAGACAATGAAGCAATATTATTTATTCTATTAGATAGGCTAATAGTGTCTTTGCCACTTAATTTTAAATTGATGCGGTTGCTTAAAGAAAGGGTATCGGCTTTTTTTAATTTATCATTAATAGCTGTTAAGGCAAGACTACTTATAGGCTTACTAGAATCGGGTGTATTATTTATTTTATCAATATTGTATAAGACTTTTATATCTTTTAGATTATCGAGCCCCGTACCACCTTTTGTCAGGCCAATGATTCCATTGATATTTTCTGCACGCACATTGTCGGCATAAAAAGAGTAGGGCACATAATTTATTTTTTGCGTACCCATATACATAAAAGATAAATCGCCTACTGTATCTATTTCTATTTGTAAATATTTTTCTGCTATTGACCAGTTGATATTTTCAAATGGACCCACTGCTACAATTTTATTAGTTTGATAAGCGCCCACCACGATGGTAAATAAACCAAGTACACTAGTGGTAATGGGTGTAATTTCTTGGTATTCAATTTTACTAGAAAATGTATCGGCTTTAATAGATATTCTAATATTAATAGATTTATTAGCAATTATATAGCCATTGTTATCTCTAGCAATTCCTTGAAAGTTAATACCCTTATTGGTTTGAGTGGTTTGAGCGAATCCTTGATGTGTAATACTACCTAGCAAAGCGCAGCTTAAAAAAATAAGTAAACGAAGCAATTTCATTCTATACTTTAATAATTTTTAAAATTTTCACTTGTGTAAATTTATTAGCCACAATATAATGGATGCTGATAAAGTAAATACCCGTATTTGCCGAAACAAATGATATACGTTTTGAAAAGTCTAGGCCCGAATAAGGGCCTTCTATTTTTTGAATTTTATTGCCATCACTATCTATTATATTAATTCGTATAATATCAATGCCAGCTTGCTTACAGGAAAGCAGTAAATAATTAGATACAGGATTAGGCCCCCATTTTAATTTAAAATCAAAGGCCCCAGGCCTTAGTAGCTCAGGATTAAGTAGTAAAGCAGGTTGTAAATATCCTATAGAAAAAATAATTTTATTTTTTGAACACCAAGAATGAATAGCAAAGGGTTCACCCAAACTCCAATCAAGCATCCAATTATTATTTACTTGATTTTTTGTTGTGGCGATATCCATTTTCCCGCCTGCGGAATTTATAATAGAGGGATCTAAGACTTGAGCTTGTATACAAAAGCTTAGCAGTAGAAGACAGCAAAGAAAATATATTTTTAACATCTAATTTTAAATAGCCTTTGATTGTCAGGCCTTCAAAACTATTTGAATAAAAAGTGAAAATCCTATATTACCTATTTGAAAATGAGCTCAATTTTCTGCGCAAATAAACCTAAGCTTTCTTGGCAATTTTTTCAATAGCATATACTAGCTTATCTAAATCTTGTAGGCGTGTATACACATGTGGCGTAATACGCACACAACTAATATTTTCCCATACAATACCTACTGTATGTATTTTATATTCATTGAATAAAGCACTGTCTAAAGCGCCCGGTGTCATACCATCAATACTTACGCCACAAATAGCACAAGAGTATGCATCTTTTAAAGAAGTATTTATTTTTACTTTAGGAATATTTTGAACGCGCATTGCCCAATAATTTTTTAAATAACGAATACGCTCTTCTTTTCTTTTGCTCCCAATAGCGGTATGAAAATTAATGGCTTCACCAATACCTTGTTCAATAGGAAAGCTTCTAGTACCAAGGGTTTCAAACTTTCTAATATCGGGTCCTTTCGGGTTATCGTTACAAACGAGCGGCCAAATTTTTTCAATCTTTTCTTTTTTAATCCATAACATGCCCGATCCAATAGGGGCCGATAAAAATTTATGAAGGGAGGCGCCGAAATAATCACAACCTAAATCGGGAATCGCAAAATCCATTAATCCAAAACTATGCGCACCATCTACAATGGTTTCAATATTATATTTTTTCGCCAAATCACATAATTTTTTAACAGGCATAATTTGTCCCACCCAATTGACCACATGCGTAATATGAAATATTTTTGTTTTAGGGGTAATGGCTTTTTCAAAAGCGTTTACAATTTCTTCATCATTTTCAATCGGGTATTTAAAACTAAGTTGTGTATATACAATACCTTCTCTAGAAGCTCTCTGTTTCCAAGCGTTAATCATATTGGGATAGTCTTGCTTGGTGCCAATGACTTCATCACCAGCTTTTAAATTCAATCCGAAAATAACGGTATTCAAAGCTTCTGTTGAATTTCTATTAATGGCAATCTCTTCAGGATCGCATCCAGCAAGTTGTGCTAGTTTATACCTCAATGGTTCTCTTCCTTGATCT
>JAJTDP010000035.1 GCA_021300455.1 Sediminibacterium sp. | reverse complement strand
ATTGTGATTTGTTTTGTATACACAGCACGAAGTTAATTAAAACGCTGAGTTTACATTAAGTCTTGCGAAAATTCAGCTAATTACTTAGTTCTAATCGCTTCTACGGGGTTCATTTTAGCAGCAATGGAGGCAGGAATAATGCCTGAAACCACACCTAAAATAATACAAATACTAAAGGCTAGTAAAATAATACTTGGGGCAATGGTGATAGCAAATGGAAGCACCGTACTAAGCGCTAGAGTTAGTAACCAAACTAATAATAGCCCCACTAGTCCCCCTATAATACATAAAAAAGCACTCTCTAATAAAAACTCATATAATATGGAAGAGCTTTTGGCACCAATTGCTTTTTTAAGTCCAATTTGACTGGTTCTTTCTCTTACGGTAACGAACATAATATTGGCCACACCAAAGGCACCTACTATTAAAGAAAGTCCTGCAATGGCCCATCCTCCTTGATTCACCGCACCAAATACACTTTCCACTTGGTCTTTAAATTGGGCTACATCATTACAAGTGAAATTATCATCCTGTGTAGGACTTAGTTTTCTAATTTGACGCATAATACCCGTTAACTCTTCTTGTAAAGCCTTAGAAGTAATGCCTGATTTAGGTTGTACCATAATTACGGGACCTAAATTATCGGGATTATACACTGAAGCCATATAATTATGGGTAACAATAGTACTCTTATCATAGTCATAGCCATTAATAATGGCTGAACCTTGTTTTTCAATAACCCCTATCACTAAAAGTTTACGGCCATTATAGGTGATAGTTTTACCCACTCCTTTATCTGCCTTGCCATATAATTCCTCTGCTACTTTATAGCCAATAACTACATAGGGTACGCCTCGCGTAAAATCTGACTCACTTAAAAACCTACCATAACCTATATTAAAAGACTGTATTTTTTTATACTCTGGAGTAATACCATACATATTGACCCCCTTTAATATATTATCCTCATAAGAAAAAGACTCTTGGGTTTGCATAACAAAAGCCATATTAGAAGCCAGCGTACTCTTCTTTTTAACGAAGTCCATTTCCTCTATTTTCATACTTGGACGCTTAACAAATTTCCACCATGGGTATTCTGGGCCTCCAGAATAATCCCATTTATCGATATACACCGAGTTATTTCCAAAACTTGATAAATCGCTTTTGATTTTTGATTGCAAACTGTCAATAGTGGCTAAAACGCCTATAATACAAAAGATACCAATGGTGATACCAAACAAAGAAAGAAAGGTTCTTAATTTATTCGCTTTTAGCTCTCCAATGGCCATTTTGAAGCTATTCCAAAGTATAGTAAGCATTTTCATCATGTTATAAAATTAAGTCAATATATGATAACAGCTTGAATTTTATACAAGTGGTGAAAAAATCATCTAAAGGGGGCTTTTTGAAGGACTTGTTTAGTTATTAATAAAATGTCAGAAAAATCATGCAACGATTTATTCTAAGCTCGAAATTCGTACTTACTTTTGCTGCGATTTAAAAATACATCTTATTATGACCTTTAAGCAAATGTTTACGTCCTCCGTGGGAAAAAAATTAGTAATGGCTTTCACGGGTATTTTCTTAGTATTATTCTTAGTAGTACATGCAGGATTAAATGCTTGTATTTGGGCAATGGACGGTGGCGTCATGTTCAACAAAGCTGCTCATTTTATGGGAAGCTTTATTGTACCAAGAATTTTAGAAATAGGATTATTCTTAGGTATTTTTCTACATATTATTCAAGGCTATATGTTAACCTTAGAGAATAGAAGTAAAAGAAAAGTAGGCTATGAAGTAAATTATTCAAAAGGTAGTAAATGGTATAGCAGAAGCATGGCCATTTTAGGAACCATACTACTTATGTTTTTTGTAATACATTGGAAACATTTTTGGGTTCCTTCAAGAATAACAGGTGTCGAAGAAATGGATTTAGGCAATGGCTTTATAGTACATAATTTATACGGTGTTATGCAGGATACTTTTCAAAATGTATGGGTGGTTATATTTTATGTGATTGCTTGTATTTCTTTGGGCTACCACTTAGCACATGGATTTCAAAGTGCCTTCAAAACAATTGGAGTGCATAATAAAAGATACCATGCAATGATTAATACTATTGGTTTTGGCTTTGCCATTATTATTCCATTAGCTTTTGCTTTAATGCCTATTAGTTTTTATTTACACTGGGTAAATTAAAAATTCAAAATAAATTATATTCTAAACTTTAGATAAAAGATTAAATATGTTAGACGCTAAAATACCTTCCGGAAATCTAGATGACAAATGGGTCGATTACAAAGGACATTGTAAACTAGTGAACCCTGCCAACAAAAGAAAAATGGAAGTCATTATTGTGGGTACTGGACTTGCAGGCGCATCGGCTGCAGCCTCTATGGCTGAGTTGGGTTATAAAGTAAAAGCATTTTGTTTTCAAGATTCTCCACGCCGAGCACATAGTATTGCTGCACAAGGTGGAATTAATGCTGCTAAGAATTATCAGAACGATGGAGATAGTATATTCAGATTATTTTATGATACTATTAAAGGCGGTGACTACCGCTCTCGCGAAGCCAATGTGCACCGTTTAGCAGAAGTGAGTACGAATATCATTGACCAATGTGTGGCACAAGGCGTACCCTTTGCACGTGAATATGGCGGATTACTAAGTAATAGAAGTTTTGGTGGAACACAGGTTCAAAGAACTTTTTATGCTGCAGGTCAAACAGGTCAGCAGTTATTAATAGGTGCTTATCAAGCCTTGGAGCGTCAAGTAGCACTTGGCAATGTAACAATGCATACAAGACATGAGATGTTGGACATTGTAAAAATTGATGGAAAAGCAAAAGGTATTATTGCCCGTAATTTAATTACAGGTGAATTAGAAAAACATTTTGGACATGCTGTATTAATATGTTCTGGTGGATATGGTAATGTATATTATTTATCAACCAATGCCATGGGATCAAATGTAACAGCTGCATGGAAAGCGCATAAGCAAGGTGCTTATTTTGCAAACCCATGCTTTACACAAATTCATCCTACTTGTATTCCAGTGAGTGGCGATCATCAATCCAAATTAACCTTAATGTCTGAGTCATTAAGAAATGATGGAAGAATTTGGGTACCTAAAAATGTAGGAGAGACAAGAAAAGCTAATGATATACTTGAAGCAGAAAGAGATTATTTCTTAGAGCGCCGCTACCCTGCTTTTGGAAACTTAGTACCTCGTGATGTGGCTTCTCGTGCTGCTAAAGAAAGATGTGATGCTGGTTTTGGAGTAGGTACTTCAAAGCAAGCTGTTTATTTAGATTATGCAGCGGCTATTGAAAGATATGGTAAGATTGAAGTAAGCAAGCAAGGACTTTCTAATGTATCAAGTGAGCAAATTATTGCCATGGGTAAAGAAGTGGTGAAAGAAAAATATGGCAACTTATTTAATATGTATGCAAAAATCACAGGAGAAAATCCTTACGAAGTGCCTATGCGTATATATCCAGCCGTGCATTATACTATGGGTGGCTTATGGGTAGATTATGAATTACAAACTACAGTGCCTGGTTTATTTGCTTTAGGAGAATCTAACTTTAGCGACCACGGTGCCAACCGTTTAGGCGCTAGTGCTCTTATGCAAGGTTTAGCAGATGGATATTTTGTTGCCCCTTATACAGTGGGAAATAATTTAGCAGATGAGATTTACAATGCTGCCATACCCACTACACATCCTGCTTTTGAAGAGGCTGCTAAAAATGTAGCAGCCCGTATTGCTTCTTTAAAAAATATCAATGGTAAACAATCGGCAGAAAGCTTTCACAAGCGTTTAGGTAAAATTATCTGGAATGAGTGTGGCATGTCAAGAAATGAAGCTGGTTTAAAACAAGCCATCCTTGATTTACAAGCTTTGAAAAAAGAATTCTGGTCTGATTTAAGAATTCCTGGAGAAATAAATGAATACAATCCTGAATTAGACAAAGCCAACCGTGTAGCCGACTTTATTGAACTAGGTGAGTTAATGTGTGTGGATGCACTAGCTAGAGAAGAAAGCTGTGGTGGTCACTTTAGAGAAGAATACCAAACACCAGAAGGAGAAGCCTTAAGAGACGATGAAAAATTTATGTATGTTGCTGCTTGGGAAAACAAAGGAGCGCATGAATGGCAATTACATAAAGAAGCGTTGAAATATGATGTCATTAAACCAAGTCAACGTAATTATAAATAAGCCTATAACTATAAATAAGCTTTCAATACTAACACAAAATATTTACAGAATAATTTTTTAGCTATGTCTCAAAATACAATGAATTTAAAAGTTAAAGTTTGGCGTCAAAAAAATGCGAATGCACAAGGTGCATTTGTTACCTATGATGTTGCCGGTATTTCTGATGAAATGTCATTTTTAGAAATGATGGATATTTTAAATGAAAGATTAATTACGGAAGGTGGAGATCCAGTAGCCTTTGATCATGATTGCCGTGAAGGTATTTGTGGCATGTGTTCTATGTATATTAATGGAAAGCCGCATGGTCCTTGGCAGGCCAATACTACTTGTCAATTGCATATGCGTGCCTTTAAAGATGGTGAAACCATTGTGATTGAACCATGGAGAGCCAACTCCTTCCCTATTGTAAAAGATTTAACCGTAGACCGTTCTGCTTTTGATAGAATTATTCAAGCAGGTGGTTATATTAGTTTGAATACAGGAAATGCAGTAGATGGTAATAGCATTCCTATTGAAAAACAAAATGCAGATGACGCCTTTGCAGCAGCGATGTGTATTGGTTGTGGTGCTTGTGTAGCAGCTTGTAAGAATAGTTCAGCCATGTTGTTCTTGAGTGCGAAAGTATCTCACTTAGCCTTACTTCCTCAAGGGGCTCCAGAAAGAAAATCAAGAGTACTTAATATGGTGGCGCAAATGGATAAGGAAGGATTTGGTTCTTGTACCAATACAGGTGCTTGTGAAGCTACTTGTCCTAAAGAAATTTCTATTGCAAACATTGCGAGATTAAACAGCGAATATTTAGGAGCCAGTTTAAGTGCGCAGTAGTGGCTAATCCCTATTTTCAGTGTAAACAATTTATCGTGCATCAGCAGCATACTTCAATGAAAGTATGTACTGATGCATGTTTATTTGGGGCCTGGGTAAGTCAAAAGACCTTAGTACAAAATGCAAATAGTATTGTAGACATTGGCAGCGGTACAGGCTTATTAAGTTTAATGCTAGCCCAAGTAACTGAAAGCTCCAAGGCAAGTATTACCGCCATTGAAATTGAATCTCAAGCTGCTGAAGAAGCTAGCTCAAATTTTAAATTAAGTAAATGGAGCGACCGCTTAGTGATGGTCAATGATTCAATACAAAACTTTACTGCTAGTATTAGTAAAGATGATTTACTAAGTAATGAGCTAAATAAAAATAATAATAATAAGCAATTATTTGATATCGTCATTTCCAATCCTCCTTTTTACGAGGGCGATTTAAAGTCTCCAGACGCCAATAAAAATAAAGCTGCCCATAGCACTGAACTACCTTGGACTAGTTTGGTAGATAATGTTTCAAGCTTATTAACTAATGCCGGTTCCTTTTTTGTTTTAGTACCTACCCTGCGTGCGTATACCATGCAAAAGTTAGCTGAAACGCATCAACTACAATTAATAGAAGAAGTATTAGTGTATAACGATGCCAAGCATTTACCTTTTAGATCCTTCTTGCATTTTAGAAAAGCTAAGCCAGAAATAGATAAAGATATTTCAGTGTTAAGAAATAAAATAGTGATTAAAAATACAGATAATACTTACTCAGCAGAATTTACAGAACTATTAAAGGACTATTATTTGCATTTGTAAGAGTTAGTCATTTCAAAATAATTTAATTAGTTCTTACTGCTTATTCTTAAAAATGATATTTCTAAACTAATGTTTTGAATAATCTTCTAAGTAAGAAAAGTTTTGGGTCAGCTTCCCTTTATCAAGCATGGTGGCTCCTTCTATAATTTTATTGCCTCCTTTAATTAAATCGGGAATTACATATTTAATAAGTTGTTCTCCAAAGTATCTACTAGCATCTCTTGGTAATTCATTAGGCAAATTACCTACTGCCATTATATCTATGCCATTGGGCAAATAAGGGACTGTCTTTTCAAAATTAGATATATTAACACCATATACGGGATCCTCAGAACTTGAATCGCCTAAATTACATGGTACACTGCCATGGGCGTCATCGGTGATATCGGCAATGGTGGTTAAAGCAAAGTCATCTTCTTTTAAATCGTCCATGGTAAATAAAGGAGCAATACTTGGCTCCCAATAAATACCATTCATAAGTATATGTGTATGCTTCAAATAATTATTAAACAAACATTTATAATTTTCTGGATGCGTATGAAAATCGTTTCTGGCGTAAGTATTATTTGTTTTGTGTCTGTATAAATCGCCTCCCTTTAAATGCACATATACAGGATATGCGTATTCTCTGGTAGTATATTCATCAGGTTCTACTTGTTGCACATCCATTAAATTCATAATTTCTAAAATGCCATGGGCCACTCTTCCAGAACCTGTAATGGCAATTTTTATATTGGGTAGTTTTAAACCAAAATAAGTATGAACCAATTCCATATAGTCTTTCACATCCTTCACTCTACCTAATGTAAATTCCTTGGTTCTATTTCCATAGGCCATTATGCCATTATGTGCTCCCACAATACCTGCGAAAAATCCAAACCCAATTAATCTTTGTCCATCCTCGTGTTCTAAACACTCATAATCTATGAGCGTAATATTTTTATCCATCATCGCCTGAAACAATTTTTGATTATATGTTTGCGCTTTTTTGGTATGAGAAAAGAATAAATATTTTTTATGAGGAATCAATTGCGAAATAGGTACTTCTTTAATGCCTAATAAAATATCTGCTGTACTAATATCCTCTACTACCTTTATACCTTCTTTTTGGTATTCATTATCGGTAAAACATCTGTTGGGAGAAGACTCAACTATAATATCCCAGCTAGGGAATTGATCTAACAAATACCTACACTGTTTGGGGCTAAGGGCTACCCGATTGTCGCTTGGAACTTTTCCTTCTTTAATAAGGCCAATAACCGGCATTTTGGTAATTTTACACAATATACAAAATATTAAAATGAACTATTTCGAATTGTTCAGCTTGCCTATTGGTTTTCAAGTAGATACAAAACAATTGCGTGCTGCTTATATGGAAATTCAACGTGCTTCACATCCGGATAAGTTCACTCAATCCAATGAATTTGAAAAGGACGAAGCCTTAGAAAAATCGGCTATTGCCAATAAAGCATTTACTTTACTACAGAATCCTGCAGCTATACTACCCTATGTATTAGAAATAAAAGGCTATCTAGAAGCAGAAGAGAAATATGCATTAAGTCCTGATTTTTTAATGGAAATGATGGAACTCAATGAGGCTTGGATGGACTCAGATGATGAAGTAACAAAAGAACAAGTACTTACTAAAGTTAAAAATATAGAAAATGAAATTTTCAGCCCTATTAAAACGTATTTGGAAACTAGTTCGGTCGATACTATTTCCCAAGAAGGAATGCTGCAAATAAAGGAGTATTACTACAAGAAAAAATACCTAGATCGTATTTTGGAAGATTTTCGTTAATAGCGTAATATTGCAGCCCTGCCCAGATGGCGGAATTGGTAGACGCACTAGACTCAAAATCTAGCGTTCGCAAGGATGTGCAGGTTCGATTCCTGTTCTGGGCACAAACCCTGTCACGATTTTCGGGACAGGGTTTTTTGTTTCGAGGCTGTGTCAAAAGCTTGCTTTTGTAAACAGATGAGAAGCAAAAAACCCAACAAAGCACGAAGTGATTTGTTGAAAGGGTTTGGGTACGCCCGCCATTCAAGGAACACCGAGTCCGAAGGACGAAGGTAGTCCTTGAATTAGGGTTTGGGTAAGACCAACTTTATTTCACACCATGTAGTTTCCTAGGAACTTTCTCCGTTGCCATCGCCGCATGATAAATATAAGAAGCCATAATCGTAGCATTCTTCATTAAATCTTCTGGTTGAATACCTTCAAGATAATCTAGATTGGTATGTCCTGCAGTGCCAGGAGTTCTGTCTTGTAAATATTGAAAACCTGGAAGACCCACTTCATCAAAAGAAACATGGTCGGTACTTCCTAGGCTTTGATTTGACACCATATTCATTCCTAAGTCACGAAAAGGTTCCATCCATGCTGTAAGCATAGTACGTGCAGCTTCATTACCTTGTAAGTATATGCCACGGTATTGTCCTGCTCCATAGTCTTGATTAAAATAAGCAGATAACATTTCATATTCTGGCTTAACACCAATAGCTGCATTACGCGGGTCACCAAAATGTTTTTGTACATAAGCACGAGAGCCATATAAACCTTGCTCTTCTCCCGACCACAAAGCAATGCGAATAGTGCGCATTGGTTTTACCCCTAATGTTTTAAGTATACGCATGGCTTCCAATGCGACTGCCGTGCCAGATGAATTATCACTTGCATTAGAACTACCATGCCAAGTATCAAAATGTGCACCCACCATTACTATTCCTTCTTTAGGATTTGTTCCAGGAATTTCACCTACTAAATTCATTGCTTGTTCAACCTTATCTCCTATTTTATTTTTTATCTCTAGTTCAATTTTTACTGCTATACCTCTTTTTAATACACGGTACATTCTATTATAATGTTCTGGCGTTACTGCTAAAATGGGTGATGCGTTTTTCATACCTGCTGCAGACCATCCATCTTGACTCACACCAGGACGAGAATATGCAGGAACAATACCTAATCTATTGCCATCGGTTTGTAAAACCACTGCTACATTTTCTGATTTAAAAAATGCCAAGCGCTCTACTGCATTAATAATTGTTGGGTTTTTAATAACCCTAGCTGTATTTGCTTTTATAGGAGTAATAGTAGCTTGTTCAAGTGCAATAAGCTCTTCGTTATTATAACGGTGTACCCCATTTATAAGTGTTAATAAATCAATTACAGCAGGGCTTGAAATTAACACCGCTTTACCTTTTAATTTACCTCTATACAATTCAATATCTTCTTTGGTTTGAATATCCACCACCATTGCCTCTGCATTTATTTTTCCTACTGTACCCGCAGTATAAGCAACTGGATAAGCGTTGAGTGGCATGTAATCGGGTTCAATCATATGTGCCGATACATGTTCATTATCCCAGGTAACACCATAGTCCATATAGGCTTCGCTATTTACATTCGTTAAGCCCATCTTTTTCATCTCATCTAAAGCCCAAACCTGAGCTCTTTGCATATCTCTAGACAAAGTAAGTCTTGCTCCTAATACATCAACTATATAAGACTCATACTCCATAACTTTAGAACGCTGTAAACCTTCCTCGCGTATACGCGCTACCATGGCCCAGTCTACTAAACCAGGAAAGGTAAACGCAAAGGAAGAGGTAAGCATCAGTAAAAAGGAAATGACACGAACAGGTTTATTTTTGAAAAATGCCTTCATGAGAACTTAATTTTAGTGATAGGAATGTATTTTTTCTACATTCAATATACTAAAATATTCTCAGAACAATTACTTCTCCATGGTCATTATAGCAGAGAAAACCTGAATGCCCTCAAAAAAGTTTTTCAACTTAATATTCTCATTCTCGGCATGTTGATTATTATCGTGATTAGCAATAGGCACTGTCACCGGAGAAGTTTTCAAAACTTTTTCAAATACAAATAATGGAAGACTTCCTCCAAGTGTTGGAAGTAAAACGGGCTGCTCATTATTCACAAGAGAAATAGCTTTTGTAATTCTTCTTACATACACATTGTCTAAAGAAGTTTTTTGTGCATTATAACTTTTTTTATCCTGCACAACCATACAAATTTTGGCATGTAATTTTCTTTCTTCATCGGTGGGTTCATTATTTGTTACAAAAAAACCTTGTGCCTTAATATGATCAATTACTTTTTGTTGTTGTCTTTCCCAATCATTACCCACTACTAATCTCATATCAACAGAAGCAATAGCTTTTGTAGGTATTACATTGGCAGAATACTTACCTACACCTGCACTTTGTATACCATTGATATTTAAAGAAGGTAATTGTAAGGCGTCGTTTAAAGCACCTGTTCTTTCTGTGGCATTAATGCCTAATTCTTTTTTAAGTTGGTCTTCTACACTAGGAATACTTGCAAGGGCTTGCTTTTCAGCAGTTGATAAAGGAGTAACATCATCATAAAAACCTTTAATAGTTACTTCTCCTTTTTCATTTCTCATACTGGCAAGTAATCTTACGAGTTCCATAGCTGGGTTTAATACCCAATTACCATAATGTCCAGAGTGTAGTGGACGCTTAGGCCCAAATACAGTTAGTTCTATATGTGTATCTCCTCTCACTCCCATCACCAATTGTTTTCTACCAGACTGATGCACGGGGCCATCACATATCACCCACATATTTGCAGCTAATTTATTTTTATACAATTCTAAAAAAGCTTCTAAATTTGGTGAACCCGCCTCTTCCTCTCCTTCAAAGAAAAATTTAATATTCACAGTGGGTTTAATGTTCAAGGCTTTTAACTCGGCATAGGCATTTATAATAGCCATTACGCCTGCTTTATCATCGGAAGCGCCTCTTGCATATATTCTTGCATTTACATCGTAATTATTTCCAGCACTTAACCAAGGCAAGGCTGTAGCGCCATTTTCATAGCTACCACTATATAAAGTAGGTTTGAATGGATGTAAACCCGGAAACCATTTACTCGTATCAACAGGTTGGCCATCGTAGTGGGCATAAAAAATAATGGTTTCAGTAGCCCCTGGTACTTTTACTTCTCCATATACCACAGGAGGCATTGAACTATTTGGAAGGGTAAGTAAACTTACATCTTGAATACCTTTTGATTGCATGTAATTTTTTATCCAATTAGCATTGTCCTTTAAACCTTGGGGGTTAACAGCTACATTCGGAATAGATAAAAACGATCTAAACTCATCTACTAAAATAGTTTGCTTCTCATTGATAGATTTTTTTATAAGCGCTTGTGCATTTTGTGCAAATACAGTGCCCGTAAAAAATAAACTAATTACTAAAATTTTAATGTTGTTTTTCATGTTCTTATTTATATTTAAAAAGCCTCCCTATAAAGGAAGGCTTTTTCATTTGTATTGAAAAAATTTTAAGCTAAATCAAAACGGTCTAGGTTCATTACTTTATCCCAAGCAGCAATAAAATCGTGAACGAATTTTGCTTTTGCATCATCACATGCATACACTTCTGCAAGTGCACGCAATTCAGAATTCGATCCAAAAATTAAATCTACTCTAGTACCTGTCCATTTTACTTTTCCAGTAGCTCTATCACTACCCTCAAAAGTATATTGATGTGCATCTGCGGCTTTCCATGTAATACTGAAGTCAATTAAGTTGGCGAAAAAATCATTGCTTAATACACCAGGCTTACTCGTAAATACACCATGCTTTGAATTATCAAAGTTGGTATCTAAAACTCTTAAACCACCTAATAATACTGTCATCTCAGGCGCAGTTAAATGTAACAACTGTGCTTTATCAATGATCATATCTTCTGGAGAAATTAAAGTACGAGGTTTGACATAATTTCTAAAACCATCTGCAATAGGTTCAAGAACTGCAAAAGAGGCTACATCGGTTTGTGCTTCTGTTGCATCGGTTCTACCTTCAGTAAAAGGAACTTTCACATCATGTCCTCCGTCTTTAGCAGCTTTTTCAATAGCGGCTGCACCTGCAAGTACAATTAAGTCAGCTAATGAAACTTGTTTTTCTTTATTGGCAGTATTAAACTCTTTTTGAATTATTTCTAAGGCATCTAATACTTTAGCTAATTGTGCTGGATTATTCGCAGCCCAAAATTTTTGTGGCGCTAAACGAATACGTGCACCGTTGGCACCTCCGCGTTTATCAGATCCACGGAAAGTAGAAGCTGATGCCCACGCGGCTGAAACGAATGCTGAAACAGAAAGACCGCTTGCTAAAATTTTTGATTTTAAGGCGCATCAATTAATTTATGATTCACTGCAGGAATAGGGTCCTGCCATATTAATACTTCTGCAGGTACTTCAGTTCCTACATATCGAGAACGAGGTCCCATATCACGATGCGTTAACTTAAACCAAGCTCTTGCAAATGCATCGGCCAATTGATCAGGATTTTCAAAAAATCTTTTAGAGATAGGTCCGTATGCTGGATCAACTCTTAAAGCAATATCGGTAGTCAACATCATAGGTGCATGTGTGATGGATGGATCATGTGCATCAGGCACTGTTCCTGCACCCGCACCAGCCTTGGGTTTCCATTGATGCGCTCCTGCTGGGCTTTTAGTTAATTCCCACTCATAACCAAATAAGTTTTCAAAATAATTATTACTCCACTTAGTAGGTGTGGTAGTCCATGCACCTTCTAAACCAGATGTAATAGTATTCACACCATTTCCTGAATTAAAAGTATTCTTCCAACCCAAACCTTGTTCTTCAATACCAGCACCTGCTGGTTCTACACCCACATATTTACCTGGATCGGCAGCACCATGTGTTTTTCCAAATGTATGACCCCCTGCAATTAAGGCAACTGTTTCTTCATCATTCATAGCCATACGCGCAAATGTTTCACGAATATCTCTTGCAGAAGCAATAGGATCAGGATTACCATTAGGCCCTTCTGGGTTTACATATATAAGTCCCATTTGCACTGCGGCTAATGGATGTTCTAATTCACGGTCGCCGCTGTATCTTTTATCGCCTAACCACTCACGCTCAGCACCCCAATATACATCTTCCTGTGGTTCCCAAACATCGGCACGGCCACCAGAAAAACCAAAGGTTTTAAAACCCATTGATTCTAGAGCGCAGTTACCAGCTAATATCATAATATCGGCCCAAGATAATTTTTGACCATACTTCTTTTTAATAGGCCATAGTAATAAACGGGCTTTATCTAAATTGGTATTATCGGGCCAGCTATTTAATGGGGCGAACCTTTGCATACCTGTTCCTCCACCACCTCGACCATCAGTAGTTCTATATGTTCCCGCAGCATGCCATGCCATACGGATAAAGAAAGGTCCGTAGTGACCATAGTCTGCAGGCCACCATTCTTGTGAAGTGGTCATTAATTCGTACATGTCTTTTTTAACTTCATTTAAATCCAAAGATTTGAAAGCTTCTGCATAATTAAAAGAAGCATCCATTGGATTGGTTAAAGAGGAATGTTGACGAAGAATATTTAATCTTAATTGATTTGGCCACCAATCGGTATTTCTTGTTCCTGCATTTGTGATTTTAGAGGCTGTTGAAGCTCCCGTAAAAGGACAATTTGCAGCTGTTTCTGTGTTTTGATTATCCATATATTGTTTTTAAAATTAGTAGTATAAATTATCACGCAATTTAAATGATTTTTATCAATTTTTAACTTTGTAGGATTTTATCATTGTTTAATATTTAATATTT
>JAJTDP010000034.1 GCA_021300455.1 Sediminibacterium sp. | reverse complement strand
TACTGTTTATGGAACACAAATAAGCTTTACGACTCTGTCGCCTCCAACTATTGCAGCAACTACAGCAGCAACAAGTATTACATCAACAACTGCCATAAGCGGTGGAAATATTACAAGTGATGGAGGAAGTCCAATTACAGCTAGAGGTGTTGTATGGAGTACTACTTCTTCGCCTACAATAGCATTAACAACTAAAACTACTGATGCTGGAACAACAGGTACCTTTACGAGTAATCTTACAGGTTTAACAGGAGGCACACTTTATTATGTACGTGCTTATGCCACAAATGCTGCAAATACTGTTTATGGAGATCAAATAAGCTTTACGACTCTGACGCCGCCTCCAACTTACACAATAGGTCAACGTGCTTTAGGTGGTATAATTGCCTATATTACTGGCGGTGGAAATACAGGTACATCAGGATTAGTGGTTACCGAATCAAATATTTCTACAAGTGCCCAATGGGGATGTAGTGGAAACGGGGGGATATCGGGTGCAGATGGTTCCGCTATAGGAACTGGAAATCAAAATACAATTGATATTATGGCAGGATGTGCCACCGCAGGTATTGCAGCTAGACTTTGTGGAGATTTAGTTCAAGGTGGATATTCTGACTGGTATTTACCAAGTAAAGATGAGTTATCTAAATTGTATTTAAACAGAACTGCTATTGGAGGTTTTGAGACTAACGCCTATTATTGGAGTTCTACGGAGATCGGCAGCAGCAGCGCGTATGCCCAGCCTTTCAGCAGCACCAGTCCTGCCTCCAAGTCTAAGATCACCTCGTTCTATGTTCGCGCCGTTAGGGCTTTTTAACAATTTAACTATTCGACAATCAAGGGAGATGCAAGTTACGTTAGCTATAATTGATGAAATGTGTACATCAGAGATTAGTAAAAATTTTGGAATAAAAAGTAACACTGTATCTACTGTAAAAAAGAATATTTTTATAAAGCTCAATGTTAAGTCAGATATTGGTCTATATAAACTTGCTTTAAATGAAGCACTTTTCAATTAAATTTTAATAACATCGACTTATCATAATAAATGTACTGTTTACGAAGATACCTAATGGTTATTAGAATTCTTTTTTAAGGTGGCTTACTTGTAGTAGAGAAATCTTTAAAGCAAGTTTTTTATTTATATCCGCTTATCTTATAAAAATTTGGTAAATAATTCATCTATTCTTTTATAAATAGTTTCATCTTCCCCAACATATCTTTCTAAGATTTTACCATTTGGGTCTATTATTATTTTTGTTGGAAAACCAGCTACAGAAAACTGTAATATAAAGTCTTCATTAGTTGAACTAAGTATATGATTCCATTGATATTTTGGATTGTCAAGAATAAATTTTTTCCATCTAATACCTTTATCAGATTCTGATGCAACACCTAAAATCTCCATTTTATCTTTGTATTTATCTAAATATTCTTTCATTTTTGGCATTCCTGCTATGCAAGGACCACACCAGGTTCCCCAGAAATCAATAATAACATATTTTCCCCTGAGTGATGATAATTCAAATTTATTTCCAGAATATGTATTTTTCGTACTGATTTCTGGAACTATTTTTCCAACAGCTGTAGCAGAAAATCCTTGAATTCTTTTTTCTACTTCATCGTAATATATATTACCAGTAAGAAGTCTATTATCCATCATATTATAGAATTCTGTTGCTAAGATATTTGATACCTGTGATCGGATCAACATATCTGATAATTGCCAGGCTGCTGAAGCTAAATTCGGAAAATTTCGAACAAATGCATGTTTGTATTCAACTATCTTTTTATCCAATAAAGATGCTGATTCTTTCATTTTTTTAATTACAGTAGTGTCTGTTACAAGCTTATTTGAGATTTTAACACTGCTATTTACACTCTCATTTAGTAAAGGGTAAATTACACGGTTCAAATTAGCAAAAGCATTGTTATTTTCTTCGCCATAGGGATATGCATCTGCAAAATCTGTAATCTCACCAGTAAATTTTAAATTAAATCCGGGAGCAGCAAAGAATTGTAAAGTTGATGATTTGGCAGGGTAGTAGCCATTTCCTGTTCTTTTTATTACTCTCTCAAGATTAGGGCTGATATTGGCGTACAAGAACTTTTTTATTGGGGCAGTATAAGTAAATGATTCGTTTACAACAAGTATTGAATCTTTACTATAACCATTTGGAAGCTCTTTATCAAAAATAAATAGAGTTAGATATTTAGAGTCAAGACCCTTGATTTTTCCGCTTATTGTGAACGTTTTTTCTTGTGCAAATAAATTTATTGAACAAAAAAGTGTAAATAATATTAATTTTCCTCTCATGATTATTCAGGATTAATAATCCCATATTTAATTTATTCGTTTATTGTATTTTTTCTCAAATTATTTTAGTCTTTATTTAGCAATCGTCTAATTCTCTTTGAATAAGGTTTGTTAATAAATATTCTGTAATAATTTTCCCCTTCCCGAAATAAGTTCGTTGTTGTGAATTGGTAAAGCGTATTTACGTGAATTTTTTTCAAGTTGATACGTTTGAATTGGCTTTGTTACATCAGGTCCTGAAATAGTAATAGGATAAAATTGTTTTGTTACTATAACATCATCATTAGGGTCAGAATTATTATTATATCTTCGAAGATCAAACCAGCGCTGCACAAATGGAATTTCTCTTCTCCTTTCTTGTAAAATTTTTGTAATTGCTTCTGATTGATTTGCTGCTGTTAAATTAACTAACGCACCAGGTCTTATTCTCTTTGCTCTTAATACATTTACAGCTGTTAGGGCTCCATTTATATCTCCATTTCTTGCCATGCACTCTGCCTTAATTAAATACATTTCAGCTGTAGTTGGTCCTGAAGGTATTCTGTCTTTGAAGAAAAAAATGTATCCTGGCAAACCATTTGTTGGTGTGTTGGAGCCAAAATAGTAGCTGTAATTTTCCACAATATGAAATTCATATCGTCTATCATTAGATTTATCGTATAAATCCAACAGTTCTTTGCTTGGTAAATAGAACCAAGAGCCAAAATTTTGAACTCTGAAATATAAAAACTCTTTCCATCCAAAAAAATCTACGAGATTAGTCTGATTATTGTGTGTGAAAGGGAATTGGCATGTGAATGGTGAACCACCGGTTACACTATATGTAAATGGTGTTCCATAATACATTTCCGTTGGGTTATTATAATCAACAAGTCTGCTATACTCGCCAAGGGCTAGATTTGCATACTTTAATGCTTCCGTATAATTATTTCTGTTAAGATAATATCTAGCTGCAAATCCATTTACTGCGGCAGTACTACCTCTCCAATGTTCAGGTTTGCCTCCAACTAATAATGGTTTATTAATTTTCAAAGCTTCTGCTAAGTCTGATTCAATAAACTTGTAAGTTTCTTCTAAACTAACACGAGTTAGATCTTCTTCAAAACTTGTAGATTTTTTGATTGGCAAACCCATTTCACTTTTATTTGTATTAGTATAGGGAAGGCAGTATGTATTTGCTAATTGCCAATATGCATATGCTCTTAATAGGTGTGCTTCTGCTTTTAGTCTAGCTCTATCAGCTTCCGTTCCACCTGTTACTTTATTTAAATTTTCTAGAACTGCATTTGCATAAAATACATCTCTCCATTCTCCTGAACCAGAGGCCCATAAAGCATCCGAATTAGCTGTCAATTTATTGTATTCTATATCCCAGAATGCTCTAAAAATGTTTGGTAGGAACGTGAAATTACCTCTTTTATTATCATATGTTTGTGCATTAAGCCCATAATCATCTGTACCCATCCATGATGGGTTTTCGTCACTATATAATGAACCATATTGTTCCATGAGAGCATTTAAGTGTTCGATAGTTTCAAGTGGGATAGAGGAATTTTTACTAATTGGTTCATCAAGAAATTTTTCGCAGGCCGAAAAGCTTGTCACTAAGAACAATAAAGTACAAATCGTTAGTTTATCTATAAAATTTTTCATATTGATCATTTTGATATTTTAAAAATCAAATTTTACTCCTATTGTGAATTTAGGTCTAGGATTTAAAGTTCCGAGAGCATATAGTGGATCCTCTCCATACTTGTTAGATAGTATTACAAATAAATCGTTACCCTGAACAAATGCTTTCAAATTATTTATTCCAACTTTATTTAAAACTTTTTTATTTAAAGTATAAGTTAGATTAATTTCTTGCATGCGAAACCATGAAGCGCTTTCACCAAGGTAAGAGAGATTCCTATAAAATCTATCCCAAAAGAAAAATCTTGGTTCATTTGGATTAGTTGGCAATGTAAGTATTTCACTAGATTTACTATTTTGAGTTGCATCAAGAATTTCTCTTACAAATCTATTAGGTAATACTCTACCACCAAATTGTACTGGGTAATTAAAGCCCTGACGTTGAAAAACATGTCCAAGATTTGCAGTTACAATGAATGATAAATTTATTGCCTTGTAATCTAAGCTACTTGAAAGACCTAATGTATATGGAGCAACCATTGTACCTACATTATCTAAGTAGGTTCTTCCATCACCAGGAATAAATGAAGCCATATCAAAATTTGTAGAATTAGGGCCTAATACTGTTGGCTGAGGAAAAGGGGTAGCTGAATTAAAGCCCATATATTTATACATCCAAAGTGTATTAGCATTATAACCAACAGCATAAGAGGCTGTATTTCTACCAACCAGAGAGAACGAATTGTATTGTGTAAGAAATAAGTCTGTAATTTCATTTTTGTTATAGGAGAAATTGAGATTTGATCTTAACTGAATATCTTTTGAAATTTTAAAAGTAGTTCCAATTTCTAATTCAATCCCTTTATTTACCATTGCTGCATTGTTAAGGAATTGAGACGTACTTCCATTTACGGCTGGAATCGCAACAAAGGCTAAAAGATCTTTACCTCTTCTTTGATAGTAATTTATACTTCCAAATAATTTGCCTTTAAAAATAGAGTAGTCTATTCCAATATTAGCTGTACCTGTTTTCTCCCAGCGTAATGTTGGATTACCTAAACTAGAAAAGAAAGCAGTAAATTGATTTGTATAAATATTCGGTGTCGCACCAAGGCCAATTAATGGCATAAAAGAGGTACTTCTATCTTGGTTTCCATTATAACCATAAGTTGCTTTAATCGTAAGTCTGTCAATAAAGTTTATCTTAAAAAATTTTTCCTTCCATAACTGCCAACTTGCACCTACAGACCAGAATGGATTATACCTTAATTTCGGGTTGTTAGTTACAAAGTTTGCTCCATCTGCTCTTGCACTTCCTGACAATGTATATTTACTATCATAGGTATAAGCTACATTACCAAAAGCTGAGAAAAACCGATCAGTTGTGTAACCAAATGAATTGGTGTAACCGAAAGTTGTTATCTGATTCACCCAATTTCTAATTGTCAGATTTGTAGCTGGTAGTGTTCCATTTTGCCCTCCATTTACAGGTGTTCCACCTGGTCCATTGGGAAATGTGCCCAACTGTAAAGTAGCATCATTATATCCATAAGTCGTGGGTTGACCAAATGTCTGTATTACTCTACTTTGTTGTTCAGTACCTGCTAAAAAATTAACTTCATGTTTTGACATGATAGTTTTATTAAATCGTATGAGGTTTCTAAAATTCCATGCAATTGCTTGACTTCTACTTTGATTTAATATGCCACCTTTCGGTAAATTTGGAATAGGGGCTGTTGTCATAGCATTTGGTATTGTGGGATTCCAGAATGCAGCCTGGTTAACGGTTATTCTTGCATTATAACTATTTATGCCGTCAAAATTTCTAGTTTGAGTGTTAAAATTTTCGTACTGGATGCTAGTTTCAATACTAAGCCCCTTAACGGGCTTTATAACAATTCCAGTTTGTAATCTTGCATTATATTCCAAATTCACATTACTTCGACTTTTTGTTTCTCGTATGATGTTATAACTCCAGTCATTAAATGGGAAAAGTTGTGTTGGTATTTGCCTTTCTATTAATGGAGTATAATATCTTTCAGATGTAGATCTATAATTTCCGTTAGGGTCAATAAGCATTTCATAAGGTGCAAGTCTTTGTATATCACTTAGTGTTGCTCCATTATTTGTAAACTTATTATACTGTACCATTGTGCTTAGATTAAAATCAAGCCATTTTTTTATTGTTGCCAAGTTTCTATAATTAAGAATAAACCTATCATTAAACGTTTCTTTAAAATTAGATTGATTTTGCTCAAACATAAACGATAACGCATTACTCATTCTCTCGGTAGAACTAAATAAACTTAGATTGTATTGTTTAGTAATTGGATTCTCAAGTAAGTGGTCAGATATTTGCTGACTATTATTTAAGCCTTTTAAACTGTCTAATATAAAATCCCTTCTAGAAGGGGACATAAATCCAAGTTTAGTTTCATTTAAAGCCGTCTGACCAGGAGTCATATTATATCCAAATTGAGTAACTATTCCATTATTTGCAGTAGCACCCCATTTGTCAAATGATAGTTTTTCGTACTCTACTTGGTCTGATGAGGACGCAAGGGGGTTGGAATATTTTAAATCTATTTTACCACCAATACGCGTAAAGGCACTAAATTCTACTTTTAAGGGTGTCCCTTTTTTTGCATTTTTTGTAGTTACCACAATAACACCATTTACAGCTCTCGAACCCCAAATAGAAGATGCTGCTGCATCTTTTAAAATAGTTATTGTTTCTACATCACTTGGATTTATGGTATTATAATTTCCCTGTATCGGAAAACCATCAACTACAACCAATGGTTCTTGGTTGGCATAAAGAGTAGATAAACCTCTTATTTGGAAAAAAGGATTCCCTTCTTCATCCATCCTGAGTGCCTGTACACCAGCTACCTGACCTACAATGCGCGAAGAAATATTTGTAGACGGTTTTCCTAATTGTTCCTTGCTTATTGTTCCAAAGGATCCCGTTGCCCTTTCTTTTGGAATAGTTTGGTATCCTGTTGATACAACTACTTCCTCGAGTTGTTCATCTGATTCATTTAGAACAATATTAGCAGTAATTGCATCTGCATTAACGACTAATTCACTGGTTTTCAATCCCACATAGGAGAAAACTAAAGTTTGAATTCCATTAGCTAGACCTATGGTGTATTTACCATTAATATTGGTTTTTACACCCTGTTTACTACCCTTTACGCTAACATTTGCATTTGGTAGAGGTTGTTTATCTGGTCCCAAAACAGAACCAGTTACTTGCCTGGTTTGTTGGGCATGAGATGTTAGCAAACCAGAAAAGCAAAATAAAAACAACACAATTATTTTAAATGTGTATTTCATATTTTCATGAATTAAGTTAAAGATTCTATAATTTATTAAAAAGCTTGTTTTTCTCACAAAAAACTATGCAGACGCCCCGATATTATTGACAAAAAGTATTTTAATAGAAAAATTGCTTAAACTCATCCCCTGGAGCGCAGCAAATTGACCATCCAGCTAAATAGTTAAAGTGTAATTGTTTGGGAAGCCATAAATAATGAAGTTGGTACTTAAACCAACACAGTAGACTATAGTTAATAAACCCAACGCTATGCTCAAGTTAAGACGGGGACTTAGGTATTTTACCGAAGCAACTAGTAAAAAACAAATCCGTACTATAACGGGCGTAGCCTGTAATACCTTAAAAGGTATATTGCTAGCTTATTATCACTATTCATATCATTAAAGGATATCGCACTAAACTGCGACTATGAGTTAGAGCAATTATTTGCAGAACCTCCACCTGTCGAAAACGACGATCTTTTTTTCATTATTACATAATTTTATTACTATTGAAATACAAAAACATAAAGTTGAAGTGAACAAAGAGTTGCCGATTAACATTTATCATGCCGAAGATTTACAATCTGTATATTAAATGTAAGTTTATATAATATGCTTCCCTGACTTCTTAGTAGCACTTTTAGTCTATACCAAACTAAGAGGTTACAACCTCAAAATTATAGTCCTAATGCACATTAAAAATTTTGATAACTTTAATGTACTATAATAAAATTGTATGCAATGATATTTAACTACGGAATTGATCATTTGACAGTAGATACAGTGATGGGAATCGCCAATGGAACCATAAAAGGCGTAATGAATAAGCAGGCTATTAAAAAGGTAAATGCCTGCAGAAAAATGGTGGAGAAGATGGCTAGCTCCAATAAAGCAGTATATGGTATTAATACTGGTTTTGGCCCCATGTGTGATGTACAAATTACACCCGCAGAAACAAATAAACTTCAAGAAAATTTATTAATCTCACATGCAGTAGGTGTAGGTAATGCGATTAGTCCTAGCTTATCTAAAATCATGATGATCTGTAAAGTGCATGCACTGTGTCAGGGTTATTCAGGTATAAGATTAGAAGTGATTGAAAGAATATTATTTTTTATTGACAATGATTTGTTACCTGTGTTGCCAGAACAAGGATCGGTTGGCGCATCGGGAGATCTTGCCCCATTGTCCCATTTATTTTTACCCTTAATTGGTGAAGGAGAATTTTGGGCAGAAGGTGAAATTGTTTCTGCTAAACAAGTTTTATCAAAACATAGCATAGTCCCAATACAATTAGCAGCAAAAGAGGGGTTGGCATTAATCAATGGCACTCAATTTATTTTAGCACATACCATTATAGGCTTAAATAAAATGGACTACTTGCTTGACTTAGCAGACGTTGCAGGAGCCATGAGCATTGAAGGTTATCAAGGAAGCGCTTCGCCTTTTAAAGAAGCCTTACATAAAATTCGTCCATTCAAGGGAAGTATTGAAGTGGCGGCACGCATGCGAATATTATTAGATAATTCTCAAAATTTAGCTTCTCATAAAGATTGCGCGCGAGTACAAGATCCTTATTCCATGCGTTGTATACCACAAGTGCATGGTGCTTCAAGAAATGCTTATTATCACTTAAATGAATTGGCAGAAATAGAAATGAACTCGGTTACAGATAATCCAATCATATTGAGTGATACCGAGGCAATTTCTGGAGGTAATTTTCATGGCCAGCTGTTGGCCATGGCATTGGATTACAGTTCAATTGCTGTTTCGGAGTTAGGCAATATATCAGACAGAAGATCCTATTTGTTGATTGAAGGAAAATTTGGTTTGCCCAGATTATTGACATCAGCTGGCGGGTTAAATTCTGGTTTTATGATTCCTCAATATACTACGGCTGCGCTAGTAAGTGAAAATAAATCATTATGTTTTCCCCCTTCTGCAGATAGCATTCCTACTTCATTAGGTCAGGAAGACCATGTTTCCATGGGAAGTATATCTGGAAGAAAATTCAATCAAATATTATGTAATCTTGAAAAAATATTGGCCATCGAATTATTATATGCGGCGCAAGCCATGGAGTTTAGACGACCTAATACTTTTTCTACCATCATCGAAAAAAATATTAAAATAATTAGAACTAAAGTGGCTAAACTAGAAGAAGACCGTCTCTTGAAAGACGATATCAATGCCATTATATCAATGGTTTCTAACCAAACCATCATCGTTAAATAAAATATTTACATGAATTTTAAAGAACAAATACAAGAAGGTATTCCAACTAAGTTGCCAGCAGCTAGGAAGTTCTTTGAAGACATACAAAAACTGCCTGTTTTTTTACGAGAACACTCATGAATGTCCCAGAACGGTAAAGAACGTTCCCGAACATTAAATACCGTTCCAGAACCGAATAAACTATTCCTGAACGGTAAACCTCCTTGTTTTAAATGCATAATTATGAGGTTTTGAGGTCTGTTTGAGACAACTGTTCTATTAATTCTTGTTTGGTTCTATTTAGTCCGTTAATAATCTCCCTTTGTCGATTATTTCGAAAGCTTAGGTCATCAATCTTTCGTCTAGACCTAATATATTCACCTTTTAAATCTTTTAATGATCTGTACTGCAAGTATACGCATCCACCTAATACAAAAGTTGTGATGAGCAGTCCTGCTAAAGTATTGTTTCGGTCATCTGCTTTGGAAAGTTTGCGGCCTATTGCCATGTAATCATAGTTAGTCATTTTTGATAATTTTATGGGTATTTAATTTTGGGTTAGATATTATTTTGAATCCAAGAAATTCGGCATAAAGAAGGCCAGAGTGATAACCAAAGCTTAGATTCTCATAAAGTTTAACGTTGTAAGCGTTTAAAACCTCAGTAGGCACTTCATTGCCATGATCAGCTAAAATTTTTTCAATTTGCCGCTTGGTCTCTCTTTGTACTGCCGAAAAATCTAGTAGGATGTCATCGTAGGGTTGTGTTTTTAAAGCATGTTTTTGTCTCTTGCAGTCGTGAATAACTCCAAACTCGTCTCTCCATCGAGAGCAGTGTGTTTTTGTAGCTCTATCCTGATCTGCGATCGGCTCACCACAGTTTTGGCAAACTCGGCCCAGATGGTAGGTTTTCGCTTTTTTTTCTAGAGATTGAATTTTTTTCTTCATATTCGGGATATTTTATTTGTTAAATATCCCAAAAGTGGGTAATTTAGTCTTATGAAAAAAATTAAACTTAAAGAAATCCAAAAAAATGATCTTGAAGGTGTTGCGCTTCGAGGAAGCCTTTTGGAGAAAAATATAAAGATCAGAGATACCGGCTTTAAGTCCAAATCCTTTCACTACTGGAAAATGAATGGTCTCATTTCATTCGTTGCTGATGGAAAATGGGCTGAAATTAGTTTTATTGAGTATTTGTGGTTAAAAGTTCTGGAGTCCATGCGTGACTTTGGTTGTTCAATTAATTTGATGCAAAAAATTTATTATGATCAATTTATCAAGGCATATGAAGAAGACCTAGGAAAAAATACACTAATTGACAATATTACTTTTTTAAAGAGCCTTAGTAAGATTAGGGATCTTGATGAACAAGAAACGTTTCGATTAAAACATTGTGAAGAAACCCTGAATGATCCATATATAAATATTATACTTAGAACTGAAATTAGTTATTTCTATCAAATGGTATCTATGTGTATTGAAACCGGTACCGAAGCCGGCATAATAATTTATCAAGATGAAACATACGTTATGCTAGGGGATAATAATTTGGAAGTGGATAAATCAATCCCGCATATTTATATTCCAATTTCCCATTTCATAGCTGAGTTATTTATTGATGAGGAAAAAGTTAACTTCATAAATCAGTTAAGGTTGTTTAGTGAAGATGAATTGCGTCTTGTAAAAGAGCTGCGAAACAACAATATTGAAAGGGTTACTATAGTATACGATAGAGAGGCCCGGAAAGTTACTAAAATTGAATATGATAAAACAGGTTTAATGAACGGTGATAAAGCAAAAGAAGTTATGCGAATACTTGGATTAAAGAATTATTCTGCTATCCAATTAAAAACAAGAACAGGCACCTCACTTTCATTTACAAAAACTGAAACAAAATATTTTTAAAGACCCGTTTGATGCGGCTCAGTATAGTAATCGGGTCTCCTCCATTTGATATGGCGAGGCCTCAACTGAGGAAAAATGAAACCCAGTAATGAGTATGAAAAATTAAAAAATGAATTAACTGAAGAAGAATTACTTAAACAATTTGCTAATTTGATAATCGATATTTATTTCGATCAGCTATATGAAAATGAAAAACAGCAGTAGTGCACTTCAAGCAGAGCTTGAAACATTATCTACCCGTAAGTATAAAAGCCATGCTAAAGTTAGAGGTGTCGATGCAGTGGTATATACAAGAGTTAGCAGCCAAGAGCAAGCGGAAAATAACGGGAGTCTGGAGGTCCAACTTAAATACTGTAATAACTACGCAAAAACCAATAGTATTCAAATTAAAGAATACTTTGGTGGCTCCTATGAAAGTGCTAAATCAGACGGTCGTAAAGAATTTTTACGAATGATAGAATATGTAAAAAAGTACAAAAATATTTCTTACATCATAGTGTTTAACTATGACCGGTTTTCCAGAACTGGGGCTGCAGCATCACACATAAGTGAAGAGTTAAGTAGACAAGGTGTAACTGTAAAATCTGTAACTCAGGATATAGATACATCTACTGCTATTGGTAGATTACAAGAAAACTTTTTTCATCTCCTAAATAATTTCGATAATCGGTTAAAAAGTGACAGAACCATAATTAATACGAAAGAGGTTATGTTAAAAGGTTACTGGCCTTACCAAACGCCACTAGGATACCTTAATCTTAAGCCAAAGCATAGGGCATGCTTCCATGAGTATGTAATTACAGAATCAGGCAAACATCTTAGGAAAGGGTTTCAAATGCTTACCGAAAGAAAATACTTTTATTATGAAATAGTGGATTATTTGATGCAAAGAGGCGTAGAGATTTCAACAAAGAGCTTTCGACATGTATTTAGCAATCCTTTTTACGCGGGGTATGTAACAGGTAGCCTTTTGGGTGGTAAATTAATAGAAGGTAAGCATCCTAAATTAATTGATTTAAAAACATTTCTAGCAGCACAGGATGTTTTAAATAATAACCCATTTGTAGGTGTTGCAAAAGTATTTAGACATGATGAGGTTCCACTCAAGATATTTGTAAAGGATGAAGTAAGTGGAAAGCCATTTACTGGGTATACAACAAGGGGGAATTGGTACTACAAAACAAAAGATGCTGCAATTCCGGTTAATGTAAGTTCAAAGTTGTTAAATAGCATGTTTGTAGACCTTCTTTCTAAATACGAATTCAACCCTTCTTTAAAGAAGAAGTTTGGGGTCATTTTAACGAGTGAACTAAAAAGCAGGTTAAGTGAAAAGGCAAGCAATAAAACACTGTTAAAAAAGAAAATAGCCGAGAAACAAAGCCTGCTTGAAAAAGCGGAGTTAAAGTACATAAGCGATCAAATAACCGAAGATATTTATAATAAACACGCCCAGCAGATTCGTAGTGAGATTGGAGAATTAAGTAAGGGAATTGATTCAGCCTCAATGAGCAGTTCGAACATAGAAAAAGTAGTTCAAAATTGTTTGGCGATTTCACAAAACATAAGCCAGGCTTGGATTTCAGCTGAATATCAACATAAACAGCGCTTACAAAAGATGGTGTTTCCAGAGGGTATTATGTATAACAAGCAAAATGGGGTAGTTCGAACTTCTAAAGTAAACTTAATATTCAACGAAATCCCATTACTGGTAAGCCTTTGCGCCAAAAAAGAAAAAGGCGATTCTGTTAAGAATCGCCTTAAATCTAATTATGTGCCCAGAACAGGAATCGAACCTGCACTACCTTGCGATAACCAGATTTTGAGTCTAGCCATCTGGGCCTTTGTATTAGGCGGGGTGCAATATTACAAGATTCTGTGTTTTTTGCCAAAAGAAACCAACATAAACCCAAACAAATAGGGCTTATCGGAGTTGATCCGCTATTCGGTCAAGGTATTTCTTTTTAAAATAATAGTCTTTTACTTGCAACAGCGCTTCTTTTGGGGTAATACCCACTTGATAGCTTTCCAACAACCCTTTAATAGGTTCAAAAATTTCATCTTCTAATTGTTTAAGTGGTACAAGTAGCGCTGCCTTTTGGGTATCGTCTTCTAATTCCATAACCTGCTCGTTTAAATCCATCACTTCCATTAAAAAACTAGGAGGGAGCTGGTATTTTTCATCGGGTACGAGTACCTCATTGATTTCTAAAACGTACGGGATAAGTAAGGACTGATCTTTTAATACCCTTAACGCTTTATTGGCTGCCGATGATAATGCCAGTGCTTCTGCTTGTTCAGCTTCTGAACTATTTGCAAAAAAATCGGGATGAAACTTTTTTTGGAGCATCAAATACTTTTTGGATACCACAGCCGTATCAGGGAAAAAGCTAACCGGTATGTCAAAAAGTTCAAAATGATTCATAGACATTAAAATTACAACTCCTTTATAAAAACAGGTAATAATCTTTTAAGTAAGTAGCAAAACCAGCGGTGTACTGCTCATTTTCTTTAATAATAA
>JAJTDP010000033.1 GCA_021300455.1 Sediminibacterium sp. | reverse complement strand
AAGAAATAACAAGTGTTGGCGATTTATGGGCCACTTTTCAAGCTGAAAACTTTAATCAGTCTTCGCAACCCTTATATGTAGTGATGAGTCCTGATCAAAAATTATTATCCAACCCGGTAGGCTATACGCCTAATGCTACGGAGTATTTGAATTGGCTACAATGCAGCATCAGTAAATAGATCAAAAAAAGCTCCAATTGGAGCTTTTTAAAAAATCATTAGAGGATTAAATCATTATAGTAGTAAATAAAATGATTTTATATTTAAAAAAATCATTTTATTTACAAACTCATGCCACGCTCGGTCATCATCTTCCTTAAGTTAATTAAACCATAACGCATTCTGCCAAGTGCAGTGTTAATGCTGCAATTAGTCATTTGTGCAATTTCTTTAAAACTTAAGTTGGCATAATGTCTTAATACAATAATTTCTCTTTGCTCTTCTGGAAGTAGGTCCACTAGTTCTTGAATATTTTTATGCGTTTGACTGCGGGTCATTTTATAGTCGGCAGGATGGTCGGCATGCTTGATAATTTCAAATAAATCTTGGTCATCACTTGTTTTAATTGTAGGAGTACGTTTCACTTTTCTAAAATGGTCCACTACAAAATTGTGAGAAATACGTAATGCCCAAGGTAAAAATTTACCTTCTTCTGAATACTTTTTTTGTTGAAGGTTATCAATAATTTTTATTAAAATTTCTTGAAATAAATCTTCTGCCAAGTAGCTGTCTTTTACCATGAATAAAATGGCATTGTAAATTCTGTTTTGGTGACGCTCTAATAAGGCATCAAAAGCACGAGAATTACCGTCTTGAAAAGATTGAATGAGTTCGTTGTCTGTAATTTGGATTTCTTTGTTCATTGTTTTTAGGGTAGGTTTCGATGGGTTAGTAGAGGCAAATTACTCTCAATAGGCATTGAATTTCCATTTGTGGAAAACAAGAAAATTATTTAAAAGCTATCCACATTTTGGATTAAAAAAGGGGGTACAAATTTCTACAACTAAATGGGCTAGAATCTGTTATTTTGTTATATGGCAAACAATGACATTCAGGTAGTGGGTGCAAGGGTGCATAATTTAAAAAATGTATCTGTTCAGTTCCCGCGTAATCAGTTTATTGTGGTGACTGGGGTTTCTGGAAGTGGTAAATCGTCGCTTACCATTGATACCTTATTTGCCGAGGGGCAAAGGCGCTATGCGGAAAGTTTATCTTCTTATGCCAGACAGTTTATGTCCCGTATGGGCAAGCCCGATGTAGATTATATAAAGGGGCTTTGTCCAGCTATTGCTATTGAGCAGAAGGTAGTGACCCGTACTCCAAGAAGTACAGTGGGTAGTATGACCGAAATTTATGATTACCTAAGGGTATTTTATGCAAGGGTGGGAAAAACCTATTCTCCTATTAGTGGTTTGGAAGTAAAAAAGCAGGATGTGCAGGATGTATTGGAATTTATACAAAAAGGAAAGACAGGAGATAAGATGGTTATTATTGTTCCCTTTAAGCAACAAGCCAAAAGAGATATACAAGAGGAACTGAATATTTTATTACAAAAAGGTTTTGCTAGAATTTATTTAAGAGCCGGTGGTACATCTGAAAATTTGAAATCTACAACAGCTGCATCTAGTATTCTAAGAATTGAGGATGCACTCGCCATGACTAAGGCTGAAATTACAAAAACTATTAAGGCCCATGATGTATATGTTTTAATTGACAGAGTGGTGGTGAAAGCTTTTGATGAAGACGATATACATAGAATGAGTGATTCCATTGGCACTGCTTTTTATGAAGGAGAAGGGATTTTATGGGTGGAGCAAAACGAAACTATTTTAAAAACTTTCAATAATAAATTCACTTTGGATGGAATGGATTTTGATGAGCCTAGTCCGAATTTATTTTCTTTTAATAATCCCTATGGGGCTTGTCCAACTTGTGAAGGCTATAGCCAGGTTTTAGGTATTGATGAAAACTTAGTCATACCCAATACCAATTTATCGGTCTATGATGGAGGGGTGGCACCCTGGAAGGGAGAGAAATTAGTTTGGTGGAAGGATCAGTTTATAAAAGAAGCCGGCAAGGCTGGTTTTCCAATTCATCAACCCATTAATAAATTAACTAAAACCCAGACCACTCAATTATGGAAGGGTGTGGGCAAGGCATTAGGCATAGATGATTTTTTTGAAGATGTAAAAGCGCATTTATATAAAGTACAGTTTAGGGTAATGTTAAGTAGGTATCGAGGAAGAACCAACTGCCCCGATTGTGAAGGTTACCGCGTGCGCAAGGAAGCCTTGTATGTAAAAATTGCAGGTAAGCATATTGGAGAATTATGTGCGATGCCAGTAAAGGATTTACAAGTATGGTTTGCGCAGTTAAAATTATCGGAACATGATAAACAAGTAGCTAAAAGGTTATTAATAGAATTAGAGCAACGCATTCAAACTTTAATGGATGTGGGCTTGGGTTATTTAACTTTATCAAGGCTTGCCAATAGTTTAAGTGGTGGAGAAAGTCAAAGAATACAACTCACCAGATGTTTGGGATCAAACTTAACGAACTCATTATATATTTTAGATGAGCCAAGTATTGGACTACATTCAAGAGATACCGAAAGGCTTATTAAAGTACTTCAAAACTTAAGAGACTTAGGTAATACGGTGGTGGTGGTAGAGCACGATGAACAAATTATGCGTCATGCGGACCATATCATTGATATGGGCCCACTTGCAGCACACCAGGGCGGAGAAGTAGTGGCCGTGGGTAATGCAGCCGCGCTTATTAAAGATAAAAATAGTTTAACAGGAAAGTATTTAAGTGGTGTACTGAGTATACCTATTCCTACTAAAACAAGAATTTCTAAACACTTTATAAATTTAGAAGGGGCTTATTTGCATAATTTAAAAACGATTGATGTACAATTTCCACTGCATAGTTTATGTGTAGTGAGTGGAGTGAGTGGAAGTGGAAAAACCACCTTGGTCAAACAAGTATTGTACAATGCATTATTAAAAGCAAAAGCACTGCCAACAGAAATAGTGGGAGGTTATAATGCCATTAGTGGCGACTTACACTTGATTGATCAAATAGAAATGGTGGACCAGAACCCCATTGGAAAATCATCAAGATCTAATCCGGTGACATATATCAAGGCCTACGATGCTATAAGAGATTTATATTCTAAACAAGCACTTTCAAAAATAAGAGGTTTCCTGCCTAAACATTTTTCTTTCAATGTAGATGGAGGCAGATGCGATACTTGTAAAGGAGAAGGAGAGCAATTAGTAGAGATGCAGTTTTTAGCAGATGTGCATTTAACCTGTGAGGATTGCGGAGGAAAGAGATTTAAAGAAACAGTATTAGAAGTACAGTATAAAGGTAAAAATATTTACGAGGTATTAGAGATGAGTGTAGATGAAGCCATTGCATTTTTTAGTGAAGAAAAAAATATAGTTCTTGCTATTGGTCCCTTACAAGAAGTGGGGCTAGGCTATGTGAAACTAGGGCAAAGCAGTAGCACTTTAAGTGGAGGAGAAGCGCAGAGAGTAAAACTAGCCAGTTTTTTAGGTAAGGGCAAGGCAAGTAATAAAATGTTATTCATATTTGATGAACCTACTACTGGACTTCATTTTCATGATATCCATAAATTATTAAAAGCTTTTAATGCTTTAATAGACCAAGGACATTCTTTAATAGTAGTAGAACATAATACCGATATTATTAAAGTAGCCGACTGGGTCATTGATATGGGACCAGAGGCGGGCGAAGGTGGCGGCACCGTGGTTTATGCAGGTGTACCCAAGGGTTTAGCCAAATGCAAGGCCTCTCAAACTGGGAAGTACTTAGATTAATTGAATTGAAAGTCTAGTCTTATTTATTCTATCGTAACCTATCTGCGCTTTTCACTTTCATTTCGTCTTTGTAAATGTTAACTATTGCCATTATTTGCAGTACGGGTATGATAAATAAAGCAAGTGAAGGAAGGGTGAAGCCACCGCCTGGATTGGCTATGACTATTTTGTAAACGAAGTATCCCACAAGTACCGATAATAAAAAATTCACTATCACTACTTTTAATTGAAGCATACGGTTACCGTATAAAAATATTGTAATAAAAGAAAGGCAAGCACTAAAGGCCAAAGAAATAAGCGTGCTGTATCCTGAACTGCCGTTAATTTCTAAAGCAAAGGGTGTGGGTGTATAATAAAAAGGAAAACGCAGTACAGAAAAGGCTGCAGCGCTGGCAAGTAATAACCAAATGGTTTGTATTCTTTGTATCATAGTATAAAGTTAATCTATTTCAAATAAAAAAACCTCTGGGTGAAGGAGGTTCTTTCTATACTGATTAAACTCATTAATCTCATTAAAGTCAAATACTAAGCTTATCCTAATTCTGGATACAATACAAATTGCTCCATAAATTTATTTACTTCTTTCTTAGTATCTGATAATACAGTTTCATTATCTGCATTCATTAATACTTTATCAATAGCTTCTACTACAAAAGGAATATGTGTTTCGGTCATACCACGTGTGGTAATAGCAGCCACACCAAAACGAATACCTGAAGTAACAAAGGCCGATTTATCATCGTAAGGCACCATATTCTTATTAGCAGTAATATCGGCATGTCCTAAAACTTGCTCTGCTTTTTTACCACTAATATTTTTATTGCGTAAATCAATTAGCATTAAATGATTATCGGTACCGCCACTAATAATTTCATATCCTTTCGCCACAAATGCAGCAGCCATAGTTTTCGCGTTTTTTTGTACTTGCTTTTGATACACCATAAATTCATCAGATAAAATTTCACCAAAAGCAATGGCTTTAGCAGCAATCACGTGTTCTAGTGGTCCACCTTGCGTACCAGGAAACACGGCCATATCAATGACATTGGACCATAATCTTAAATTTCCTTTTACATCTTTTATGCCTAAAGTATTCTCACCATCTTTAGCCATCATAATGACACCACCACGTGGACCGCGTAAAGTTTTATGCGTAGTAGAAGTAACAAAATGACAATGGTTAAATGGAGAACTTAATAAACCCTTGGCAATTAATCCTGCAGGGTGTGCAATATCGGCAAGTACAAAAGCACCTACTTCATCGGCTACTTTTCTTATGCGTGCGTAATCAATATCACGGCTATAAGCACTTGCTCCACAAATAATTAATTTAGGCTTATGTGTTCTTGCTTGACTTTCTAACATCTCGTAATCAATCAAGCCCGTTTCTTTTACAACACCATAAAAATGTGGCGTGTATGTTTTGCCAGAAAAATTCACAGCACTTCCATGTGTTAAATGACCTCCCATGCTTAAGTCCAGTCCTAAAATGCCATCACCATTTTTTAAGATGGCTAGCATTAGCGCAGCATTGGCTTGTGCCCCACTATGTGGTTGCACATTCGCGTACTCAAGTCCAAAAACTTCTTTTAAACGATCTATTGCTAGTTGTTCTGTTTTATCTACAATTTCACAACCTCCATAATATCTTTTTCCAGGATATCCTTCTGCATATTTATTGGTCATTACACTACCTGTAGCTTGCATAACTTGTAAGCTTGTAAAGTTTTCAGAAGCGATTAGTTCTATGCCTCTTCTTTGGCGTGCTAATTCTTGGTTGATGATGTCAAAAACAAGGGTATCTCTTTGCATATTTCTTTATTTTAACTGTACTATTTTGCGAAATTAATTCATTATTAACCCTGCACAAAGCTTTTTTTCAACAGTTGGCCTCCTAATATTCACATTTTCAAGTGCTTTGGTCAAAATTGACCAATTGAGGCCCAAAATTGTACCATTACTAACAGTTATTTGCTACTTTTAAGTCCCCCTAAAAAGTAAACAATGAAGGCTATTATCCCCGTTGCTGGAGCAGGCGCTAAACTCCGCCCTCATACCTATACGCAGCCCAAGGCGCTCATACCTATTGCAGGTAAAACCATACTTAGTTTTATTGTGGATCAATTAAAAGAAGTGGGCATCACAGAATTTATTTTTGTGGTAGGTTATCTAGGGGATAAAATTAAGGACTATGTAGAGGCTACTTATCCAAATTTAAACACTCATTTTGTTTACCAAAACGATAAACTAGGTACCGCGCACGCCATTGAATTAGCCAAGTCCATTGTGGGTAATGATGAAGTATTTATTTCTTTAGGAGACACTATTTGTGAATTTGATATTAAAGAAGTAATGAAGAGTGATTTTAGTATGCTGGGTGTAAAAAAAGTAGATGATCCAAGACAGTTTGGAGTGGTAGAAATGAACGAAGAATATTTTGTAGAACACGCTGTAGAAAAACCAGCTATACCAAAATCTAATAATGCATTAGTAGGTTTATATAAAATAAAAGAGTCGGCCCTACTATTTGAATGCTTTCAGCAATTATTTACCGATAATATAAAATCTAATGGCGAATACAATTTAACCGATGCCATCGATTGTATGATTAAAAAAGGTGTTAAATTTAAAGGCTTTAAAGTGAAGCATTGGTATGATTGTGGTAAGAAAGAAAATTTATTAGAAGCCAATGCCGTACTATTAAAGAAAACAGGAGGTTTAGCGGTTATGCCAGAAACCTATCCCAATAGTATTATTATAGCACCAGTAAGCATTGCAGAAGGTTGTGTGATTGAAAATTCTATTATTGGACCCCATGTAACTATTGGAAATAATACCACTATTAAAAGTTCGGTGGTCAAAGAAAGTATCATTGGTTCTTACACCACGCTTGATGAAGTGGTTTTAGATAATTCATTAATTGGAAGTGATGCGGCGGTGAAAGGCTTAAGCCGTACTTTAAATATTGGAGACAATACAGAAATTGATTTTGGATAATAATTTCATTTTGGCATTAAATTTTTTCTATGCTTTTTGAAAATAGAATTACAAGTTTATTTAAAATTGACTTACCCATTATTCAAGCAGGAATGGTTTGGGCCAGCGGCTGGGAATTGGCCAGTGCGGTAAGTAATGCAGGTGGTTTAGGTATTATTGGCGCAGGTAGTATGTATCCGGAAGTATTAAGAACGCACATTCAAAAAACAAAAGCAGCCACAACTAAACCATTTGCAGTTAACCTGCCTATGTTATACCCCGATTTACAAGCGCATATTAATATTATCATTGAAGAGAAAGTGCCCATTGTATTTACAAGTGCAGGCAATCCAAAAATATGGACAGCTAGTTTGAAAGCTGCAGGATGTATTGTGGTGCATGTAGTAAGTAGTGCGCAGTTTGCTTTAAAAGCTGAGGCAGCTGGTTGTGATGCAGTGGTAGCAGAAGGTTTTGAAGCGGGTGGCCATAATGGTAGAGAAGAAACTACTACTATGGTATTAATACCAATGGTGCATAAGGCTGTAAAAATTCCAGTGATTGCTGCTGGAGGTATTGCCAATGGAGCTCAAATGTTAGCAGCATTTGCACTAGGTGCTGAAGCGGTGCAAATAGGTTCAAGATTTGTTTGTAGTAATGAAGCTTCAGCGCATATACATTTTAAAAACGCTATTATTGAATCAAAAGAAGGGGCTACAGAATTAGGATTAAAGTCATTAGCACCTGTTCGCCTTTTAAAAAATAAATTCGCTAATGAAATTTTAGCTTTTGAAAAACAGGGCGCTAGTAAAGAAGACTTAGCGGAAAGCTTAGGAAAAGGAAAAGCGAAAAGGGGCATGTTTGAAGGCGATATGGAAAATGGAGAACTAGAAATTGGGCAAGTCACTGCCATGATAGATAGAATACAACCAGCAGCTGAAATTGTACATGAAATTTGGAAAGATTTTCAAGCAGGTGTGGATCATTTAAAATCTCTTCCATTCAGTAGAAATTTTTAGGAAACTAATACTTATGCATCCTTGTGTATAGTAAATGAATTTCCTTGTGCGACACAGGTCATTACTATATCATTAATACAAACATGTTTAGGCAAATTAGCTACATACCAGGCGGTATCTGCAATATCTTCTGCTTTTAGTGGTTCGTAACCAGTATAAACTGCAGCTGCTTTTGTAGCATCCCCTTTAAATCTTATTAAAGAGAAATCTGTTTCCACTGCACCTGGGTGAATAGCGGTTACCTTTATTTTGTATTGCAATAAATCAATTCTTTGTGCCTTGCTAATAGCATCTACCGCATGCTTGGTAGCACAGTATACATTACCATCCTTGTATACTTCTTTGCCTGCAGTGCTTCCAATATTAATAATATGCCCTTGGTTTTTTATTAAATAAGGAAGGGTTGCTTTAGAAGTATATAATAAACCCTTTACATTGGTATCAATCATGGTTTCCCAGTCTTCGATATTGGCATTTTCAAAAGAATCTCTGCCTAGGGCCAGGCCTGCATTGTTCACTAATAAATCAATAGCCTGCCATTCAGTAGGTAAGCCACCTATTTGTTGAAATACGGCTTCTTTGTTTTGTACATCAAAAATTAAAGACAAAGTTTTCACTTTATATTTTTGCTCAATAGCAGTAGCCACTGCTTCTAGCTTTTCTTTTCTACGAGCAGTTAAAATTAAGTTCCAGCCACCTGCTGCAAATTTTTCTGCAATGGCTTTTCCGAAACCTGCACTAGCGCCAGTGATTAATATTATTTTTGACATGCTATTATTTTAAATGAATTGTTTGTATAAGTTGTTTGATATGAAGTATGTGATTTTTTTTCTTGAATGCATTTTTCTTTAAATGAGTTGTTATTTTTTAAATAGCGCATTGATACGTCCTTTTTCTACAAGTCTGTAGTTTAGTAATGCAGCTGTGGCTATCAATACCCAAACCTCTTTTGAAAAATGTTGTGGTAGCCAGTAGCTTGTTAAAACTAAGCCTATTATAGATGCAAAAAATACTAATCCAATTTGTCCGATAGCTTTTGAGCGAATAAAGTAAAAAACAAGGGCGATAAGATATAAAGGATGCATCCACATTAAATTATAATTCTGGAAACAGGCGGTATGTTTTGAAATCATACTCATGTATACTATTAAACTACCTCCTGCAGTAAAAGATATTAAAAGTAAAATATCTACTACTTTAGCTATGCGCTGTGTAATTAAGCTATTCCATTTAGAACAGAATGCGTAAAATAATAATAAAGCTATTAAAATATATATAGGACTATTACTACTTACTGGCTTTTCGCTAGCATAGGTTAAAATATTTTCCTTAGCTACTAGGCGCCCAGTAGTGGCAATTTGCTCATGCAATAAAAAAGGTAAAAAAGCAGCTTGAAAATTTGTTGGTTTTTGATCGGAGTAAGCGCCTAATAATAAATCAATGCCTAGGCCAATCCAAGGTAGTCCTTGCTTGTAGGGTGCACTCACTACTTCCGAGCGATATGACTTTACACCAATAGCAGTAGCTTGGAAATTAGTATTTTTAAATAGGCCGTCTTTTACACGGGTGGTGCAGTTGTCGGAAATAAAATTGTATAAATAAAAACGGTTATCGCCCATCATATTTACTTGAAGGGCTGTATACCATTTTATTTTTTCTACATTACTTAATTTTAATACTTGCTCGTATACATTTCTTTTTTCGAATTGGTATTCGTTTAAAAAGTCGCTGTAGTTATTAACTGAAACAAAATAAAGTAAATCGCCTTTAAGAAATTTGGCAATAAAATTAGGTTCGTTAAAATTAAAAGTACCGTAGTTAAAAACAATATCGGTTTGGTTCACACTATCTACTACTCTCACAGCGGTATGGCCCCAAATGGAATATATTTCTTCGCCAGCGGCACAGGTAATAATACTAAATTGTATACGGGGCTTGAAGGAGCTGGTATCTTGTCCCATTGCTTCTTGCCCAACTGCCTGCCTATTAAATAGGCAAGATGTGAATAGTAAAAAAAGAAAAATATATTTTTTCAAGGCCCGGTTTATAAAGCGTTTATTATTTCTTACTATAGTTAGGGGCTTCTCTAGTAACTTCTACATCGTGTGTATGACTTTCTCTCATACCTGCATTGGTTATTTGAACAAATTTTGCATTTTGTAAATCCTTTACAGTTTTCGCACCGCAATAACCCATACCTGCTTTTAGACCACCTACAAACTGATACACAATTTCATGTAAGTTTCCTTTGTAAGCCACACGACCTTCAATTCCTTCTGGTACATATTTTTTTGAATCAGACTCGTTCTCTTGAAAATATCTATCACCACTTCCTTGGCTCATGGCACCAATACTTCCCATTCCACGGTAGCCTTTAAACTTACGTCCTTCATATATAATTGTTTCTCCAGGACTTTCTTCCGTGCCTGCAAATATGCTACCCATCATAACACAATTGGCGCCAGCAGCTAATGCTTTAACCATATCTCCAGTATAGCGAATACCGCCATCGGCAATAATTGGAATATTTTTTCCTTTCAATGCTCTTGCAGCTTCCATAATAGCAGTTAGTTGAGGAACACCTGCACCAGCTACAATTCTAGTAGTACAAATAGAACCTGGTCCAATACCTACTTTCACTGCATCGGCACCTGCATTCGCCATAGCAAGTGCACCTTCAGCGGTAGCCACATTGCCTGCAATGACTGGTAAGTTCTTATAGGTTTTCTTTAATAATTTTAATGCTTCAATTACACCTTTGCTATGACCATGAGCGCTATCTAATGAAACGATATCTACGCCTACGCTTTGTAAAGCAGCAGCACGATCTAATAAATCTTTGGTGATACCTAAAGCAGCGCCTACAAGTAAACGACCAATTTTATCTTTCACTGCATTAGGAAAAGCACTTAATTGTAAAATATCGCGATAAGTAATTAAGCCAATTAATTTTCCTTGTTTATTGACAACAGGTAATTTTTCAATTTTATATTGACGAAGAATTTTTTCTGCTTTTCTTAAATCGGTTCCTTCCGGTGCTATGACTAAATTTTCTTTAGTCATCACTTCGCTTACTTTTCTTTTGCGATCGGTTTCAAAACGTAAATCACGATTGGTTAAAATACCAACTAGTTTATTGGTTTTATCGACAATAGGAATACCGCCTATTTTATTTTCCTTCATTAATTTTAAAGCGTCTCCAATAGTTGCCGTTACTTCTAAAGTAATGGGGTCAACAATCATTCCACTTTCGCTACGCTTTACTTTACGCACTTGCTCTGCCTGCCTTTCAATACTCATATTCTTATGTAAAATACCAATGCCGCCTTCGCGTGCCAAAGCAATCGCTAATTGGGCTTCTGTAACAGTGTCCATTGCAGAAGATAGAATAGGAACATGTAGTTGAATGTTCTTGGTAAGTTGCGTGTGAATTTTTACTTCAGAAGGAAGTATTTCAGAATAAGCGGGCATTAACAATACATCGTCAAATGTCAAGCCTTTACCAAAAATGCGGGAGTTGTTTGTAGTATTTCTTGTTGCCATAGGCAAAGATAGGGCCTTGGCTTATTTAGGCAAAATCCTTTTTTTAGCAAATGGCATACCTATTGCCTGCTAGTAGCTGAATTGCACCTTTCATTTCTAGGCTTAAAAGTAAGTTTGAAAGCATACTGGCATTGATTTTTAACTCATTAGCAATTAATTCCCTATGAATGGGGCCATGGGCTTCAATATGCGCAAGTACGCTTTTAGAATCGGGTGAAAATGTAAATTCTAGTTCTTTTTGAGGGCTATTTTGCGCGGCTAGGGGCCAGCCCATCTGTTCCAGTAGGTTTTCTACATCGTGGTATAAATGCGCTTTATTTCTTTTAATTAAGGCTAAACAGCCCTTACTTTTTGAGTCGTGTATTTTACCGGGTACTGCAAAAACTTCTCTATTATAATCAAAAGCTAAATTAGCTGTTATCATACTGCCTCCTTTAATGGCGGTTTCAACGACTATGGTTGCGTCACTCATTCCAGCTACAATTCTATTTCTTTTAGGAAAGCAGTAGGGAAGAATAATACTTTCTTTTCTAGATTCAGTTATAAGCCCACCATTATGCATAAGTTCAATAGCAAGTTTTCTGTGTTCCAATGGATACATTTGATCGAGCCCATGTGCGAGTACACCCCAGGTAGGAATTTTATAGGTGAGTGCTGTTTGGTGGGCGATGGCATCTACTCCTAAAGCCATTCCACTTATAATACCAATATTTAAATGGCTTAGCCCTTCCATGAGTTCTTTTATAATTCTATTTACTTGAACAGTATGTTGCCTTGTACCCACCACACTTATTAAATAGGGCAGGTTAAAATTTTCATTTCCTTTTAGATATAATAAACTAGGTGCGTCATCGCAATGTAATAACCTATTAGGGTAAAGATTATCCTTTAGGGTGATACATTTAATATTATGCTTCACCATAAAATTTAATTCCGAACTGGCTTCTTTTAATGGCCAAGGCCCAAGCAAAATATTTTTTTGAACAAGATTTAATCTTGTAAATGCTTCATTTTTCTTCTCCCTTTGTTTATAGATAGAAAGT
>JAJTDP010000074.1 GCA_021300455.1 Sediminibacterium sp. | reverse complement strand
ACCAGAATTTTGCCAACACGCTACATATTTTTGCTCTAAAATTTGTTTTAAACCATCCGCATTGTTTCCTGCGTACTTAACTTTTGCAAGAAAATCAGTCACATTAGCAGTGGCCTCACCACTTACTGCACCAGTTGGACTGCTAATAGTTAATTTTGTGCCTTGCGCTATTCCATAAAAAAGAAGTGACGCTTTAATACCATCTTCATAATATTTTGCAGCGTCTGCAGTTAACCAACCTCTGTTAGCAGCTTCAGCAATATTGAAACACATTTCTGAATAACCACACATAATATAAGGCTCTGCAATAAAATCAGGTCCACGTAGGTATCTGATATAGTTTACGTAAGAATACAGACCTTTGCTTCCTTGAGATTCTGTGAATAATGTTCCTTGTCCACGACTGTTATCTGTACCATTGTATGCTTCAAAATCATCTACTTTTTTACCTGCAGTAATTTGACCAGGTGCTGGAGTTGCTGCTATAAATATACGTGGATCAATGTTACTTTTTAGTAAATCTATGATTGTTTTAGACACAGTAGTTTCTAGAGCATACAACCTTAGAAACTGTGTAGGATATCTGTTTGTAACTGGTAAAAAATTATAATTCCAATTATCCGCATTCGTTCTATACAAAGGATAATCAAGTGGTGTATTGACTATTTTAGCAAAACGCTCTTTAACTCTAAGTTTTGGACTATCATCTGCTCTTTTACTTAAACTAATCAATAATCTTAATTGGTAAGCATTGACAGCTCTACGCCAAGAGGTTAGGTTATTGGCAAAATAAATATCTCCGTTTAGTTTTGGAGCATTCACATCGGCAGCAATGGTTGCTAATTCTTGATTTACTGTATCCAATGTATTTAAAGCATTAATATAGATATCTTCTTGGCTATCAAATTTTGGAGTTGGATTGGCTAGTCCTTTTCCTGCTTCTAATGTTGGAATGTCTCCTACCCTTTGTGTAAGCCAAATATAACTATATACTCTTAGGAATTTGCCCATAGTCAAATAGGGATTATTTTTTGTACCTAAAGCTCGCGTAGCATTTTCATTTAATTTTTCAATATTTCTAATCCAAGGATAGCTGTCTCCTGTGCTTGACCAATTGTACAAGTTACTTCCACCATACAAAGGAAAAGTAAGACCAGTCGTAAATTGATTGAGTCTACTAACATCTGTTAAAGGCTCTTCTGCGCGATCAGCTCCTATTCTTACACTATTTAAAAGCTCTCTTAAAAGGTACTGAGGGGGCACTGATCCATTTTCGCCCGCTAAATTTGGGTTGTTTGGAAATGTTTCGAATTCTTTTTTACAAGAAGTAAAAAACAAAATGATTCCACAAAACAAAGTGATTATGTTACTGATTTTCATGATTTTTATTTTTTTAGCATTTTAAAATATGCAACTATTTCAGTTAATATTTAATACTATAAAGTTTTAAAAAGTAATATTAAGATTGATACCGAAACTACGTACTGATGGAGATTGTAATCTAGGAGTACCCTGATCATTGTATGGCAATAATGTACTACTTAAATATTGATCTACATCTAAATTACTTCTAGCTCCAAAATACAACACGTTTCTTGCGACAAATGTTAATGATGCTTTTTTAACTCTTAATTTAGAAGTTAAAGATGTTGGAAGATTATAACCAAGTGTGATTTCACGAAGTTTTGCAAAAGTACGACTATGGGTATATTCACCAGTAAAGTTTGAAGAAGCCACCGCATAGTCTTGGAAAGTAGCCGCCTTGTCATTTGGAGCTAAAGTAAGTTCATTGAAATTACTTATGTTCCCGTTATTATCAAATTTAACTATACCACTTTTTAAGATAACACCTGCTCCAATGTAGGCTGGGGTAATAACTCCATTTTTTTTGAAACTTTCCCACTCTGCAAGACGAGCAATACCAAATGGTGTATTACCAGCAGTAGACATATCTGCACCACCACGTACTCCATTTGTCCATAAATCGTTGTAAATAATACCTCCTACACGACCATCTACTTGAAAACTGAAGTTGAAATTTTTATAATTAAACTTGTTATTGATAGCTAATGTAAAGTCATTATTTCCGTAACCAATAAATTGATTGCCTTGTATACCTGATGGTCCAACCAAAGGAAGGCCAGTACTAGCATGAATAATCTCACCATTTGTTGTACGCAAATAGGCTCTTGTAAAAATTTTATCTACTCTATCTCCCACTCTAAATACACCTCCATTTCTGATAATAGTTCCTGATGGGTCATTTATTTCATCAAACACTTCTTTAAAAGTTGCATAGTTTACCAATACATCCCATCTAAAATTATTTTTAACTACCGGAGCACCTTTTAATGAAAATTCAATACCATTTTTCTTTGTAATAATATCGTTCACGTTTTGAGAATTAAATCCAGATGATGGCGCTAAATCTCTCGAAAATATTTGAGGGCCGTTTATCGTTTGGAAATAAGTGATATCAGCACCAAGTCTATTATTTAATACATAAAAATCTAAACCATACTCAGTAGATGTAACCGTGAATGGTTTTAAACTGCTGTTAGCAACTGAACTAGTATAAACTGCTCCAGGTAGATTGTTATAAGGTAAAGTTGTAGTGTACGTATTTTGGTTACCATAATTTGGTCCATCATAAGTAGTCATAATTTGGTTATCGTACCAATCTGGAAAGCCCAATGCAGTATTAGAAGCGCCAATTTGAGACGAAACCAAACCACCTTGTACCTGTGCATAAGAACCACGAACTTTAGCGAAAGAAATGAATTTTGGTAACTTAATATAATCGCTTATTGTTGAAATGATAGAAGCAGAAGGATAAAAATATGATTGGCTTCCAACAGGTAAAGTAGAAAGCTTATCAGCATGGCCAGTTAGGTTAATAGTAAAATAATTTTTGTACCCTAAGTCAATACTAGAATAAGCAGCAAGTACCATCATATTAGATCTAAAAGTATATCCAACCAATGGATTTTGTGAGTTAGAAAAACTATATACCCCAGGTATAATCAGGTTATTTGTACTTAAATAACTAGATGTGTAAGCGAGCCTACGGGCACTAGCTCCAGCCAATACATCGATACTAAAATCAGTTGTTTTTTTAGTGTAAGTCGCTAAGAAATCACCCTGTGAATCAAGCATCTTACGTTTATCTTCTCTAAAATTTCCAGCTCGATCTGGCACAGAATAGTGCTCTGCTGAATAAGGCATTTTTTCGTTTCTATATAAATCCCAACTAGTCATACTTCCTCTTGCTTGTAATTTTAGACCTTTTGCTACCTGATAGCTAAGTGTTAAATAAGAATAGATATCAGTTTTACTATGTTCACGTAGCCACTCATAAGCCATAAAATAAGGGTTATTAGTACGGCCATATTCTCTATTAAATTGTTGAATACCTTTCACACCTGGTTTAGCCCAATAGTCTTTTAAATCACGTACATCAAAGTGTGCACCACCATATACACCAAAAGAATAAACATAAGAATTTGGACCATATTCACTTTCTGGAATATTTGGAGAATTTTGTAAACTTAGGTTGGTGGTACCTTCTAAGCGAAGCTTTTTTGTAAAATTATAACCTACTGATAAATTGACATTATTGATGCTAAGCTTTGTATTTGGAAAAATACCTTTTTGATTGGTATTTGTATAAGAAAGTCTAAGATCTGCTTTTTCATCAGAATAGCCCATTGCAATATTATTAGTAAATAAGCCACCAATTTCAATAAAATTATTAAGGTTATTACTTCCTTTTGCTAACCAAGGAGTAAGCGTTCGTTTACCAGTAATTGGATCCAAAGGAGAATCATATTGAGCAACAGGTTGTCCTTCAAAACGAGGTCCAAAAATGGCAGCTCTTCTATAACTTCCATCTGCATCAAATGGATCATTTCCAAAAGCATATTTAAAAGAATTACCTAAACCGTATTCATTTTGAGTTTCTGGTTTTGTTAATAAACCAGTTTGTAATTGTGTACTTAAAACAGTATAAGTATCTATATCATCTGCACTAATATTCCAAGTATCTGTATTGATAGGAATACCATCTACTACATAAAGAATTCCAAAATTACCTCTAAGCATTACATTTGGTGCTGCTAATAATTCAGGAGAATTACCAATTGTAAGACCAGCAATTTTACCTGTAAGTGCGTTCATTGCATTGGGTTCACGTGCCTTTAATATCTCACGTCCATCCAATGATTGTGTTGAATAACCTAAATTTCTTTTTGATTTTTCTATACCAAAGGCAGTAACTACTACCTCATTCAATAAATTGCTATTTTTTACCAAAGAAATATTAATAACAGTATTCTTACCAAGATTAACTTCTTTTGTATCATATCCAACGAAACTAAAAACTAATGTGGAATTTTCTTTTTGAGCTTTAATTGCATATTCTCCCTTTTCGTTTGTAGTTGTCCCAATATTAGCACCTTTAACTACTATGGCTACACCAGATAATGGTACATTTTCTGAATCTGTCACTCTTCCGTTAATCGATAACTGTGCAAAACTAAACTGCACTATCAATAAAAAAAATAGTGATAGTACTCCTTTGATTCTTTTCATTTTATAAAATTTTTATAAAGAAAATAAATCGGTGTGTACTAATTGTTAAGTATAAGTTAACGAATTATTAAAAAAAAATTCTTGTATGTATATAAAAAATATTGATACTGTAAATAACTCATATTATAATAATTGATTATAAATTTAATCTTTAGAATTCATATTATTTTTTGAACCACTTGTTTACGGTATTGTATTTGCCTTCTAATACGACTTTATAAAAATTTGAAGGATATTTGCTGATGTCAATAACAGCTCGATTTTGATTTAAAGGTACTTCTGAAAGTAAAATATATTCCTCTTTTCCATTGACTGAATAATTATTACTAGTACTTATCCAAATTTTAACAGTCCCAATTGTGTCAATGCTTTTCCAAGTTAGATCTAATTTTTGTTGAAATACATTTATTTGTGGTTCTGCTAAGGAGACTTTTCCAATCAAACTAGTTCCATCAATCTCATTCAAAATAGTTCTAGGAATATTGATTTTTAAATACGTAGCCAATGTAGGCATAATATCTACAATACCTGGATTTACGATTTGAGCATAGGTATTTAATTTTAAATTAGTAACCATCCAGGTAGAACGCTGACGGAGTGATTGACCTCCATGATTTTTACCATCTTTCTCATCCCTTCCATGATCGGTGGTGATCATTAAAGCCCAATCTTCTTTATAATTCTTTTGTCTGTACTTTATGGCGTCATACAATGTTCCAATTTGATGATCTAATTTTTGTAAGGCATCTTCCATTTCCTTGCTATCTCCATATCTATGGCCCATATCGTCAGTATACTCTAAGTAAACCCATGAAAGGTCTGGTGCTTTGTTTTTAATATAATCTGCAGCTACATTGGTTACTTTTTCATCAATTAGATGCATGTATTGTGAAGCATTATCATGAGGAAATTGGATCGTATCTAATTCATACCCATCAGCTGCATAATCCACTTTAATGTATCCTGTTTGGGCAAGTCCATCTCCCACTAATTTGGTACGATTATCCAACCAACTACTAAAAACCGCAATTTTTTTGGATGGGAACTGATCCTTAAATAATTTAAAAATACTTGGATAGTTATAATTCTGATTTTTTATATTGTTATCCCATACATTGTGTTTATTAGCCCAAACGCCTGTTAAAAGGCTATTATAGCCCACTGCTGAAATGGTCGGAGATTGATTATAGCTCCCTTTATCACCTCCCACATGGGCTCTTAAATAGGTTCCATCATGTATGACTCTTTGAATATTAGGCAAGCTACTTTGCTCTAATACATCGGCTGGAATACCGTCTGCAATAACAAAAATGGCTTTTTGGCTATAACCATTTAAACCTATTGTCAAAGCGTAAATTAAAAATGCAAACCTAAATAATGTATTTTTCATAAGATATAATAAATTAAAAATAATAACAAATAACACTACTAAGAAATCAAGTAAAGATTAATTTCCTAGTATTTTATGTCGCAAATAGTTAGAAAGGTTTTCAATAATCAATAGTAAAATAATAATACAAATAATAAGTGCAACAGCATCTTTATAATGTAACACACGCATGGCTAAATACAATTTATAACCAATGCCCCCTCCTCCAAAAATACCTAGAGCTACTGCTACTCTCATATTAATATCAAAACAATATAAAAGATTAGAAATAAAAGCAGGTAAAAATTCTGGCCAAACAGCGTATTTAAAGGTTTGTAATTTATGCGCCCCAGTTGATTGCAAGGATTGAGCACTGGTTGGATCTAAATTCTCTAAACTTTCAGTGAATAATTTTCCTAAGGTTCCAATTGTTGCAAAAATAATGGTTAGTACTCCTGCAAAGGGACCAGGACCTACAGCGACTACAAAAATGAGTATGACAACTAAACTTGGCAATACTCTAATAAATGACAACACCCATTTTGCAAGACTACCTATTAATTTTAAATTAAAAATATTATTAGAAGCAATAATTGAAAATAAAAATGCAATTAAACCCCCAATTAATGTTCCAAGATAAGCCATAGATATGGTCTGTAAAATAGAATTAAAGACTGTATTATTATTCCATATCGCCTCAAAATTGGGAGGAAACATTTCATTTAATAATTCAACTACATAATGTAAATCGGTAAATAAAATAGTAAGATCAATCTTTAAGTATTGAATTAACAAAAACATACCTATTAAAACGAATAAGGTTTGAAACCACCTCTTATGTTCCATCAAAAATATTTTCATAGACTAAATTTGATTTATCAATAATCGCTTTCGTATAAAAGCAGATAATTGCTCTATCCCAATGACAAGAATTAAGACCATAATTAAACTAGATAATGCTCGATTGTATAGTAACATACTAAATGCGTAATCAAGTTCAAAGCCAATACCCCCAGCTCCTATTGCCCCCAACATCACTGATAAACGAATGTTAATTTCTAACCTGAATAAAGCGTATGAAATTAATTTAGGAAAAACATCAGGTAAAATTCCATAATAAATAATTTGAATTTTACTTGCACCAGATGCTTTCATTGATTCAATCAAACTAGTAGGCGTTTCTTCGATTGCATCTGCAAATAATTTTCCCAACATACCAATACAGCCTATCATTAATGCAAGTACAGCAGATAATGCACCTAATCCATAGGCAGCTATTAAAATAAGTAAAATAAATAATTCAGGGATAGAGCGTTCAATGCTAATAAAAGATCTTATAAATAGCTTAACCCATTTATTTGATACATTCGATGCTGCAAATAATGCAATAATGAAAGAAACTAAACTCCCGAGTATAGTACCTAGAATAGCTAAGGACAGTGTTTCTAAAGCAGGATCTACCATACTTTTAAAATCGGTCCAATTGGGAGGAAACATGGCTGTTAAAAAAAACAAGCCGTCCTTAATTCCTTTTTGCAATGCTTCTACTTTAAAACCACAAGCTTGCATAGCAAAATAGGTAACTAGTATAAAAGTTAAAAAAGCAACTATTTGAACTATTTTTTTTAACATACTAGTTTGCATATTTTTCTGGAATTACAATAGCTAGTTCCTCTCCATATATAAATTCTAACAGTGATTCTTCTAATACAGGAGGTCCGTCATATACTTTTTTGCCATCTTTAATTGCTATAATTCTTGAACAATATTTAGCACATAATTCTGGTTGATGGAAAACACCAATTACTGGAAATAAAGTGGATAGTTCTTTTAAAATACCCATGATAATTTTTGCATTTTTGGGGTCTAAACTAGAAATTGGCTCATCTGCTAGTAACAAATTGGGCTCCTGAAATAAAGCACGCGCAATGGCTACTCTTTGTTTTTCTCCTCCACTTAATGAAGCTACTTTAGCTTGAGCTAAATGTTGCATATTTACTTTTTCTAAGGAGCCCATTGCAGCTTTTTTTTCTACTTCATTAAATCCAAAAATTAAGCTTCTAAAAGT
>JAJTDP010000073.1 GCA_021300455.1 Sediminibacterium sp. | reverse complement strand
TGCAATAGCCTTATCAATATCTAACTCTCTATAATAATCAGTGATATAGGGGTCGTCGTTAATATCCATCATTAGTGTACCAAGTGGTGCATAAGATTCAGAATATTTTCCTTGTAATTTTTTAAGAAGCTCTGCTGCTTTTTTATAATTATTTTCTTGCAAGGCCTTGCGTACCGCGGGTAAATTTTTATAGGCTTGCGGATTGATATTCGCATTCACTGGCTCACCAGACCATAAACTCAAGTCATTTAAATAAATTTTATCTGTTGAAATGCCTCCAAAAACCGTAGCCCCTTGAAGGCCATTACCTAATACTAGGGCCTCTTCAAAATATTGAGCTGGATTTGAATACCAGAGCTTTAGAGGCTGTTGTATAGAAACAGCCGCCACGGTGGCTATTGATGCAGGTGCAGGCTTCTTTTTTTTAACTACCTTTTTTTGAGCAAATAATACAAAGGGGCAAAGAAGTAAAACCAAGGTTTTCTGATAGACATTCATAAATAGCGCTTAATAAGATACAGATTAAAAATGAAGTTACTAAAATCATGGCAGTTTTTTGCTGCCATAAACCAAGAAAATGAGTTAAATTGAAGTAGTTAAATTTTAACCAAAACATATTATATGAAAAATATAAAAATTCTATTGAGTATTGTACTATTAATGTTGTGTCAATCTGTAATGGCACAAAGCATCAAAGAAAAAAGTAGAATCATTGTCATTGGTGCGCATCCCGATGATTGTGATTATGAGGCTGGAACTACGGCCACATTACTATCAAGCATGGGGCATGCGGTGAAATTTGTAGCAGTTACCAATGGTGATGCAGGGCACCAAACTATGAAAGGAAAAGAATTAGCTGCGCGTAGATATTTAGAAACACAAGAGGTAGCTAAAAGACTAGGCGTAACTTATGATGTATTAGATAATCACGATGGTGCCCTATTACCTACTTTAGAAGTGCGCTTACAAATCATTAGAAAAATTAGAGAGTGGAATGCAGATGTAGTTATTGCACCAAGACCTAACGACTATCATCCCGACCACCGTTATACAGGCGTATTAGTGCAAGATGCTGCCTATATGGTAGAAGTACCCAATGTTGCACCAGATGTACCGCCTCTTAGAAAGACGCCTGTATTTTTATATGCAGAGGATCATTTTCAAAGACCAAATCCTTTCAGACCTGATATCGTAGTAGATATCTCTACTGCTTATGCAAAAAAGATTTCAGCCATTGATGCACATGAATCTCAATTTTATGAGTGGATGCCTTGGATAGGAAGATATGAAAAAGAGGTACCTACCGGCAAAGAAGAACGTTTAAAGTGGTTGATGAAAAGATATGATCAACCAATGAAAGCAAATATTAGAGCAGCTATGGTAAAATGGTATGGTGCTGAAAAAGCAGCTAAAGCAAAATATGCAGAAGCATTTGAAATTTGTGAATATGGCGCACAACCTAATGAAGCAGAAATAAGAAGATTGTTTCCTTTGTTAATTAAATAGTATGACTAAGGGGTTTAAAACTTTATTGTTAGCTGTTGTTTTTTCTATGGTGTTGGTGGTGCATGTTAAAGGGCAAGCCAATGACGTTTCCACTATTGCTGTAAAAAAAACAAAAGATTTTTCTGTAAATGGACTAGGAGATGCTGCTGCTTGGAAGACTACCTCTTTTACAAAATTGAATAAGAAATTAACAACCGGGGTTAATTATTCCACCCATTTTAAAATTTTATATTCCGATTCAGGAATATATTGTTTGTATGTATGTGAGGATTCACTGATTACATCTACCCTAAAAGAAGATTTTGCTGACCTATATAATGAAGATGTAGTAGAAGCTTTTTTTTGGCCCGATGAAAAATCGGTAATGTATTTTGAATATGAGTTATCGCCATGGAATTATGAATTACCTATAATGGTGCCCAATTACAATGGAAAGTTTTTAGGTTGGAGGCCTTGGCATTATGAAAAAGAGAGAAGAACAAGACATGCAGCTACTATCAACAAACAAGGAGATAAAGTAGTAGGATGGACTGCTGAATTTTTTATACCCTTTGTATTATTTAGCCCCCTAGAAAATGTACCGCCCAAGACTGGAACAAAATGGCGCGCTAATTTTTACAGAATTGACTACGATAAAGGAGGCAACTATTGGACTTGGAAACCAACAAACCTTAGTTTTCACGAATACAAAAAATTTGGAACTATTATTTTTGAATAAAACTTATTGACGCGCTAAGCAAGATTTAATGTGTTATCTTTGTAATGAATAAAATAAATTTCTATGTTTAATAATATTGTCATTTTCGTTTGGGTACTTTCATCTATCTACTGCTTGTACAAATTATTTAAAAGATCAAAATTAACCTCATTAGACGGGGTCATTGGTTATTCTCCAGGTTTAGAAGTAATCATGGTATTGGCCTTAGGACCTTTATTGGCTGTGATTGATATATCCTTAACTTGGATTAGAATATACAAAGACGCTGAAGAGGCAAGAAGAAGAAATGATAAATAAAATAATTAGGTAGGAATTATTAAATTCCCTTAGATACTACTTAGAAAATAAAACGCATAAAAAAGCCCCCCGATAATTCGAGGGGCTTTTTCTATTCTTATATAGAATTACAAACGAGTGTATTTTTCGATAGAAGTTGTTTTAGTTGCTTCATCGTAAATTTCTTGTGTGTATTCATTTTTACCCGTTAAATTAATTTTCACTTTGATATTCATTCCTACAATACTAGCATAGCTTGATGTGCTTGGTACTTCTGTAGAAACGCCTTCTGCAAAAGTAAATGTTCCAAATCCAAATGTATTTAGGAAAGCAGTTTTAGTAGAATCTGTAGCTGATCTGTTTACCCAAATGAAATGTCCATCTTGAAATACTTTGTATTGTACTGAACTGTATTTAGCTAAAACATCAGTAGTATCTGTTCCAGTGATTGACATTCTTGCAGATAATTTCCATAAACCATCTAATTCTGTAGCCGCACCTGGAGCTAGTTTAGAATAGGTTTCATTTAACTTATAGGTAAGACCATTCATTACTAAGGCTGCAATATCTTGAACATATCCAGTTTCAGTTTTTGTAAGGTTTAATGTATAATTAGCAGCTGAATCACTTCCAGTACCGCCGTACAAATTAGTTTCAGTAACAGTATTGCCTTCTTTTTTATAAGAACCTACTCCAAAAGATACAGTAGAGTCTACACTTAATTTTGCAAATACATAATGTGTTGCTGTGTAAATTTTAAATTGGTTAGGGCTGTTTTCAACAGAGTCCTTGGTACCATCATTAAGAACCCATTTGTCCATTTTGTAAACACCTGCTTGACTTTCTTCCGTCTTAGGAGCAGTACAAGCTGTAGCTAATAAAACAATTGCCGTTAGGGCATAAAGCATTTTTTTCATTTGGTTGGTTTTTATTTAGTTAACAATTTAAATTAATTAGTTCACTTTTTACTTTATTAAAAAAAGTTAAATATACAAAAAATAAGATAAAAATAATAACTGACCAGCCCCGGTAAATACCTTTATTTCTTATTAACGGGCTGGAAACCAGACTTAAATAAGTCTTCAAATAGTTTTTTTACTTTTTGAATGCCGCTAGCATCATTGATATCATAATAGTAATAAACCTCTTCATCCACTTTATGAATAGCGTTTTCTTGAATAGCCCCTTGTGACTTATATTCTGCAATCACCCAGTCTGCCACAATCTTATAACTTAATTTATCATTTTCAGCAAACTTATAGGCCCTGTTCAATCTAAAGTGTGGGGCTGTTGTATTTATTTTAGTTTCTGGAAAACCAGATAGCATTGAAAATTCATTATCCTTCATGCCGTTCATCTTGTTAGTTCCTGCAATAATAATAGGTTTATTAGAACCCTTGAAGCGCTTTACTGCTCTAAGTCCCATTAAAACTGCTGTTTTATGATGACCATGTTGCCCTTCTTCTGGTAGTAGTGTAAAAACAAAATCATAGTCACGCTCCGCAAGTAAAATATCTAATCTCTTTTCTACATATGGGATATCCCAATTTTTTCCAGAAATATAAGGTTCAATATTGGTTGAATA
>JAJTDP010000072.1 GCA_021300455.1 Sediminibacterium sp. | reverse complement strand
TTCTTAACATTTCAGAAGGGTCGCCATTTACAAAAAACATTTGCTTTAACACTAAAAACAAACCACCTAATCCTAATACAGCTAATCCAGATACGCCTAAGCCCATCACAGATCCGCCAGTAAATGATACTTTTAATGCTTGCGCTAAACTTGTTTTAGCTGCTTGAGCAGTTCTTACGTTTGCTTTGGTAGCTACTTTCATACCAATATAACCAGCAGTGGCGCTAAATACAGCACCAATTATAAATGAGACAGCAATACTCCAGTGACTTTCTGCATTTTTAGTAGCCATAAACCCTAATAATAAGGCCACAATCACCACAAAATAGCCTAGGATTTTCCACTCCGCTTTTAAGAACGCCATTGCACCTTCAGCGATGTAAGTGCTAATTTCTTTCATACGGTCATTACCTGCGTCTTGTTTAGATACCCAATTGAATTTCAATAGTGTATACAATAAACCTACAATACCCATTGCCGGAACGGCATAAAATAGAAGATCTTTCATAGCAATACTTATTCTTTTGTTTTCTGTTTAAATTCTTTAGAGGTCTGCAAAAATAGGGGGTAAAAGTCAAAAAAGGGCAAAAAAAGGCAACTTTACTCCACCAAGTCGGTGGTATCTAATTTACCTGTAAAAACAGAGGCAATTTCCTTGCCTTTATAGATAGATTTATTGAACTTATTGCCCAAAATAATGATGGTAGCGGATTCGCTAATTAAGCGGGTAAAGACCGTATTATTACCGTGCCACCAACCATTATGATATACTAGTCTTTGTTCATTAGGTTTAGCTAAAATACGCCAGCCAAAACCGTAGTTGTGGTGATACTTATTAATAGGGCTTTGCGGTTGATAAGCCATTTCTAAAGTACTCTCTTTAATATAACTGCCTTCGGTTAAGGCTTTATCCCATAAATACATATCTCTTGCAGTACTATAGACGTTTTTATCTCCATAAATGCAATCGTACTTTTCAATTTTATAGGGAACTAATTTTGCATTATAGGAAGGCGTATACTTATCAATAGTCTTAGTACTAAATACATAGGTATTTTCCATTTTCAATGGCTTAAAAATAGTTTCATCCATATAGGTAGGGAAGTCTTGACCAGTAATTTTTTCAATAATTAATGCCAACATAACAAAGTTGGTATTGCAGTATTTAAATACTCTATTAGGCATAGCCGCTGGTGCAGGACGCTTGGTCACCATATAGTCTAGTACATCCTGATTATTATACAACCCTTGTCTGAAAGGGGTTTCAGCCTTAATTAGTTTTAATTTCTTCACCCAACGGCCTCTTTTATTTTTCACCTTAACAGTTTTATACTTGTTAGGTTCCATGAAATAAGTATAATCGGGTAGGCCACTACGATGAGATAATAATTGTTCTATCGTCACTTCTTTATAAGGAAAATTAGCAAAGTATTTTGTAACAGGGGCTTTCAAATCTAACTTCTCTTCTTCCCATAATTTTAAAGCCGCCATGCCTGTAAATGTTTTTGAAATGGAAGCTAAATGAATGGGGGTTTCAGGAATGATGGCGGTTTTATCTAAAAAATTAGCATAGCCTTTGTAATCTTCGAAAATAACTTCACCGTTTTTAACAATTAAAATTTGACCACTAAAACCTTTATTCCCTAGTATCGTCTCATATTTCGCTTTTACCTCTGCAATTAAGCGCTCTTTTTCATCATTAGATAGAATAATATTAGACGTATTATCTGAAAAACGGGGTCCTTGCCCAGTGCCACAGGAGATACTTAAAAAGAAAAAACATAGTAAAAGGGTAAATCGAATGAACATCTGTTAGTTTTAAAAAGGTGGCCATAACCATTTATAGCTACTAAATTAACGATATAAACACATAATTTATTGTTAATGAATAGCAAACAGTTAATTTTTTTTAACTTTGTGCCATGAGTAATTTTGATGCCACTAGCTATCCAAAGGATAAAATAAAGGTCTTATTTCTTGAAAACATAAGTGATAAGGCAGTGCAGTATTTTAAAGACCAGGGATATACAGATGTTAAAAAGGTATCTGGTGCTTTGAGTGAGGAGGAATTAATCAAGATTATAAAAGACGTGCACATTTTAGGCATTCGTTCTAAAACCTTTATTTCTAAAAAAGTTTTAGACAGCGCTAAAAAATTACAAGCCATTGGATGTTTTTGTATTGGCATTAACCAAGTTGATTTAAAAGCATGTAAGCAAAAAGGGGTAGCCTTATTTAATGCACCCTATAGTAATACAAGATCAGTTGCCGAATTAGTCATTGGTGCATCTATTATGCTTATTCGAAAAATTGTAGATAAAAATACAGCGGCACATAAAGGTATTTGGAATAAAGAAGCTAAAGGAAGTTTTGAACTTAGAGGAAAAACTTTAGGTATCATTGGCTATGGTAATATTGGTACGCAGTTAAGTATTTTGGCAGAAGCCATGGGTATGAAAATTCAATTCTATGATATTGAAACAAAATTACCTTTAGGTAATGCGAAGCCCGCAAAATCTATAAAAGATATTGTAAGTAGTTCAGATATTATTTCTTTGCATGTTCCTGAAACCAGTCAAACTAAAAATTTAATTAGCAAGTCTGTTATAAGTCAATTCAAACAAGGGGCTATTTTAATAAACTATGCACGTGGAGAAGTAGTTGACCTTGATGCTTTAAGTAAAGCCATCACGGATAAAAAAATAGGAGGGGCTGCTATTGATGTATTTCCAATTGAACCTGAAAAAAATGGCGATGCATTCACCACACCGCTACAAGGCTTAGCCAACGTGTTGCTGACGCCACATATTGGTGGGTCTACCGAAGAAGCGCAAGAGAATATTGGAGAAGATGTAAGCATTAAATTATATCAATACTTAGAGCGTGGGGTTTCATATGGTTCTCATACCATACCTTCCATTAGTTTACCACCGGTTGAAAATGCACACCGTATTTTACATATTCATAATAATGTACCGGGGGTATTGAGTGCTATTAATACGGTGATGTCTAAAAATAAAATAAATATTGTGGGACAATATTTAAAAACCAATGACGAAATTGGTTATGTAGTGTTAGATGTAGATTCTAAATTATCTAAAACGGCTATTGCACTATTAAAAGAAGTGAAGCATACCAATAGAGTGCGTATGTTGTATTAGATTAGTTTAGATTAAGCCTGCAATTGTTCTAGCATTTTTCTAATCTCATCAAAATCAATTCCTGTTGACAATAATTCTTCCTGCATGGTAGATTTATAATAATGCATTTGACTTGCCTGCATTTTACGCGCACTGCTATGTATTTCTTTAGCACCTGTTGTTTCTATAATTTCTTTGATATTATTAGAACGCACACCAGAACCTGGCATAATAATAATTCTATCACCCGCTTGTTCAATTAATTTTTTTAATAATTCTTGAGCATCTGCTGCATTCGGAAATTGACCACTGGTTAAAATTCTTTTACAACCTGTTGCAATAATATCTTCCAAAGACTTGAAAGGGTCTTTACATCTATCAAAGGCCCTATGAAAACTTACTTCCATGGGACTTGCTAAATCCACTAATCTTTTTGTTCTTTCAACATTTATACTTCCATCTTGGTTTAATAGGCCAATGACAATACCTGGATAGTCTAATTTTTTGGCCATGAGTACATCTGATCTCATCACCTTAAATTCGTTTTTCGTATATAAAAAATCGCCTCCTCTAGGTCGGATGATAGGAAATACGGGTTTGGATGTTAAGGTTATAAGTGTAGATAAACTTCCAAAAGAGGGGGTAGTGCCCCCTTCTAAAGGGTTTTCACAAAATTCAATTCTATCAGCACCCGCTTCAATGGCAGCTAAGGCAGCTTCTACAGAAAATACAGCAATCTCTAATTTAATATTTGACATAATAGATTAATCTAAAGAAGATGATTCGAATAATTTGTTACCCTCCTTTGTATGCACAGCATAGTTAAAACCTTTATGTAAAGCGTATGCACATGTAAAGCGTATGCACCTGCTTCTCCTTTTATATTCAGCGCAATAAAACATATTTGAATATCTTTTGCCTTTTCTTTTTTAATGCGTCTAATTCTCTCCACTACAAATTTACATGCTTCCTCGGGTGATTTACCTTGTCTCATTTGCTCTACTACTGTACTAGCACCTGCCACACGAATGACGTCTTCACCTTGTCCAGTGGCTACCACCGCACCCACTTCATTGTCTACATATAAGCCGGCACCAATAATAGGAGAGTCGCCTAAACGGCCTCTCATTTTAAAACCTGCACCACTGGTGGTACAACTTCCAGATAAGTTTCCAAAACTATCTAAGGCAATCATTCCAATGGTATCATGGTTCCATTCTCCATTGCTTAATTTAGGAGGCGCCATTAAGGAAGGATCTAATTGACTAGTTGCTTGTTTTCTTTCAATATTAATTACAGGTTTATACTCCGAAGTTTTTAACCAATTTTCATAAGAGATCTTTGCATCATTTGATAAGATAGCTGGTTCTAAAGTGAAGCCTTCTGAAATTGCAAATTGTTGAGCACCTTCACCCACTAGAAATACATGGGGTGTTTTTTCCATCACTCTTCTAGCCACT
>JAJTDP010000071.1 GCA_021300455.1 Sediminibacterium sp. | reverse complement strand
CTCTTTTTCTTGCCAATAAGCAAGTGATACAATACGTCCATCGGCCGTTTTTAATTGACGGCCAAAAATAGCATTGGTTGCATTGAATGTTAAATCAGTTACACCTATTGTAAATGTAGTGGGAGCTGGAGGTTCCATTGGTGCAGCAGGTGCTGGAGCAGGAGCAGGCACTTCACCTTCCACTGGAGCTGATACTGGTGCTGCCACCGGTGCAACAGGCGCAGCTTTTGGAGCAGGGCTGTCTACCACCACTACTTCGTATTTATTAAATTCCAATAAAGTTTTTAAAAACTGTACACGCTCAGCACTTGCATTTTTTTCTACAATGGCACATTTGCTTGTACCTAAGTCTTCAAATTCGTGGTTCTTATTAATAGCCATAATATTTTATTTAAATACCAATACTTAATGAATAAATATAATCGTACACTAAACTTGCTAAACCTGTAATAATAATACCTGCCATACAGATATACATGGCCAATTTAGTAATACCCGGAACGTTTAATTTTTGAATAGGCGCTTCGTTCTCATCCATGAATATAGCTTTTACCACTTTTAAGTAGTAGAAGAAAGAAACCACCATATTTAAAGAAGCGAATATGATTAAGCCGTAATTGTCTTTAGCGGCACCGGCCATCATCAAAAATAACTTACCAAAAAAGCCTGCAGTAGGGGGCACCCCTGCTAATGAAAATAAAGCAATGGTTAATACCCAAGATAAAAACGGGTTAGTTTTATAAAAGCCTTTGAAGTCTGAAATATTTTCTTTACCGGCTAAAGCACTTACTACCGATACTACACCAAAGGCGGCAAGGTTAGAGAATACATAAATTAGTACAAAGTAAACCAGTGAGGCAGAGCCAGCTTGAGAACTACCAGAAATACCAATTAAAATAAAACCTACTTGCGCAATAGAAGAAAAGGCAAGGAAGCGTTTAAAATTATCTTGTCTTAAGGCGAATAAATTACCAATTAAAATAGTAGCAATAGATAATACCACTAGCACACCATACCATACTGATGCAATAGGTGTAAATACTTTATATAAAATAGTGGTGAAAGTGAATAATACAGCTGCCTTAGAGACTACCGATAAAAAAGCAGTGACTGCTACTGGAGCGCCTTCGTATACATCAGCTGTCCATAGGTGAAAAGGAACCGCTGATATTTTAAAGGCAAAACCAGACACTAATAATATAAAGGCGAATAACTGCATGGGGTTATTACTAATATGCGCAGTTAAGACATCAAAGCTAAGTGTACCCGTTGTGCCGTATAAAAAGGAAATACCCATTAATAAGATACCTGAAGAAAAGGCAGAAGACAATATTAATTTCATCGCAGCCTCTGATGACTTTCTTTTAGCTAAATCGAAATTGGCTGCAGCAGCTAGTGGAATAGTAGACATTTCAAGGCCTAGGTAGAACATTAATAAGTTGCCGCTAGATATCATAAAGAACATACCTAACAATGAAGTAAACAACAATAAATAAAATTCAGCTAACTGCTTGTGATTTTTTAACCAAGCGTAAGACTGCATGGATATTAGAAGCATTGCAAGGTTTAGAATATTTTTCTCTAGTACAATAAAGGCATTAGTAGTGAACATGCCATTGAAAATACCGCCTTCAGTCATGCCAAATAAACCTGCAGCCAAGTTTACAAATAATAAGCCATTGATTAAATTTAAAATGCTCTCATTGCTTCTTTCCTTACCAATTTTAATAAATAGTAAAATAAATATAAGTAAGCTTAATAAAAGTTCCTGTCTTAGTAATATAAAAATGTTAGATGACATTATGCTAAATTATTTAAGGGTAATGGCTTTATCAATGTTAATCATTAAAAAATCGGTGGAAGGCATAATTAATTGATTGATTAAAAATGGCGCTAATCCGATAATTAAAATTCCTATAATTAATAAACCTGCTGCTAATTTTTCATTCCAAGTAGCATCGCTTAATAAGGCATGCTCATCAGAAATAGGGCCCATAATGGTTTTGCCTGTGGCGCGTAATATATATACTGCAGTCACTACAATAGAAGCTGCAGATATTACTGTAGCAGCACGATATACGCCATCTGGGTTTTGCCAAGAGCCCATAAATACAGTCATCTCAGCAACAAATCCACTGAATCCTGGAAGACCTAAAGAACATAAACCTGCAATCACAAATACGGTAGAGATAAAAGGCATGACTTTCAATAAGCCCCCTAATTGAGCTACCATTCTGGTATGTGTTCTAGAATAAATCATGCCAATGGCTGCGAAAAACAGGGCAGTCATTAATCCGTGAGAAACCATTTGAATGACAGCGCCATTAATAGAAGTTTTATTCAACATGCCAATTCCTAGAATCACAAATCCGCAGTGACTAATAGAAGAGTAGGCATTGATGTATTTTAAATCGGTTTGCATCATGGTGGCAAAAGCACCATAAATAATAGCAATGGTAGCAAGTAAAATAATGATCCAAGAATAACTATGCGCTGCATCGGGCATTAAAGCTGCCATGCGTAAACAACCATAGCCGCCTAATTTCATAGAAATACCTGCTAAAAACATTGAAGCTGCAGTAGGCGCCGAGGCGTGACCATCGGGCACCCAAGTATGAAAAGGAAATAAAGCTGCAAATATGCCGAAGCCTAAGAAAAGAAATGGGAAGAAGAATTTTTGAACCCCTAATGAAATGCCCATCTTACCTATTTCCACCATATCAAATGTATTGGTGTTGTAATAAATACCCATTAAACCAACAAATACTAAGGCAGAACCTGCCATTAACATAAGCGCTAGTTTCATTGCACTATTTTCTTTTTTACCACTACCCCAAATACCTATTAATAAGAACTTAGGAATAACGGCTACTTCTAAAAAGAAAAATAAAGTGAATAAGTCTAAAGAGATAAAGAAACCATAAGCACCCATGCTTAATAATACGAGTAAGAAAAAGTATTCCTTGCTTAATTTTTCCATCGTCCAAGAAACCAGTATACCCGCCACTACAATAAGGGAGGTTAATAAAATCATAGCAAGCGCGATGCCATCTATTCCTATATGGTAATTAATATTTAATGCTTTAAACCAAGTGGTATTGGTTTCAAATAAATAAGTAGCGGTATTACCTGCAGCTCTTTGGTCCATATATAATTTCAATAACCAGCTAGCTGCGCCTAATTGTGCCAGGGATCCCACCAGTCCAATAACTCTTATTTGTGCTAGTTGCTTACTCAATAAAATGAGTAGGGCAGTTAGCAAGGGTAATAAGATTAATAAAGATAAATTCATATAAATATTTTATTTCCAGATATAAATAAATAATACCGACAAGGCTATTACACCACCAAAGAAGTACAAGGCATAGTTTTGAACCTTACCCGATTGAAGTCCTTTAATAGCTGTTGAAATTTTTGCAGTGGTGTTCGCTATTAACATCACAAAACCGTCTACTATATTTCTATCGGCCCAAGCAATAGGTTGTCCTATGAGTGGGAAGACAATTTTTTTAGTGATAAACAAATACAATTCATCTACATAAAACTTTTTATAAGCAGCTCTGTAAAAGCCACCAAATAAGGCAACTGCTTTATCCGATTTTGTATTTTGATTTTTGTAAAAACTTGCAGAAAGCAAAATAGCTATTATTGATAAGCTTACAGGCGCAATAGAAAATATCATATCAATATGGGTTTCTAAGGCAGCACCGTCGGAAGTAATAAATTGAGAGAAAGGAATAAAGCCTACACCCACTGCACATGCGGCTAAAATAATTAAAGGTAGTTTCATTGTCCAAGTACCTTCGCCATGGTCGAGTGCATCATTATGCGCATGATCAAAGGCAGCCGTTAAAATTTCTTCCTTACTAAAAAATCCAGCAAAAGGAGGAATACCAGCAATAGCCAAACAAGCAATTAAAAAGGCAACATGTGTAATAGGCATTAATTTTCTTAATCCTCCCATATCTTTCATTTCATTGCTATGCACCATATGAATTACTGCACCTGCTCCTAAGAATAGTAAACTCTTAAAGAAGGCATGCGTAAATAAATGAAACATAGAAGCCATATAACCTAATCCAGCTTCTCCACCATTTTTTGAAATACCTAAGGCAAACATCATATACCCAATTTGTGACATGGTAGAATAAGCGAGCACTCTTTTAATATCGGTTTGTGTACAAGCAATAATGGCTGCAAGAAGTGCAGAAAAAGCACCTACATAGGTTACGATAGTTAAAGCAGCTTCATCCATGGAGAAGATGGGAAATAATCTTGCCACTAAATACACACCTGCTACTACCATGGTAGCTGCGTGAATTAAGGCAGAGACTGGCGTTGGGCCTTCCATCGCATCGGGCAACCAAATATGCAAAGGAAACATGGCCGACTTTCCTGCACCACCCATAAATATTAGAGTAAGTCCCCAAGTAAGCATGCTTGCCCCTAAAAAGCTAGCACTAGTAATGCTTAAAAATTCAGGAGACTGAGCAGATGTTAATTTTTCTATCAATAAACCAATATCTAAAGTACCTCCATAAAAACCCATAATCATAATGCCTATTAAAAATCCTAAATCGGCAAAGCGCGTTACAATGAATGCTTTTTTAGAAGCAGCCACTGCAGAGGGTTTGTTAAAGTAGTAACCAATTAATAAGAAACTAGATACACCCACTAATTCCCAGAACATATACACTTGGAAAATATTAACTGATAATATTAAACCCAACATAGAGAAAGTAAATAAAGACAAGAAAGCGTAGTAAGTAGCAAAGCGCTCTTCGCCTTTCATATAACCTAAACTAAATACATGTACCATTAAAGAAACTGAAGTCACCACAATAAGCATCATCACAGAAATAGGATCAACTATAACTCCCATATCAATAGAGACATTGGGGCTGAACTGTAACCAGGTATATTTTAAAGCAATAATTTTTTGGTAAATACCATTCACTTTTCCATCTACGAAAAAATATTGCTTCGCTGCCACAAAAGAAAGGATGGTAGAGGTTAATAAGGAAGCTGTAGAAATAATACCTGCCGACTTAGCAAAGTATTTGCGTCCAAATAAACCTAGTACTACAAAGGTAGCAAGCGGTAATAAAGGAATCCAAAGTATATATAAGTAGTTTGACATAATTAAAATTTCATTTCTGTTGCATCGTCTACATCAATGGATTGATGGCTGCGATATAAATTAATGATAATGGCAATGGCTACAGCCGCTTCTGCTGCTGCAATGGTGATGATAAATAAAGAAAAAAATAAGCCATCTAGTTGATCAGGGAATAAATATTTATTAAAAGCCACAAAATTAATATTCACACTATTGAGCATTAGTTCAATAGACATAAGCATGGTAATTAAGTTTCTTCTTGTAAACAAGCCATACATACCTATAAAAAATAGGGCAGTGCTTAAAAATAGAATATGGGTTAAGGGTATTTCGTTCATGGAATTAATCCTCCTTTTTGTTTAGGTGAACAATATCAGCACTTGTAGGCTTCATCGCAATTACAATACAGCCCACCATGGCAGCTAATAATAACATACTCACTACTTCAAAAGGCAATATAAAACCGTATGAAGTAGTACTTAGCATTTGTGTACCAATTTCGCTCACACTTGAATTAAAGGGCTGAGCCGATAAAGTATTGAATCCGTAATGATTGATTAAATTAAATGTAAATGCAGTGCCTAATAGAGCAGCTAGTGCAGAAAAAATAATTTTAGGCGTGGCTGGCTTGGCCATTTTATTTCCAGATTGTTGTGTTAAGAAAATAGAGAAAATAATTAAAACTACAATACCTCCTACATACACTACTATTTGAATGGCTGCAATAAATTCTACCTGCATCCAAAAATAAAGTGCTGCAATGCCCACTAAAGAAAATAACAACCAAATGGCTGAACGAAATATTTTAAGTGATGTTACGGCTAGTAATGCTGACCCTAGTATGAGTGTAGCAATGGCGTAAAATATGATGGCTGATATATTCATTATTCTATTCCCTCCCTTATTTTAGATCCTGGTTGATTTAATACCTTGGTTAATTTAGTTCTATCAAAAACACTGTGTTCGAAATTAGGTGCCATTTTGATAGCATCACTTGGGCAGGCTACGATGCATAAATTACACATGGTGCAAAGCTCTAATCTGTATACTAAAGTGTCAATAGCTTTTTTCTTTTTACCTTCTGGTGAAACTTCAAACTTAGTAACCACTTTAATGGTACCATTCGGGCAGGCCAATTCACAAGCAGTACAACCTGTACAAGCATGTTCGTTTTGTGCATCATGGGGCATGACCACTTCGCCCTTGAACCTTTC
>JAJTDP010000032.1 GCA_021300455.1 Sediminibacterium sp. | reverse complement strand
TTTAACTAAAAGCCTTGCTGGCATTCATTTTAGATAATTCACTAAGCTTGATTAAAAATGAAACTGTGGAAAAAAACTGAATATCTTCAGTTATGCCTCTTGAAAAAACAAACTACTATCCTTGGATTCTAATAGAGAGGAGCCAGTTAAGAAGATATCTACTTTACGGGCACATTCACGGCCTTCACTAATAGCCCAAACAACTAATGATTGTCCTCGACGCATATCACCTGCGGTAAATACCTTGGCTATATTGGTTTGATATTGTTGTTCTGTTGCTTTTACATTTCCTCTTTCATCTAATTCAACACCTAATTCATCAATGATGCCGCTTGGGTCGGGATGTAAAAAGCCCATGGCAAGTAAAGCGAGTTCACAAGGAATTTCTCTTTCACTTCCAATCTTCTCTATAAATTTTGAAGGACTTCCATCTGCACTTGAACTCCATTCTAGATCTACAATTTGCAATGCTTTTAAATTTCCTTTTTCATCGCCAATGAAAGCTTTAGTGGCTACTCCCCAAATTCTTTCTGCCCCTTCTTCATGCGAAGTAGTTGTTTTTAATAACATAGGGTAGGTAGGCCAAGGCATATAATCGGCTCTTGCTTCAGGAGGCTTAGGCAATAATTCAAATTGAGTTACCGATTTTGCATTATGTCTATTAGAAGTTCCTACACAATCACTTCCTGTATCACCACCACCAATAACAATTACATTTTTTGAACTTGCCATTAAATCTTCTTCCTCAATTTCAATAGTGCTCACTCTTTTATTTTGCTGCTTTAAAAAATCCATGGCATAATGCACTCCTTTTAAATTTCTTCCTGGAATGGTTAAATCTCTTGGAATGGTCGAACCTCCTGCTAATACCACTGCATGATAGTCGCGCATAATATCATTCACTCTTATATTCACCCCCACATTGGCATTGCAAATAAAACGAACGCCTTCTTCTTCTAATAAACTAATGCGTCTTTCTACTACATTTTTTTCTAATTTAAAATCGGGAATGCCAAAGCGTAATAAACCCCCTGGTTTTGGATCACGCTCATACACAGTTACTTCATGCCCTGCATAGTTTAATTGTGCGGCAGTGGCAAGTCCTGCAGGGCCAGAGCCAATGACAGCCACTTTTTTACCAGAACGAATATTAGGTTTACGCGCTGTTACAAAACCTTTTTCAAAAGCTATCTCAATAATATGTTTTTCTATTTCTTCAATGGTTACTGCTGGCTGATTAATACCTAATACACAGGCACTTTCGCAAGGGGCTGGGCAAATTCTTCCAGTGAACTCAGGAAAATTATTGGTGGAAATTAAAATCTCATAAGCATCTTTCCACTCTTTGCGATAAACTGCATCATTGAATTCAGGAATAATATTGCCTAAAGGACATCCGTTGTGACAGAAGGGTACACCGCAATTCATACAACGCGCCGACTGTTCATTTAACTTTTGCTCAGGTAGTAAGTTAATAAACTCGTTGTAATTCTTTTTGCGCTCCGTTACTGCAATTTTAGTAGGGAGTTCTCTCGTAAATTCTTTAAATCCTGTTGGCTTACCCATATTCTTTATACTTGTCCTTTATTATTTTTTTTCCTTACTATTTATTTCGTTACTACTAATTTTGATTTTTGTTTTTGCAATGCCTTTTTATAATCAGAAGGAAATACTTTTACAAATTGTTTCAATTGATTCTCAAAGTCGGCTAAAATAAATTTAGCTACGGCGCTTCCTGTTTTATCAAAATGGGCTTGAATTAATTTTTTAAGCAAAGCTTCATCTTCTTTGTCAGGGGCTTCTAATTCTACCATTTCTTTATTACACAATACCTCAAAATTATTGGCTACATCATATACAAAGGCAATACCGCCACTCATTCCCGCTGCAAAGTTTCTTCCTGTCTTACCTAAAATAACGGCCACGCCCCCTGTCATATACTCGCAACCATGATCACCTATTCCTTCAACTACTACTGATGCTCCAGAATTACGCACAGCGAATCTTTCACCGGCCTTACCTCTTATATAAGCTATACCACTAGTAGCTCCGTATAGGGCAACATTACCAATAATGATATTTTCTTCTGGAATAAAACTTGCTTTTTTATCGGGGTATACAATTAACTGCGCACCACTTAATCCTTTTCCAAAATAATCATTGGCATCCCCTTCTAATTCTAAGGTCACACCCTTGGTATTAAAGGCACCAAAACTTTGTCCTGCCGTTCCTTTAAAATTAAAATGAATGGTATCTTCTGGTAAACCTTCAGCTTTGTAGACTTTGGTTATTTCATTAGATACAATAGTACCTGTGGTACGATCGGTATTTTTAATAGGGAAACTTGCTTTTACTTTTTCTTTCTTATCAATGGCTGGTTTTGCTGCAGCTAATAATTGCCAATCCAAGACTTCAGACATTAAATGATCCTGTGCTTCTGTTTGGTATAAGCCCACACCGGCTTCAGCAGGCTCTTTATATAATACATCGCTTAAATCTAAATTTTTATACTTCCAATGGTTTATATTATCACGCATGGTTAAGGCGTCTACTTGACCTACCATTTCATTAATAGTACGGTAGCCTAATTCCGCCATAATTTCACGCAGCTCTTCGGTAATAAATTCAAAGAAGCGCACCACATGGTCGGGGTCGCCTTTAAAATGTTTACGTAATTCAGGGTCTTGTGTTGCCACACCCACCGGGCAAGTATTCATATGACATTTACGCATCATTATACAACCTTCAACTATTAAGGCAGCAGTAGCAACGCCCCATTCTTCTGCACCTAATAAAGTTGCAATAGCAATATCGCGACCTGTTTTCATTTGACCATCGGCTTGCACAACTACACGACTACGCAATTTATTTTTTACCAAGGTTTGATGTGTTTCAGCTAATCCTAATTCCCATGGTAAGCCTGCATGCTTAATAGAACTTAAAGGAGATGCGCCTGTACCTCCATCAAAACCAGCAATTAAAACTACATCTGCTTTTGCTTTCGTTACACCTGCAGCAATGGTGCCTACACCTGCTTTAGAAACTAATTTTACATTAATTCTTGCAGCACGGTTGGCGTTTTTTAAATCAAAGATGAGTTGAGATAAATCTTCGATAGAATAAATATCATGATGTGGTGGAGGAGAAATTAATCCTACACCTGGCGTGGCATGTCTTGTTTTACCAATCCAGTCATCTACTTTATCACCAGGGAGTTGTCCGCCTTCGCCAGGTTTTGCACCCTGCGCCATTTTTATTTGTAATTCATCTGCTTCAGCTAAATAATAACTTGTTACACCAAATCTTGCACTGGCTACTTGTTTAATGGAGCTGCGCATAGAATCGCCATTCGGTAATTTTTGATAACGAATTTCATCTTCACCCCCTTCACCTGTATTTGATTTTCCGCCCAAGCGGTTCATGGCAATAGCAAGGGTAGTATGCGCCTCCCAAGAGATTGATCCAAAAGACATGGCCCCTGTTGCAAAACGTTTGTAGATAGCAGATGCAGGTTCTACTTCATCAATAGAAATTGATGGGCGTGTGGGTTTGAAATCAAATAAGCCTCTTAGGGTGCAAGCTTTCTGCGTTTGATCATTGACGAGCTTTGAATATTTTTTAAAGCTAGGATAATCATTCATTTTAGTAGAGTGCTGTAATAAATGAATAGTTTGTGGATTGAATAAATGAAATTCACCACGACGCTTCCATTGGTATACACCGCCTTCAGTAAGCCTGTCCACTGGAGAAGATTTTTTAGCAAAGGCTAATTCATGTTTGGCTAAAATTTCTTTAGCAATTTCATCTAAGCCCATACCATCTATTCTAGAAGTAACACCTGTAAAATGACGATTGACTACTTCTTTATTAATACCAATAATTTCAAATATTTGTGCACCTTGATAAGATTGTAAAGTAGAGATACCCATTTTAGAGAATACTTTATACAATCCTTCATTCACCGCTTTAATATAATTCTTCTTTAACTTTTCTGAATCGTATTCCGATTTAATTTTATCGTGCAATTTCATATCACGAATAGTAGAGAGTGCCATATAAGGGTTAATGGCCGTGGCACCAAAGCCAATCAAACAAGCATAATGGTGTACTTCCCAAACATCGCCTCCTTCCACGATAATACCTACTTTACCTCTTAATCCTTTTCTAATTAAGTGATGATGTACACTCGCACAAGCAAGTAGTGTTGGAATGGCAGCGTGTTCAGAATCGATAGAGCGGTCTGTTAAAACAATCACTTCAAATCCATCTTCTACGGCGTCTACTGCATAACGGCATAAACGATCTAATCCTTTTTTCAAAGAACCTTCTTTACCATCTGCTCTAAAATAACATTGTAATGTTTTAGCTTGGAACACACCTGTATCAATACTTCTAATTTTCTCTAATTCGTGGTTGTTTAAAATAGGATCCCATCGAACCAATAGGTTCTTTACCATCAGTGGCCATGGGTGTAATAATATTCTCTAAATCTTCTTTCGTATAACCAAATGCTTTTTGGTATTTAAAAATTTGATCATGTTCTAAATGGGTGAATTGAATTCTTGGTTCAGGTAGTTCTTCTAAACGAATTTTATATTTATTCAACCAATCTGCATAGGGTTGTTGCGCACAAATATTTTGTTTTAAATCGGTATCGCTAATAATTTTACCCGCTTCCATATCTACCACAAACATTTTACCAGGTTGTAAACGACCTTTTTCAATAATAGTAGAAGGGTCAAGGGGCAAGACGCCGGTTTCGGAGGCCATGATTACGCGGTCGTCATTGGTGACGCAGTAACGAGAAGGTCTTAAACCATTTCTATCTAAAGTGGCACCAATTATTTTTCCATTAGTAAAGGAAATAGAAGCGGGACCATCCCAAGGTTCCATAAAGGCTGCATGAAATTCATAGAAAGCTTTTTTCACAGGATCCATTAATTCATTACCATCCCAGGCTTCTGGAATAAGCATCATCATGACATGAGGTAAAGAGCGGCCTGATAAAGTAAGAAGCTCAATCATATTATCTAAACAAGCAGAGTCTGATTGACCAGCAGTGACAACAGGTAAAATCATTTCTAATTCTTCCTTAGAAAAATAAGGAGAGAAAAAACTAGATTCATTGGATCTTAACCAATTTAAGTTTCCTTGTAAGGTATTAATTTCTCCGTTATGTGCGATGTATCTGAAAGGCTGTGCCAATTTCCAAGAAGGAAAAGTATTAGTAGCAAAACGAGAGTGCACTAATCCAAAAGCAGAAACTACTCGCTTGTCGCTTAAATCGGGAAAGTATTCTCTTACTTGATGACTAGTCAATTGACCTTTATACACTAGTACTCTTTGAGATAAAGAGGCCATATAAAAACCAATGGCTTCTTTTTTGATAGAATTATTAATAGTATGAGAAGCGTAGTTTTTTAAAACAAAAAGTTTTCTTTCAAAATCTTCTGGGTCGCTGATATGGTCAGGTTTTTTTAAAAACACTTGTTCCATTCTTGGTTCTACGGATAAAGCAGAAGGCCCAATAGTATCTCTATTAACAGGTACTTTTCTATAACCAATAATTTCAATGCCTAATTTTTCAGCAGCTCTTGCAAAAATTTCTTTACAGGCTGTCACCATTGATGTATCGGATGGGAAGAATATAAATCCAACGCCATATTCATTTAAGTCGGGTAGGTGAATGCCTTGTTGTAATAATTCATCGAAGAAAAATTCATGTGGAATTTGAATCATAATTCCTGCGCCATCACCAGTATTAATTTCACAACCGCAGGCACCACGGTGTTCCATGTTTTCCAAAATAGTTAGTCCATCAATTACATTTTGATGTGATTTTACACCTTTGATATTAGCAACAAATCCAATACCACAAGCGTCGTGTTCATAAGCAGGATCGTACAATCCTAATTGTTCTTTTTTCGTCATTTACAACCAGTTATTTATAGGGAAACCCACTTAGGTTAGCGGTTCAATGAAAATTACGAAAAAACAATAATTTTTACAGCAGAATCGCAATAAATTTATTAACCATTTGATATTGTTTAAAGAATCAAACCAATTGTTATTATCTATAAAATAACGAACGTTAGCAATTATTTTTAACTGAATGAAAAAGTGAAATCAAAAACTAAATCAAAAACTAAGTCAATAAATAAAATTGGATCTAGATTAAATAAGATCAATCCTTACTGAAGATTCCGTTGCTGGAGATTCTATCGTGGTTCCCTTGGGAAATATACCAAATAGGGAACTACCGGAGCCACTCATACTTGCATAGATTGCGCCTTGACTATATAAATTATTTTTGATCTTTTCTAATAATGGGTTTGCCTTAAAAACAGGTGCTTCAAAATCATTCATTAGTTCAGCCTTCCAAGTTTCAATAGGTTGTTTAATAATTGCTGCAATAGATTTTTCTTTTACACAAGGGCTTAATTGTTGAAATGCCCAGGCAGTAGCAATATGAATACCAGGATGAACTAAAGCAATAGTATACCCACTTAAGTCAATGTCAATGGGTTTCAGTATTTCACCTCTTCCAGTAGCATGGCAGGCTTCGTTATAAATAAAAAAAGGACAATCACTTCCTAAACTTGCAGCATAGTGAAGTAGTTGTTCTTTGGATATATTTAGATTAAATAAATTATTGAGTATTTTTAAAACAGTTGTTCCATCGCCAGAACCTCCGCCTAAACCCGCACCCATGGGAATATTTTTATGTAAATGTATTTTAACATCACCCATTTCAGGGAAATCGGCTTTTAATAATTGGTAGGCTTTAACGCATAAATTATTGGAAGTATCACCAGGAATTGAAATGCCGGTATGGGAAAAGGTAAATAATTTTGTTGGAACAATTTCTACAATATCATTCAAGGCCACCGGATAAAAAACAGTTTCTAATGCATGAAAACCATCTGCTCTTTTTGCTAAGATAGATAAGCCTAAATTAATTTTGCAAGGAGAAAATTGAATCATTCGTTATGATTTCTTTTGCGCAGTTTTCTTATTGATTTCATCACGAATATCAATAGCGCGGATATAGTCTTCCTGTTCTAAAACTTCTTGTAACAATTTATTTAATTCAACTAATGACATACTTGTTAAATCATTGGCCACTGGTTCAGCAACAACTGAAGCGGGTGGGTTATTTTTTTCTGCATTCTCATTTTCAAGTCCTGCTTGTTCTAAAATATTAGAATATACATAAATAGGACAACCAAAACGAACGGCTAAGGCGAGTGCATCACTAGTTCTGCTATCAATTTCAATGGTGTCATTAGCAGTAAAGCAAACTAATTTGGAATAAAAAATACCTTCTTGCAAATCACATATATATACTTCCTGCAATTGAATATCAAAAGCAGTCATAAAATTTTTCATTAAATCGTGTGTAAGTGGGCGAGAAGGATGCATATTCTCAAGTGCCACAGCAATGGCCTGTGCTTCAAAACCTCCAATAACAATAGGTAATCGGCGCAGCCCGTTCACCTCTCCTAAAATAACTGCATAAGAGTTAGATTGGGTGATGCTATGTGATAAAGCCACTATTTCAAGTTCAATTTTCTGCATAGGTTTACTTTGCTCCCACAAAGTTAAATAATTATGCTATGCGGTTGACTTCATTTTTAAAATAGCTGAAGTGAGGGCTGGTACCACTTCAAAGGCGTCTCCAATGACTCCATAATCGGCCGCTTTAAAGAAAGGGGCTTCTGGGTCTTTATTAATAACTACAATAGTTTTACTTCTATTTACGCCTGCCAAATGTTGAATGGCGCCTGAAATACCAATGGCTATATATAAGTTAGGGGCAATTTGAATGCCTGTTTGACCTACATGTTCGTGGTGGGGTCTCCAATCTGTATCAGATACAGGACGGCTACAAGCAGTAGCAGCTCCCAGAGATTTAGCTAGGTCTAATAAAATACCCCAATTTTCTGGCCCTTTTAAACCACGGCCACCACTTACTACTAAACTAGCTTCTGTTAATGGAATCTCGCCTTCCACTTTTTCTAGTTTAGTTATTTTAATTGAAGCAGCAGGTATTGGAATATTTAATTCCTCTACAGTGGCGGTAGAATCATATGCCACTAGTCCAAAACTATTTTGATTAATGGCAATAACCTTAATAGGCGTTTCAATTTGAATAGAGGCAAAGGCTTTACCAGAGAAAACTGTTTTAGTCACTACAAAACCATTTTCAGTATTAGGTAAACTGGAGGCACCACTTACTAGTCCCGCTTCCAATTTTACAGATACTGCAGGCGCAATGGCCTTACCATTTATATTATTCGCAAAAACCACTACAGTAGCGTTCACATTTTTAGCAGCATGGGCAATTAAAGTAGAATGTAATTTTACATCCAAGCTATTTAAGCTTTCATTTTTAAGATGATATACTTTTTGCGCGCCATTTTTTCCAAGCTCTGCAAGATTATCTTGCACCGTGCCTAAAACTAATGCGGCAACATCGCAGCCTAATTGTTTTGCAAGTGCTGCGCCATAAGACATGGCTTCTAAGGAAGACTTTTTAATTTGTTGATCGGCTTGATCTATATATACTAGTACCATAAAATATTTTTTAATGCTTTAAATAACTTTTGCTTCTTCTTTTAATAGTCTTACTAATTCATCCATATTGGCAGGGTCTACTAATTTTACCCCTGACTTTGCCACTGGAGTATCAAATTTTTTGATACTTGTAGTAGCACTCGCCTCAATAGGTTCCAACACTTTCAATGGTTTAGTGCGGGCTGCCATTATACCTCTCATATTCGGAATTCTTTGTTCGGCCATTCCTTTTTGACAACTTATTACTACGGGTAAATTTACTTCGCAGGTTTCTTCTCCACCTTCAATTTCTCTTCTCACAGTTGCTGTATTTCCATTCAAATCCAATTGGTCAGCTAAGGATACAAAAGGCAAATCTAAAATTGCTGATAACATTGATCCAATGGAAGCGCTATTGTAATCAATGGTTTCTTTACCTGTAAATATAATATCATAACTACCTTCTTTCGCTATGGCAGCAATTTGTTTAGCTACAAAAAAAGAATCGTTGCTATTACTATTTATTCTAATGGCTTCGTCACCACCTAATGCCAATGCTTTTCTAATTATAGGTTCTGCATCTGCTGCACCCACGGTTACTAAATGAATAATAGCGCTAGGGTCTTTCTCTTTTAATTCAATGGCTTTTACTAAGGCATACCATTCGTCAAAAGGGTTGATAATCCACTGCACTCCATTTTCATCGAACTTTGTATTACCTTCGGTGAAGGCAATTTTAGCAGTCGTGTCGGGTGTTTTACTAATACAAACTAAGATTTTCATGATTGCTAATTTTGTTAAATTGTTAGTTGTTTATGCAACTAATGCAAATATAAGTCAAGATGCAACGAATCGAAAGAATTATTGAATTTTTAAATCAACAACCTAGGGATAACTTTTTAAGACATGCCTTGGCCATGGAATATATTAAATTAGGGGAAGACCCCAAGGCCCATGATTTACTGTTAGCGGTTCTTACAGATTCCCCCGATTATATTGGATCCTACTATCATTTTGCCAAATGCCTAGAGCGAATGGCCCAGCAAGAAAAGGCGATTGAGTGGTACGAAAAAGGGATGGCGGCGGCTAAATTAGCCAATGATAATCATGCGTATAATGAGTTGCAGGGCGCCTATGAGGATTTAATATATTAAAATATTATGTTATAATTGTCTCTAATAATAATTATTCCTTCTTAGTAATAACCTATAATAACCTTTGAGAAATTTTGTCATCAATGAGTTGGAAAAAGTCTTCGGGTTTAAATGTTCTCCAAGCAGGTATTTCCATTAGTTCAATGTAGCGATTTAATTTTCTGAGTAAAAAATCGTGTTGGGCACCTTGGTGAAAATTAATTAAAACGGCCCAGCCATTTTCGTCTGCTACTTCATCGTATAATTCTTCATAATAATCTTTATCACCACTATGAAAATTAAAAACGCTTTCGGCAATCATAATAAATTTATAAATACCTTCTTCCATTAGTTTATCTAGGACTTCTCTTTTTAATTCCATAATATCGTTCTCAATGGCATCGTTCCACTCGCCAATCATTTCAATAATGGCAAATTTTGCATCATAGTCTGCAAAAAGAATTTTCAGGTATAAAGTTTTACTACCAAATTCGTCCCACTGCGGATGTATATAATAATTGTACACGGCTTGAGAAAATTCAAACTCGCTATAAGTACGCCCAAAAAAAATAGATCTTGGATCTTCTTCTGCCATGTATAAATGGCGCCAATGATAATGAGGTTCTATATCATGCATATACTTAGCCAGCTATAATTAAAAAGCTATTTATTTTTTTGATGATAGGTGATAAGACCTTGCATCGGAGATTTAATAATACTACCTACTTCAAATTCGTAGCTTAAAGCTAGTTGCTTAATAATATCCTTAAAGCCATAGGCCACACTGCCAACAAAATGAATAGGGTATAACCAGGCTTCATTCATTTTATTAATATGGGCATAGAAAAAATCGTTCAAGCCATCTTCAATAATATTTTCAATCATATAATGTCCTCTATTCTCTACTAAGAATTCAGTGAACTGGGCTAGGTATCTGTTCGGCGTCGCTTCTTTATATACATTATTTAATATTTCATCCTTAGAAGTAGCAAATTTCTTTTCAAAGCTTGACATTAAATCTTCGTCAAAGGTTTTATACAAATAATATTGGATTACTTTTTTTCCTAAATAAGAACCACTGCCTTCATCACCTAATACATAACCAAGGCCAGGACTATTTTTTGTAATTTTTTTACCATTATAAAATCCTGTATTAGAACCCGTACCTAAAATGCAGGCAACCCCTTTTGTATTTTGACAAGTTGCCCTTGCAGCAGCTACTAAATCGGTTTGTATATCAAATGAAGCTTTAGTAAAAACAGCTTTCAATGCTTTTTTTAATTGACTGGCATTTTGAGGATTGCTTAAGCCCGTACCATAAAAATAAACTGCATCAACGCTGTCTAACTTAATTTTATTTTTAAAAGTTTTTTCTATTAGTGCTTGAATTTGAGCAGCGCTTAGAAAATAGGGGCTAATACCTAAACTTGTAAGGGTTGTTTTCTTATTGGAACTCACCATCGTCCATTGGCATTTTGTAGCGCCGCTATCTGCAATAATATAATTCTTAGCCATAGGTAATAATCTTGTGTGTGAAAATAGCCTTTTTAGTGTAATTTTAGCCCGAATAAAACTAGCATGCAAGAAAATAATAAATCAAATTGGTCCACCCCGCTTTTTTATGCCTTTTTGGTAATAATGGGTGTGGTAATAGGGGTGTTTTTTAAAGGAAGTTTACCCTTAAATGTTTTTAGTTCAACAACGAAGGATCCTATGCAAGAAATCTTGCAATTAATTCAATCTAAGTATGTCGACAAATTAGATACGGATAGTGCTAGTAATCGTTTGGCTAATTATTATTTAGCGCAGTTAGACCCACACTCTGTGTATATACCCCCTTCAGATTTAGTTGAAGTGAATGAACAATTGCAACCCAATTTTAAAGGCATTGGTATTGAATTTATGCAGTTCAGAGATAGCATCTTTGTTTCTTATGTTATAAAAGAGGGGCCTGCTGCTAAAGCTGGAATGCAAATTGGAGATATTTTGTTAAAAGCAGATGACAATATACAATTATCGGGCAAAAAATGGGCATCAGATGATATTAGAAAAAAAATCAAAGGGCCTTCTAATACCAAGGTTAAATTATTAATAGCTAGAGAGGGAAAACAAATTTCCATAACCATTCCAAGAGACAATGTACCGGTTTCTTCAGTAGATGCGTTTTATTTAATCAACCCCACAATGGGCTATATTAGAATTGATAAATTTGCAGATAGAACCTATGAGTCCTTCATGCAGGCCTTAGATACTTTGGTGCAAAAAGGCATTAAATCTTTGGTGATTGATTTAAGAGGTAATGGAGGTGGACTACTTTCAGAAGCAGTGGCCATTGCGGATGAATTATTGAGCGGTAATAAATTAATTGTATATACAGAAGGAGCCAATTCTCCTAGGGTAGATTATTTCAGTAAAAGAGAAGGACTTTTTGAAGAAGGCCTCTTAACAATTTTGATGGATGAAACTTCTGCATCGGCCAGCGAAGTATTGGCAGGTGCACTTCAAGATTGGGACCGAGCCACTATTGTGGGTCAGCGTTCTTATGGTAAAGGTCTTGTGCAACAACAATATAATTTATCCAATGGTGGGGCGCTTCGTTTAACCACTGCCAAATATTTTACGCCACTAGGCAGAAATATTCAACGCCCTTATGAAAAAGGAAAGCAGGCTTATGAAGATGATTTTATATCAAGAATGCATGAGGATGCGATGGGTATGCAAGATTCAAGTTATAAAGGAGAAAAGTACAAGACACCTAAAGGGCATTTAGTATATGGTGGGGGAGGAATTTATCCGGATAAATGGGTGAGTGAAAAAAATGTATTCATGGATACAAGCTTTACTATATTATGGAAACAAAGTTTATTGAATGATTTTGTGTTTCAGTGGTACTTGAAAAATAGAGCTGCTATGAATTCTTTAGCAACGCCTTCTGATTTTTTAAAGCAATATCAAAATTATGATTATTGGACTGCGCTCAATGGGTTTGCCAATAACGAAGAAAAGCAAAGCTTAAAAGCCATTGAAAAAAACAAGGCCTTGGTTCAAAGACAAATATTAGCCTTGGTGGCCCGTATTAAGTGGTATAAGCAAGGTTATTATGAAGTGCAGAATAGCTTGGACCCGCTATTTGCTACCATGCTTCCCTAATAATATTATTTTTTATTATTTGATGCGAAAAGCATTAAATTCATTAACGAAATAAAAGTAACGTCCATACTTAAATTAAAAATTATGAAAATAAAGTCTTTGTTTTTTCTAAGCCTATTTTCTTTGTTTTGTATAACAATTAATTTGGAGGCACAAACAGGTAAAACAGGTGCAGTGAGAGTAGTGGTGGCAGGCATTACACATGGCCATGTATCTTGGATTTTAAATAAAGCCAAAACCGATGTCATTGAAATTGTAGGTATTTACGAACCCAATAAAGCCATCGCTGAAAAAAATGCTATTAAATTTAATTTAAGTAAAGATTTATTCTACAGTAATTTAGAAACTGCACTTGATAAAACAAAACCAGAAGCAGTTGTCGCATTCGGTTCTATTCATGAACATTGAATGGTAGCCCAAGCAGCAGCGCCAAGGGGCATACATATTATGGTGGAAAAACCACTTGCTTCTAATTTAAAAGAAGCCTTAGCAATGGAGGCATTGGCTAAAAAGAATAATGTAATGTTACTTACCAATTATGAGACTTCATGGTATCCCTCTACTTTTGAAACCTTTAGACTTATCAAAGAAAACTATGTTGGACAAGTTAGAAAAGTAGTATTTCATCATGGTCATCAAGGGCCTAAAGAAATTGGGGTGAGTCCAGAATTTTTTGATTGGTTAACCGATCCTATTGAAAATGGGGGAGGTTCTATTGTTGACTTCGGATGTTATGGTGCGAATTTAATGACCTATTTAATGCAGGGGGAAATGCCTATTTCTGTAACAGCTGTGATGAATCAATTCAAGCCTTCTATTTATCCAAAGGTAGATGACAACGCTACTATAATAGTGAACTATGCTAAAACGCAGGCCATCTTACAACCATCATGGGCCTGGACTTTTGCAAGAAAGGATATGGAAGTATATGGCGACTCTGCTTATATTATTGCCGTGAATGCACAAAAGATGAGATTAAGAAATAAAGAAGCCGCGCCTGAAACAGAAAAAACAGTTTCTGAAAAAGACATACATGTGTTTACCGACCCCTTCTCTTATTTACATGCGGTACTTAGAGGGAAGGAGAAAGTAGAACCCTATGGTTTATATTCTACAGAGAATAATGTGATGGTGAATCGCATATTAGAAGCCGCTATACAATCGGCTAAAACGGGTAAGACTGTTTATATGAAATAAATCATCTCTCTAAGGGCATTTTCTAATAAACTATTTAGTAGGGGCAAACTGAAATATTGTAACTTTAGTTAAATTATATATTATGTTATTTATTTTAATTGGAGTTGCTTTGTTTTTTGCAGCGGGCGCTGTTGAAAATTTAAATTTGCCTGCTTATCTTCGAAAGGGAAGTATTCGTACTATTGGATTAGTAGTTATTGCCATTGGTGTATTAACTTCTTGTATTAAGCAAATTGATGCTGGAGAAATTGGAGTACAGTCCTTATTTGGAAAAGTACAAGATGAAGTGGTTACTAGCGGTTTAAACTTTGTGAACCCTTTAATGACTGTCAATAGCATAGATGTAAGAACACAAAATTATACGATGAGTGGTGTGCATACTGAAGGTGAAATGGCGGGAGATGATGCCATTCGCGTTTTAACAGCCGATGGTTTAGAAGTAGTGATTGACTTAACTGTATTATATAGAGTGCAATCTTCTGAAGCACCCAAAATTGTAAGAGAAATAGGCTACGATTTTAAAAATGTAATTGTGCGCCCTATTACTAGAACTAAAATTAGAGACAATGCTGTTTATTATACAGCCGTTGATTTATATTCTTTAAAAAGAGATGAGTTTCAAAGTAGAATTTTTAAAACTATTGAAGAAAATTTAAAAATACGTGGTTTGGTACTTGAGCAATTGTTAGTGCGTAATATTGTTTTACCTGCTACAGTAAAAGCTTCTATTGAAGATAAAATTAAGGCCGAGCAAGATGCACAAAAAATGCAGTTCGTTTTACAAAAAGAAAAGCAAGAAGCAGAGCGTAAAAGAGTGGAAGCGCAAGGTATTGCCGATTATCAAAAAATTATTAGTTCTGGCTTAGGTGATAAGCAGTTGCAATATGAGCAAATACAAATAATGAAGGGGTTAATCACTTCTCCTAATGCTAAAGTAATTATTATGGGCGGTGGAAAAACACCTGTTATTTTAGATGCAAAGAATAATTAAAAAATTTTGAAAAGTATTATTTTAAACAGTTATACATGAAGAACAAAATTATTTTTTTAGTAGTTTTCTTATTAGGTGCAGTAGCCAATTCATATTCTCAACAAATTATTAAAAAAGATGCCGAGATTGACGCGATGGTGAAAGAAATAAGTGTTGATAGCTTAGCGCAGAATTTAAATAAGCTAGTGGCTTTTGGTACAAGAGCAACACTAAGTAATCAAAGTAGTTCAACTAAAGGTATTGGTGCTGCAAGAGCATGGATATTAAATAGGTTTAATGAATATGCAAAGTTAAGTAATGGAAGGTTGTCTGCTTTTATAGATACCATAACCTATAACGCCGATAAAAGAAGAGTGAATAGACCTATCATTTTAGGTAATGTAGTGGCTACTTTAAAAGGTACCGACCCCAATGATAAAAGAATATTTGTAATTAGTGGACATTTAGATAGCAGACGTTCTAATGAAATGGATAGTGTGGGCGATTCACCAGGAGCGAATGACGATGGAAGCGGAACGGTAGCTGTAATGGAATGTGCTAGAGTAATGAGTAAGCATAGTTTTCCTGCCACCATTATTTTTGTAACAGTGAGTGGGGAAGAACAAGGTTTATTAGGTGCTTATTTTATGGCCGGCAAAGCCAAAAAAGAAAATTGGAAAATTGAGGCGGTCTTGAATAATGATATTATGGGTTCTAATAATAGTAATGAAACCAATATCGTTGACAATACCCGTATTCGTGTTTTTAGTGAAGGCTTATCGGTAACTGATACTGGAAGAGTAGCTATGCAAATACGTAATCTTGGGTTAGAGAATGATGGAAGGTCAAGACAATTAGCTCGCTATGTCAAAGAAATAGGAGAACGTTATGTAGAGAATTTAGAAGTAATGATGATTTATCGTAACGACCGTTTTTTAAGAGGGGGTGACCATACTGCTTTTGTGGAGAATGGTTTTGCTGCAGTAAGAATTACGGAGATGAATGAAAACTATACCCGTCAACATCAAGATATAAGAGTAGAGAATGGAATTAATTATGGAGATGTGATTGAGCATATTGATTTTGAATACCTCAGAAAGAATACCAGTATGAATTTAGCCAACCTGGCCAATTTAGCCAAGGCACCTGCTGTTCCGGATGAAGTTAAAATAGATGTAAAAAAATTAACCAATTCAAGTTACTTGTATTGGAAGGCACCTAAAACTGGATCGGTAAAAGGGTACTATGTTTTAATAAGAGAAACTACTAGCCCGGTATGGCAAAAGAAAGTATACACAGAAAGTTTAGAGATGAGACTTCCTTATAGCAAGGATAATTATTTCTTTGCAGTACAAGCTGTGAATGAAACGGGCAATGAAAGTTTACCTGTGATACCGGCTGTAGGAAGGTAGTTAAACGCTGGATTTAGTTCATTAAGCTCTATCGTGATCGGCTTTCCAATTTTTAATCAATTCTTTGATTTGCTTATTGGTTAAGTTTTCAGCCACTGCTTTTGCTGTTAAGGTAACAAATTCATCATCGCTTGCAAAACGTAAAGCTATAATTTGGCCCATGCGTAATTCTTTTGGAAATACTTTTCCAGTGGCTAAATAATATCTGAAATTTTCTTCAGCACGAATGGCTCTATCCTGTGCTTTTAAAGCAAAGCCACGTGCATACCATGCTAATAAAAATACAATCACAGAAAGTAGACATAAGCAAGCGCCTAAGTAGTTGTTTTCTGCTGTAGAATTAATAAAATAATTCACAGAAGCTATTAAAAAAATTAGAATTGCAGGTAGTGTTAGATAGTGAAATCCTGGAACCATTTTAGCATGGTTTTTGAAATTTTGATCTTGCATAGTTGTTTGTTTTGATAAAAATAGGCAAAGTTTCAAATATAAGTATAACTATTTCAACAGTGAAAGCTGTCTTTAGTTAATATAAATTTAATTTGAATTTTAAAATGAAAGCAATATATTTAAGTATCATTTCATTAACCAAAAACTTTAAAAAATGAAAAAAATTGTTTTATTATTTTTAGGAGC
>JAJTDP010000070.1 GCA_021300455.1 Sediminibacterium sp. | reverse complement strand
AAGGCAGGTGATTTAATTTTAAAACCTACCCGTGAACATATGGAAGCGAACTTAATTGAAGTGTTCCAAAATAAAATTAAAATATTAGTGAGTCATTTAAAAGAATCTGACGCTGCTATACTAGGTGCAAGCGCTCTAATGTGGGAGTAAACTTTCTTCTTTCCATTTATTTCTACCCCAGCCTTGTATAACATGTTTTTCTGAATGATAAGACGATCTCACTAAGGGCCCACTTTCAACATAGTCAAAACCTAACTCGTAGCCAATTTGTCTAAGCTCAGCAAATTCATCAGGATGTACAAAGCGTTGAACCGCTAAATGTTTTTTAGTAGGTTGTAAGTATTGACCTAAGGTTAATACATCGGTACCCACCGACACTAAGTCTTTCATCGTTTGTATCACTTCATCTTTCTGTTCTCCAATACCTAACATTATACCCGTTTTAGTGCGCATACCTCCTTTTTTCAAAGTCTCTAGTACGCCTAAGCTTCTTCTGTATTTTGCTTGAACCCTTACTTTCTGTGTAATACGTTCTACGGTTTCCATATTATGACTCACCACTTCTGGAGCAGCTTCAATAATTCGATTAATTTGTTCTTCAATACCTCTAAAATCTGGAATTAAAGTTTCTAAAGTAGTAGACGGCGTAAGTGTTTTAATAGCTTTAATGGTATTATACCAAATAATGGATCCTCCATCTGCTAATTCATCTCTATCTACACTAGTAAGTACTGCATGCTTCACTTTCATAAGTAAGATGGCTTCCGCTACTCGTTGTGGTTCGTCCCACTCTACTGCTTTAGGACGTCCTGTAGCTACAGCACAAAACTGACAGCTTCTTGTACAAATATTCCCAAGTATCATAAATGTAGCCGTGCCTTCGCCCCAGCACTCTCCCATATTTGGGCAATTACCACTCTCGCAAATAGTATGTAATTTATGTGTATCCACCAACCCACGTACATGCTTATAACTTTCCCCAATAGGTAGCTTTACTCTTAACCAATCTGGTTTTTTTATTCTTGTATCAATCATTCTCTATAATCAGGTACAAAAATACAAGACTTGCAGTAGATATTCACCTTTTTTGCCTTGAAATTATAGCTTATCTTCATAGCTATTAGTTAGCATTTTGTATAGATTTTTAAATTAAATCAATAAAGCGCTAAGATTATAAAAAAACATTAAACAAATTATTTTAAAATAATTCCAATGACCTCTATCGTAACCTACGACGCTAATCTAAGAACCACTTGCGTTCACTTGCAAAGTGGCTCTCCTATTCAAACAGATGCCCCTACTGACAATAAAGGCAAGGGGGAAAGGTTTTCTCCCACCGACTTAATTGCTACAGGCCTAGGTGCTTGTATGATTACCACCATGGGCATTAAAGCAGAATCTATGTCTATTGCACTTGATGGTGCCAAGGTAGAAGTGACTAAAATAATGGTATCAGATCCAAGAAGAATAGGAAAGATAATTGCACATGTAACCATGCCTGCTGGTTTAAACTTAGATGATAAAACAAAGGAGATATTAGAAAGAGTGGCAAGAACCTGCCCTGTGGAAAGAAGCCTACACCCAGACTTGGAATTAGATATTGCTTTTAATTGGCAGTAATTATATATTAAGAAAAAAAAGAAATTAATGAGGAAAGGAAAAAGTAAATTAATAAGTAAATAAAAATTTATACCTAAAGCAACTAACTAATATTTAGTTGCTTTATTGTTTGTACAAGTTTACTTACAGGAAGTCCCATTACATTATAAAAGTCGCCAGTAATTTTTTTAATACCTACAACCCCAATCCATTCCTGAATAGCATAGCCTCCTGCTTTATCATAGGGCTTGTATTTTTCTACGTAAAATTCTATTTGTTCAGCTGTTAATGCATGAAACTCCACCAAGGTTGTTTCACTGAAGCTTATTTCCTGGCCTTGATGTAATAAAACAACACCGGTAATAACTTTATGGGTTTGACCAGACAAAGCAAGCAAGGACTCAATAGCCTCTTGTTTATTATTAGGTTTACCAATAATTGTTTGATCTAGTACCACCACGGTATCTGCAGCAATAATACATTGATTCACTAAACTAGGTTTAGTGGAAAGAATTATTTCTTTTACGGCCAAGGCTTTATTTTTTGCTATATATACTGGTACTTCTTCTATGGCTAAACTAGAGGGATAAGATTCATCTATATCTGAAACAATAATTTCAAAAGGAATTTCGGCCCATTCTAGTAATGTTTTTCTTCTAGGAGATTGCGAGGCTAGTATGAATGAAGGCATGAAATGAATCGATTATATGAAACTATTATATTAAAATAAAAAGTAGAAAAATAGAATGGATAAAATACCCGCTAGCATGGCAAATTTTAAATAAGCACTCAGTTTTTTAAAGTGGTTATGCGTAAAGGACTTAGGCAATTGAATTAGAACAAGACTTAAGGGCGTAATAATAAAAACTACACAATACAAAACAGTATACCACCAACCAAAAGGAATTACATATAATTGAATGATTAACAAAACGGCAATGACCACAATTATCCAAACGGCTAAATACACTTTAGTGGGCTTTAAGCCCCAGGCAATGGGCAAGGTATTGCAACCAAATTTCTGATCGCCTTCCATATCCTCCATATCCTTTAAAGCCTCTCTTACCAAGGTTAATATAAAAGCAAATGCACTATATAATAAAGTTAGCTTGGCAAATTTTAAAACAGCCCCATTAGTTATAGCAGGATGTATAATTTCTTGAATAGTAAACTTAGAAAAATACACAATGGCAATAGACCAAGCGGTGAGTATTGCAATAAGAATATTACCTGCTAAAAACTTCTTTTTAAATGTAGTGCTATAAAACCATAAAAATAAAATAGCCAATAAATTAGTGATATGAATATGCCAATAGGTTTGAAAAGGAAATACAATAGTGGATATAAATATGCCTAGTACACTGAAAATAAGATGCCAAAAAATAACCATCCTTCTACTAATATATGCACCCACCACTACTTTTTGAGGCTTATTGACTTGATCAATATTGACATCAAAATAATCATTAATCATATAACCAGCAGCGGCAATTAAAATATTACTAGTAAGCATGAAATAAAAACGAATATCTACCTCGCTACCCGAAAGAGGAAATAATGGTTTGTAAATACAAAAATGCAATAAGCATTCAGCTAGTATAATGAATAATAAGTTTGGCCAACGCACCAACTTTAAAAAATGAATGAATAATTTCAAATTGATTATTTTAAATTCATTTTGACTGAATATGATCATCATTGACCCAATGATCATTCAACTTTAATGTTTTTTCAATTACTTCTCTAGCGCAGCCCTCTCCCCCTTTGGTAATGGCTTTATAAGTGGCCATCGCTTTAATATCAATAGCTGCATCATTTGGACAAGCCGCAATACTTACTAATTGCATGGCTTCTAAATCGGGCATATCGTCTCCCATATATAATATTTGATCCATTGGGGTTGCATGTAATATAGATAACTCTTCTAAAAGTACTTTTTTGTCTGACACTTTCATAAATACTTGATTAACCCCTAATTTTTCCAGACGCTCTTTCACTTCATCGGAATTGCCCCCTGAAATAATCCAAACCTTGTATCCTTTTTTAATTGCTAATTGAATTGCATAGCCATCTTTAATATTCATGGTTCTTGCCATAAGTCCATTGGGCATGACCAACAAATTGCCATTGGTTAACACACCATCAACATCAAATACAAAACAAGTTATATTTTTGAACTTAGCTAACAAGACATCTTTATTTAGACAATAAATGTAAGCTTATTTTTGATTATCCCGCCACTCATAGACCCAGGCGGATTGAATCATTTCCAGGTGCCCCTCATTAGACTCTTCTTTTTTGCCCTCAAAATGTGGTAAGGATAAAACCCAATCTAATAAATCGGTAAAGCGCACTCTATAAATTTTAGACTCTGTAAAATCATCCCCAAATTTTTCATATAATTTTTGAGCGATGTCTTCATGATCATTCCAATGAATGGGTGGTTCAAACTGAGTCATAATGGTATAATTTTAAATGAGGTCTTGTATAATTTATTCTCCTAAAAATTGTGTTTGATCGGGAAGTATAATTTCTATTTCTCCGCTGCC
>JAJTDP010000031.1 GCA_021300455.1 Sediminibacterium sp. | reverse complement strand
TCCATTAGAAGCTTCAATACTTTGTGCTACAGGATATGGATAAGGAATACTAAACTTAGAGTATGATTTAATAGTATGCGCTACTGCCTTCGTTGAAAACTTACGGTATAAACCATAGGCTTCTTTTCCATATCCACTCATGCACATTACTTTCTTACCTTCTACATTGGCAGCCATTGCATCCCAAATGAATTTACGGCTAGATCCAAATGCGAAATCACGCACATTTTCTGCATTAAATACCCAAGTCTTTTGTGTAGTGACTTTATTTTTTTCTGCATTTTTCGCTTCTTCCAAAGTAACTATCTCTATAGGTTCTGTAGAAGTTTGTGCTTTATTCCATCTAGCTAATTGTGCTGCAGATAATACAGCAGGATAATTTTGTGCTTGACCTGTTGCCATCACTACGTGATCACCTGGAACCGTGATGGCCACTTTATAATTACCAAAAACTAAAGCAAATTCACCTCTACCGGTAAATTGATGATTTTGCCATCCTTGGAAATCGGAGTACACGCATAAACGCGGATACCATTGTGCCATGGTAAATAAATAGTTACCGTCTTCAGGGAAATATTCATAACCGCCTCTGCCGGCAACGGTCATTCTATCAGTAATTTTATAGTTCCAACTTAATTTAAAAATAATTTTTTGACCCGGCTTTAATGGACTAGGCGTTTCAATACGCATCATCGTTCCATTAATAGTATATTTTAACTTCGTACCCAACGCATCTGTTAAAGAGGTGATGATATGACCCAATCCATTATCGGTTTTTTGTTCGATTAATTTATCAATAGTGGTAGTGGTTACCCCACGTCCTAAGCGTGTTTCACTGGGGAAGCCTGCATTGTTAACTGTGCTATGTTCATTTTCATCTAACTGTAACCATAAATAAGTAAGTACATCGGGTGAGTTATTGTAATAGGTAACTGTTTCAGTACCAGATAGCATTAATTTTTTTTCATCCAATGTGGCTTTGATATCATAATCTGCTCTTTGTTGCCAATATTTTGTACCTGGTGCGCCACTTGCTGTTCGATACTCATTAGGGGTGGCTAAAATAGTGCCCAACTGTTCAAACTTATTGCCATGATTAGAGCTTGGGTTGTTGTGAATGTCTTGTGCCAATAAACAAGTTACACTTGTTAAGAAAACAAAACTCAAAAAAGCTAATTTTTTGATTTGCATAGAATCTATTTATTTAAAAAAGGTTTGATACGATCTATTATCATGATTAGAGAAAGTCCAATGGTTATAAAAGATCCAATTCGAATATACGATTTTCGGTTAATCTTAATGCGATTTACGAGCAGAAAAGCAAAAACTAATATACAACCCACAATCAATAGCTGCCCCAATTCCAAGCCTAGGTTAAATGAAAAAAGAGGCAGTAGAATGCTTTCCTCCTTACCTAGTAAGCTTTTGAGATAATTGCTGAAGCCTAAGCCATGAATGAGGCCAAAAAATAAAGCTAAATAATATATAATATGATACTTAGCAGCGTAACTAAAATCCTTTACAAAAAGATTAGAAAGGGCTGTTAGTAATATGGTGATGGGAATAAGCAGTTCAATTATATACATAGGAAAATAAATCCAATCTAAAGTACTCAAAGCTAAAGTAATAGAATGGCCAATGGTAAAAGAAGTTATTAAAAGTAATATCTTTTTCCAATCGCTTGCCATATAGCGAATCACAAGGGCCAGAATAAACAACATATGATCAGACCCATTGATATCCATAATATGCCTAAATCCAAGGTGCGCAAAAATAAAAAGGTCATTCATTCAATGAAAATTTTTAAAATGTTAAATTAATCAAGACCTTTGTAAGATACAAATAAATTTATATGCTTTTAGTTGGATGGAATACCCTTTTTACCGCGATGCTAAGTTTAATGCACCCCTTTTTCGTATCCGTGATTGATATCAATCATAATGAAAAAGAAGCCACTATTGAAATTAGCGTGCGTTGTTTCACCAATGATCTAGAAAAAATGATTGCTGCCGAAACTAAAACTACCATTGATTTGTCTCAGCCCAGTCAAAAAAGTAAAGGGGATGCCCTGCTTAAAGCTTATTTATCAAAGCGTTTGAACTTATCTGTAAATGGAAATAAATCTAGTTTAGACTATGTTGGATTTGAAATTCAAAACGAAAGTACTTGGACTTATTTTGAAATTAAAAATATAAAACAGCTAAGTCAACTCAATGTTTTATGCGAGGTTTTATTTGGAGTGAATGACCAGCAAATAAATATTTTTCATGTGCATGCAAAAGGTGTTCGAAAAAGTTACGAACTCATCTACCCTAAAAATACGACCCAGTTTAATTTCTAGACATCCATTTCGAATAAACACTTGCGCCTGCATAACCTATCATGAGTCCAAGCAAAGAACCTGCCAATACATCTAATGGATAATGCACACCTACATATACTTGTGCATAACAGATAATACCTGCCCATAAAAAAAACAAATAGCTATACTTTTTAAATAAGGGTTGCAAAGTCATAAATACAAAAATGGCTAAAGAAAAATGATTGGTCGCATGAGAAGAAGTGAAACTAAAATTAGTAGGACAGGTCCCTAATAATAATTTTACATGCGTTAACATAGCAGGGTCGGCACAGGGTCTTAATCTGTGGAAGAAGGGTTTGAAAAAAAAGCTACTCAATTGATCGGACAGCCCTATTGTTATGGCCACTATAAATAACCATTTCCATGCCTTCCAGCCCCAGCGATAGAATACAAAGACTATTAAAGCTAAGTAGAACGGGAACCAATTTTCAGAAGTACGCATCCATGGCATAAATACATCAAAGAAGGCATTGGTCCAATGACCATTGATAAGCTCAAATAAGGCTTGATCTGCCTTTTCCAAAGATGTCCAAATGTCTAGTATCATGCCATAAAGATACAAGGAAGTGTAAAAATTTAAAGTAAATTTGCCGAACCAATTTATAAAGTAAAAAGAGCAGCTATGGCACTAATTAAAAGTATTTCAGGATTTAGAGGCACCATTGGAGGTAAACCCAATGATAACCTTACTCCTATCGATATTGTTAAGTTTGCCTCTGCCTATGGCAGCTGGCTTTTGCATAAAGCGCCAGGCAAGAAAAAAGTAGTGGTGGGTAGAGATGGAAGAATGAGCGGGGAAATGGTTGAAGTATTGGTAGAACAGAGCCTTTTGGCCTTAGGCATAGATGTAATTCATTTGGGATTAAGCACCACACCCACCGTTGAAATGGCCGTGGTTTTTGAAAAGGCAGATGGTGGTATTATTTTAACAGCTAGCCATAATCCTAAACAGTGGAATGCTTTAAAATTATTGAATGAAAAAGGAGAGTTTGTAAGTGGTGAAGAAGGAAAGACTATTTTAACCTTAGCTGCCAATGAAGATTTTAATTACGCAAGCATAGATGATATTGGAAAAATAATTCCCAATACGGATAGTCTTGAAAAACATATTCAAGCCATTCTTGCTTATCCTTTAGTAGATGTGAATGCTATAAAAGCAGCTAATTTTTCAGTAGTGCTGGACGCCATTAATAGTTCAGGTGCATTTACAGTGCCTGCCTTACTAAAGGCCATTGGCGTAAATGATATCACAATTTTAAATGGCGATATGCATGGCAATTTTGCGCATAACCCAGAACCTTTAAAAGAAAACCTTACTGAACTTTGCGATACAGTGCTTTCTAAAAAAGCAAGTTTAGGTATTGCCGTAGACCCCGATGTAGACCGCCTATGTTTTGAAAGTGAAAATGGAGAATTATTTGGAGAAGAATATACGCTGGTAGCCGTAGCCGATTATATTTTACAAAATAAAAAAGGCGCAACGGTTAGTAATTTATCTTCTACCCGTGCTTTAAGAGATATTACTGAAAACTACGGCTGCACTTATTTTGCAAGCGCTGTAGGCGAAGTGAATGTGGTGAACAAAATGAAAAATGAAAAAGCGGTGATAGGGGGCGAAGGCAACGGTGGTATTATCGTACCTGATTTACATTATGGAAGAGACGCCCTAATTGGCATTGCTTTATTTTTATCGCATTTAGCAAAAAGTAAAATGAGCGCATCTGCTTTAAGGGCTAGCTACCCTGCTTATTTTATGAGTAAGAAAAAAATGGATCTAGACACCTCTATTTCACTTAGTAAAATATTTGAGGTGCTCTCTACAAAATTTGCAGCCTTCCCTATTAATAAAGAAGATGGCTTTAAAATTGATTTTGAAAAAGAATGGGTACATCTTAGATCTAGTAATACAGAACCTATTATTCGTATTTATACAGAAGCACCCTCACAGGCAGCTGCCGATAAATTAGCGGACGAGATTATTTCAATTATAGCTACAATTCACTAACTTAGAAAAAGCTTATAATTTAAATTATAGACTAGACATACACTGATCCATGGAAAGAATTTATCTTGATAACGCAGCTACTACTTCACTAGACCCCTTGGTCTTAGAAGCCATGATGCCCTATATGACCGAGAAGTTTGGCAACCCTTCTTCTATATATAGTTATGGACGTGAAACAAGAATGGCCATTGAACAAGCTAGAAAACAAGTGGCAAATACTTTAGGCGCTCGCCCTGCTGAAATATTTTTTACAAGTGGGGGTACTGAAAGTAGTAATACTGTTTTACATGCTGCCATGGAAAACTTGGACTGCAAACATATTGTAAGCTCTCCCATCGAACACCATGCTACCCTTCATACAGTAAACCATTTGGCTAAAAAATTTAATGTAAAGCTTAGCTTAGTTAATATACTCCCCAATGGCCACATAGATACTGCAGACCTTGAACAAATACTTGCAGCAAGTGAAGAAAAAACCATTGTGAGCATTATGCATGCTAATAATGAAATTGGCAATATGATTGACTTAATGGAAGTGGGTGCTATTTGTAAAAAGTATAATGCTTATTTTCATAGCGACACTGTTCAAACCGTGGGGCATTTCCCTTTTGACTTAGCCAATACCCCCGTAGATTTTATCACAGCTGCAGCACATAAATTTCATGGGCCAAAAGGCGTAGGCATTTTATACATAAGTGAAAATATAAAGATTAACCCTTTATTACATGGCGGGGCGCAGGAAAGAAATATGCGCGCGGGTACCGAAAATTTATATGGCATTGTAGGCTTAGCCAAAGCATTAGACATCGCTACTGAAAATTTTGAAAAAGACAGAGAAACTATTGCTAGTTTAAAAAAGTATATGCACGATGAACTTATTAATAAAGTGCCTGAAGTGAGTTTTAATGGTGACCCTTTTGGAAAAAGCCTTTACACTACCCTAAGCGTTAATTTTCCTAAATCGGAAAGAACGGAAATGATTTTATTTAACCTAGATATTCATCATATTTGTGCTAGTGGGGGCAGCGCCTGTTCAAGTGGTGCACAAACCGGCTCTCATGTAATACATGCACTGCACAAAGGAAGTAATGATGTTACCGTTCGTTTCTCTTTCTCTAAACACAATACAAAAGCAGAAATTGATAAAGTAGTAGCTACCCTATTAACTATTTTATAAATTATTTTTTGACTGCAAAGTCTTGGTTCATTTTATTAATAGCTGCAATAAGTTGATAAGTAGTTAAAGCGTCTTGTACAAATACTATTTGACTATTGCTTAAACTATTTGGCTTGTTTTGATAAGCATTCTCAATGTTTTGCATATACTGGTCTTCAGACATAGGGTCACCCAATGATTTATAATAAGCAATTGATTGGTTTAAGTCCTTCAATACCGAATTAGATATCTTCTTGGCAATATTCATTTCACCAGCTGCATAACATGACTGCAATAAAATATAAGAGAAATAGTTATGTTGATTCCCTCTATTAGAAGTCATGCCATAAGGGAAACTCTTCTCATTGGTTTCACTATCTAATTTTCTAATAATTTGTCTAGCGCTGTCTAATTTACCTTCACTTACTAAGGCTTGGGCTACTTGTGCAATAGTTAAACGAATAGAATTTAAATGTCTGCGATTTTCTTCATCAAAATACACATTCGGATTTTTAGCATTCCCAAAAGTGAACTTAGTCATAATATTTTTATAAGAAAGGTCGGCATCAACACTTTGACCGATAGCAGGCACCAACTGATAAGACATACCCGTTTGACGCACATACTTATCTAGTCCCATTTCTTTTAACTCTTGTGTAGAAGTAAAGCATATAGGTCTTTTAAATTGCGAAGTAGCAATGATGGCATAAATAGCCATTTCATTTTTAAGTAAGTACTGTCTATTCGGATTAAAGTCAATTAATAATTCATCTACTATGTTATCGGTAGGTTTTGCAATACCCGATGCCAATGCATTGGCTTTATTAACAGGTACTTTAAACTTATGCGTAGGGAAAATATTTACAGGCCCTTCTTGTGTAGTAGCCTGGTATTTACCCAATGGATCTGCAATGACATTTCTAAATACAGAATCTAAGTCGTGGTAAGTGGCCTCCCCAAAACCAGGTACAGCATTGTAATAAGCTACATTCAACTTGCTACCAGATACTTGTTCTTCAGTAAAAATAACATCAAATTTATCACTCTTATTTACTTTATATCTAAGCTCTTTCATATACCAATCTGAGCCCAATAAACTATTCACCACCACACGCACATCAGGCCTGATACCTTCTACCTCTTGCGCATACCATAATGGGTAGGTATCATTATCTCCAAAAGAAAATAAAATAGCATTCGGAGGACAGCTTTCTAAATAATTACGTGCTAAATCGCGAGGTAATGTTTTTTGACTTCTATCGTGGTCATCCCATTCTTGTTGGGCCATTAAGGCTGGCACTGCTAAAAAAGAAATAACGGTAGCCGCAATAGCCGCTATTTTTTTATTTAAAAATTTCTCCAACCAAATAGCAATTTGCAATACACCCAATCCGATCCAAATCGCAAATGCATAGAAGGACCCAACATAGGCATAATCACGCTCACGGGGTTGTAAACTTTGTTGGTTCAAATAAATAACAATGGCAATACCTGTAAAGAAGAAAAGTAGTCCAGTGACTATAAAATCTTTTTTATTTTTTTGGTATTGGAAGATAAAACCAAGAATACCTAAAAGAAAAGGCAACATAAATAAAGAATTATGTGCTTTATTATTATTCTTAATACTATCTGGCAATTTAGATTGGTCGCCAAAAATGAAATTATCAATAAAAGAAATGCCTGTACTAAAATTACCATCTCTTACATTTCCAAAACCTTGTAAATCATTTTGCTTACCTGCAAAATTCCATAGGAAATAACGCAGGTACATAAAACCAAATTGATAATTAGTAAAGTACTTGATATTATCTCTTAAGGTAGGAGGAGTTCCGTCTTCCACGCCTGCAAAGGCTTTAAAGCTATCCATCTGACCTCTATCATTTTCAGAGTCCCACATTCTTGGAAATAAGTGCGCTGAAGGCGCAGAAGACCAATCTCTTTTATAGTTTTTACCAGCAACCTCATAAGTTGTTTTTGCTTTTACATATTGATCTCCATTTTCTACATTCTCTACTTTATCTACATAGTCTGGTCCGAATAAAACAGGCCAATCGCCATACTGCTCTCTTCCTAAATAACCCATTAAAGTAACAGGATTATCTACATTGTACATATCCACAGAAGGGTCTGCATTTGAACGCACCATGGTGGTTAAATAACTAGTATAGCCTAATAAGAAAAAGGTAGTACACCAGATACCTAATTTTAAAAAGTAATGACCTTTTTTATTGGCATATCGAATACCTAAGGCTAAAATAATAGCTACTAAAACAAAGAAGAATATAAAACCAGAAAAGAAAGGTAATCCCATTGAGTTCACAAAATTAACGTCAAAGGCACCCGCCCACTTAATAGTATATTGAATTAAAAATACTTGTACAAAACCTGTAATAATAACACCCACTATAAAAGCGACTAGCCCGCCCATTAAACTTGGTTTGTATTGTCTGAAATAATACACCATTACAATGGCAGGAATAGTTAATAAGTTCAATAAATGCACCCCAATAGATACACCCATGATATAGAAAATAAAGATGATCCATTTGTCAGCACCAGGTTGATCGGCTTTATGTTCCCATTTTAAAATAGCCCAAAATACCAAGGCAGTAAAAAATGAACTAAGTGCATATACTTCTCCCTCTACTGCACTATACCAAGCGGTATCACTAAAGGTATATCCCAAGGCACCTACAATACCAGCGCCCATGATTAAAATTATTTGTTGAGTAGTTAAGGCTACCTCTTTACTCGTCTCTACCATTCTTTTTGCAAAATGCGTAATAGTCCAAAACAAAAATAGAACGGTAAAACCACTTGCCAGTGCACTCATAGTATTAACAGCTTTTGCTGCTGTTAAAGGATTGTCTCCAAAAAGGATAATAAATACACGGCCTAATAATACAAACATAGGCGCTCCAGGAGGATGTGGAATTTGTAATTTATAGGCACTGCTAATAAACTCACCAGCGTCCCAAAAACTACCTGTTGCTTCAGTTGTCAATACATAAACTGTACATGCAATTAAAGTGACGATCCAGCCCGTCCAATTATTAATTTTCTTAAAGTCCATTTTTAGTGTTTTATTAGTTGCAAACTTAATTGAAACTAGCCAAAATGGGAAATTAATAGGCCCATAATAGGCGCTTTAAGTATATTTTAAGATTTCCCCATTCCCCCTAGGTTTTTTATCTTTGAGCCCTCATGCATAAAAACCAATCGGTCGCATTTCATACTTTAGGCTGTAAACTCAATTTTTCAGAGACTTCCACCCTTTCTAGACAATTAGAGAAGGAAGGCTTTGAAAAAAAGGCCTTTACAGAGAAGGCCGATATATATGTGATCAACACCTGTTCAGTTACAGAAAATGCAGATAAGGAATGTCGTCAGTTGGTAAGAAGAATTCAAAGACTGGCCCCAGAAAGTTTTGTGGTGATTACTGGATGCTATGCACAACTAAAGCCCAAAGAAATTGCTGAAATACCCGGTGTGGATTTAGTACTAGGCGCATCTGAAAAGTTTAACCTGGTTCCCCATTTAGCTAATTTAACCAAGGGCGATGCCACTAAAATTTGTAGTTGCGATATTGATACCGTTACCGATTTTAAAAGTTCTTATTCTGTCAATGATAGAACCCGCACATTTTTAAAAGTGCAGGATGGCTGTGATTACAGTTGTACTTTTTGTACCATACCCATGGCCCGTGGTAAAAGTAGAAGTGACCGTATTGAAAATGTGGTAGCTGATGCGCAAACACTTGCAAGCAAGGGTGTAAAAGAAATTGTATTAACAGGTATTAATTTAGGAGACTTTGGTAAAAGTGAAGAAGGCGGAAAAAAACATACAGAAAATTTCTTTGATTTATTAAAGGCCCTTGAAAAGGATACCACCATGCCTAGGTACCGTATCTCTTCTATTGAGCCGAACTTACTCACTAATGAAATAATAGAATTTGTTGCAGGTAGTAAACGCATCATGCCTCATTTTCATATTCCATTACAAAGCGGGTCCGATGCAGTTTTGAAATTAATGCAAAGAAGATATACCCGTGATTTATATCAAGAAAGAGTGAACCTGATTAAAAAAATAATGCCCCATGCTTGTATTGGAGTAGATGTCATCGTGGGCTCTCCGGGAGAAACAAAAGACTATTTTAAAGAAAGCCTTGAATTTATACATGCATTAGACATTGCTTATTTACATGTATTTACTTATTCAGAAAGAGCGGCTACAAAGGCCTTGACCATAAAGCCCATTGTGCCTATGCAGGAGCGTCATGAAAGAAATAAAATACTTAGAAACTTATCTTATCAAAAACTTCAATACTTTACCGAAAGTCAAAGAGGTGCTACTAGAAAGGTTTTATTCGAGTCGCCCAAGGTAGATAAAGAAAATGAGGGCATCTTAATGCTAGAAGGTTTTACCGATAACTATATTAAAGTAGAAACACCGCATCGTGCCGAGTGGACTAATGAAATTATTGATTGGAAATTAGCGTAGAGATACTTCAGAAGCTTTAAACTCTACAATCATCATCATATTTATACTCTCCAATCTTACATACACCGATTTTTTACTCGTCTTCACTACTTCCCCTTTCTGTCCCATAAATAATCCCTGATTAATAGCCACTTTTGTTTGCGCAGGAATAGAAGCCATATCCACAACTTCTATGGTGGCATCTGATTGTCCCAAGTACTTACGTATTTCCTCTATTTCATTATCTCTAATAATGGCAGGCTTTCTAAGAAAGTATAAAAAATTAACTACTCCCATGGTAGATAAAATTTTTGTGTGGTCTTCTTTGCTCGCCTTGATAAAAACATAAGATCTAAACAAAGGCTCTTCAATAATTTTTTTACGATCAGACCACTGTCTTTCTCTTTTTTGAACTGGGCACCAACTTTCAAAACCATTTTTAGTTAATAAGCTGTCTACCTTTTTCTCCCATTTCGACTTTGTATATATTACATGCCATGTTTTTACATTGGCCGATGTTTCTACTTTCATACTCCTCTATCCTTTTTTTGCTATTAAATTGGGTTTAGCAAACGCTGTTATTAATTTACTTGACTCATTTACTTGAATATCTTTAGCGACCATTTTCAACCAAGCCTGGTATCTATCTTGCTTAGATTTATCTGGGTTATTATAAAACTTATCATAATCTGCTTTCAAAGCGCTTACCGTCATTGGCGTCTTTAATTTCATAATGTTTTCATTTTGCTGAATAACATTTTGAACTTCTTTTTTATACTGTCTGTATTTATTAATCTCTAAAGAAACTGACTTATCTACTTGAGCAGATATCCATACTAAGTTTTTCCTAAAACGAATAGTGGCTGTATCGTTCTTGATTTTATTATTTGCTTTAGCAGCAATGGTAGCAATTTCATTTGAACTTGTCCAAGGAGAGAACTTAGCACGCTCCATTTCATCCCATGGCAGGGCAGATGGATTGTCTTTTTCACGGTATTTTAAAAACTCATAGTCATCTGGGAAAACGACATCTGGCACTACTCCTTTTCTTTGTGTTGAACTACCAGTCACTCTATAAAACTTTTGAAAGGTTAATTTCACCGCGCCATATTCAGTTTGAATACCCATTGCATCTAATGGTTTTCCAAAAGCCACATTTCTTTGCACCGTCCCCTTTCCATAACTAGAAGTACTTCCTACTACTAAACCTCTTTTATAATCTTGTATAGCGCCTGCAAAAATTTCACTTGCAGAGGCACTAAATTCATTGACCATCACCACTAATGGGCCATCGTATAAAATACCAGGTGTTTCATCCGATAATGTTTGAGCTCTTCCTTCTTTACTTCTAATTTGAACAATAGGTCCTTTGTCTATAAACAAACCTGCCATTTGAACTACTTCGTATAAAGAACCACCTCCATTATATCTAACATCAATAATAATTCCTTTTACTTTTTCTGCTTTTAATTTTTCAACTTCTTTAGCAATATCTTTTGAACATCTCGCGCCCTCTTCTCTTTCAAAGTCGGCATAAAAATCGGGTAGTAATATATAACCTATTTTATCGTTGCCATTTTGTATAACGGCACTTCTTGCAAAACCTTCATCTAATACAATTTTTTCTCTAATTAAGGATACTACTTTAGTGGTGCCATCTGGCTTTCTAATGGTTAACCTTACTTCAGTACCTAGGTCTCCTCTTATTAATTTTACGGCATCTGTGGTTTCGTATCCAGTGACATCTACTGGCTCTTCGGCGCCTTGTGCAATTTTTATAATAACATCATTCACTACGATGAGTCCAGACTTCCAAGCAGCACCGCCTGGCTGAACACTTGCAATCTTTACCCCATTATCATCCTGTGTTAACTGAGCACCAATGCCATAAAAAGTACCACTCATTTGCTCGGTGAAAGATCTTTTTTCAACAGGTGCAAAATAATCGGTATGCGGATCCATCAAACTAGTAATGGTATTTAAAAAAGATTCAAATCTTTTTTCTTTATCAAAAGTTTTTTCTAGAAGTCCAAATCTTTTAATATAATTTTTCTTTATCGTCGCACGTGCATCCACTTCTAACTCCATATCTGTTTTCACTATGAAATTATCTTTTACAGTATCCTTTATTTTTGAGGCATCGGCCACTGCTTTTTCTGCTTTCGCCTTTTCGTATTTTTCTCTATCTTCTAATAAACTAACATACCTATCCAACACTTTATACTTAATTGACTGGTTCCATCTTTTCACTCTTTCTGCTTCATTAGCAGCATAATTCATTTTATCGGTATCTAGCATTAAAGAATCGTCTGTGTTGAAATTAAATGGCTTATCAATAATAGATTCAAAAATGGCTTTTAATTCTTTAGCCCTTCTTTCATATATAGCAGTTGCAGCGGGTTCAAATTGAATGGCAGCTCCATGTATTTCATCGTCAATAGTGGTAGCGAAAACTTTTAAAGAATCGACATCTGATTGAAGTAAAATATTTTTTTCAGGATCTAAGGTTTTTAAATAGGCATCAAAAACTTCTTTTGAAAATTTATCATCAATTACCCTTGGGCTATAATGCTCGCTTTCTAATAATCGACCTATGGTAGATAATAGTTTTCTATGTCTAATTTCTGAAGTTTCTGAATTGGCTGTGTTGAAGGTGTTAAAAGCGAAAAACAACCCTCCTACTAATACTAAAGTGGCAAAGAATTTCCACTTATTTTGTTTTACGTATGTCATAATATTGCGCATGAAGTATTTCAAAAATAGTATAAAATGCCTATCATAGGACCATACCCTAAATGGAGGGCGTAGCTCAGTAGGTTAGAGCGACAGTTTGTGGATCTGTAGGTCGTGGGTTCGAGACCCATCGTTCTCCCCAAAACCTATCCTTTCCGAGTATTCGGGCGAAGGGTAGGTTTTTTTAATAAACTGGTTTTTATGCAGATGCTTTTATTGCCGTTTATACATTCCAGTTGCCACCCTAAGAGATTATCTCAGATAGCTGTCTTCTTAAGAGATTATGTTAGATATTTGCCATTCAAATAAACCCAAGAAACAAAATCGCCACCAATGAGTATTAAATATATATATATCCTAATTTCTTTCATATTAATTCAAATGAGTGCCAATGCACAAATCCCAGCAGCAGCCAGAGCGGGAGCGGGAGGTGCTACTATGAACCAAGGGCATTTTTATGGTAAAATAGTGGATGAGAACAAAAAAGGAATCGAAGGTGTTACACTCCAAATAAAAGGAAGCAAATTTGACCCTGTTACGAAAAAAACAACAGAGGCCATTTTAGGAACCATGTTAACAGCTTCTAATGGCGATTTTAGTTTTGTAAACTTACCTGTAATGGGGAATTTCAAACTAAGTATTTCAAGTGTAGGTTATAAAAAATTAGTAAAAGAATTAAGCTTTGGCATTAAAATGGGAGGCGGACAAAGTATGCAACAAATGATGGCCTTAGTAGATAAAGATTTAGGCAATATTAAATTAGTACAAGATGCTACTCAATTACAAAGTGTTACTGTAACAAGTTCCGCTAAGCCGCAATTTGAAATGGGTATTGATAGAAAAATATTCAATGTAGACAAAAACTTAGCGAGCACTGGTCAAACTGCAGTAGAAGTGATGAAAAACATTCCTAATTTAAATGTAGACATTGATGGTAATGTAACATTAAGAAATGCAACGCCTACCTTATTAATTGACAATCGTCCTACGACTTTGACCATGGATCAAATTCCAGCAGATATTATTGACAGAGTTGAAATTATCACCAATCCTTCTGCTAAATATGACGCCTCAGGTGGGAATGCTGGAATTTTGAATATTGTGTTGAAGAAGAATAAGAAGAGTGGTTATAATGGAGGCCTTAGAACTGGTGTGGATATGCGTGGCAGAATAACAGCAGGTGGCGACTTAAACCTAAGATCCAATAAAATCAACTTCTCAGCAAGCGGTAATCTTAGGAATAATAAATCAATCAGTACTATTGACAACTATAGAGATATTCTTTTAACGCCGACACCAAATAGTATCAGTACTTATACAGACAATATTGGATTAAGTGCCTTTTCTTTTTATAGAGCAGGATTTGATTATTTAATTGACAATAGAAATACTTTTTCACTTTTCGGAAATATAGTAAAAGGAGATTTTGAAAATGCCTCTACTCAAACAATCGACTCCATTTTCAATGGTGTCAATAGAAATAATAATATAAGACTAGATAACAACTCTATCTTTTCATTTTTAAATAAAGGGGCCCAAGCCAGCTTCAAACACCTATTTGCTGAAACTGGTCATGCATTGAGTGCAGATTTTAATTACAATGAAAGCACCAACGACAATAACTCTTTAATCAATTCAACTATTATCAATCAAAGAACAATTGGATCAGGTAATAATAAAAACTATACTTCAAATATTGATTATGAAAGATTGTTGAAAAATGATGTCAAATTTGAAGCTGGTCTTAGAATGAATAATCGCAGTGAATTCAATGCAAGAGACCAATTTAGAAATGAAATATTAGTAAATAGTATTAGTAATCAACTAAAATACAATGAGCAAGTTTTAGCGGCCTATACTAACTTAGGTGGAAAGAAAAATAATCTTAGTTATCAACTTGGATTCAGAGTAGAAAATAGAGAGTACACTGTGAATGTATTGAATAAACAAGGGCAGGATTCTTTAGAATCAAATATTAAATTACCTATCTCTTTGTTCCCTAGCGCCTTTATTAGTTATAAATTAAGCGATAAAAATGATGTACAGCTTAATTACTCAAAGCGTATCAATGCTCCCAATGCATTCCAATTACAACCATTCGCAGATTACAGCGATCCATTGAATATCTCTGTAGGTAATCCAACATTGAAACCTCAATTCACGCATTCATTTGAGGTAGCTTATAATAGTGTATATAACAAGGGGTCGAATTTACTAGCAACTGCTTATTATAAATACAGTACCGACTTAATCACCAACTACATTTACAAGGACATCAACCCTATCAATAATGATAGCGCTTTTTATAGCTCATATATCAACGCCAATACCTCTAAAGTATTTGGTTTAGAAATTAGCAATAAAACAGCTATTACTACATGGTGGGATTTGAATTTGAGTTTTAACTTATTTAAATCAGAAATTAATTCAACCATTATTGGTCAAGATGTCAATAACAACTTAACGAGCTGGTTTAGCAAAATGAACAATAACTTTAAACTAGTAAAAGGCTACTCTCTTCAATTTAGTGGACAATACCAAGCCAAGACAATTCTACCTCCAGGTGGTAATTCCGGTGGTGGCGGCGGCGGTAGAGGCGGTGGAGGATTTGGCGGTGGAGGTTTTGGTGGTCCACAGTCAACAGCACAAGGATACAATTTACCGAATTATGAATTTGACTTAGCCATTAGAAAAGACTGGAGCTTGAAGGGTGGTAAAACTGCATCATTGACTTTGAGCGCAAGCGATGTATTTAAAACTAGAGTTATTAAGACCTACTCAGAAAGTCTATACTTTACTCAAAATGTCACAAGAACAAGAGATCAACAATTCTTTAGATTGAACTTCTCTTATCGTTTTGGAAAATTTGATGTGAACTTAATAAAGCGTAAAAATACTAAATCAGAAGATGGTGGCGGAATGGATCAAATGCCACAACAATAATTAGTATCAGTAATTATTAAAAGATAGTTCTACAGTTGAAACCCAGAGGTAAATCTTAAAAAGTTTATTTCTGGGTTTTTCCTTCTAGCATAGGTACAAAAGAAAAAGTATCAAACTTTTCTTGTTTTACAGAGCCATCTCTTTTTTTAGTTAGCCTTAGCATTCTTTGTGCCCCATCCGATTCATCTAAAGGAATAATCATCTTACCACTAACTTTTAATTGAGCCCATAACTTTTCTGGAATTTTGGGCGCAGCTGCAGTAATTAATATTTTATCAAAGGGCGCTAATAAAGGCAGGCCTTCAAAACCATCTCCAAAGAAAAATTGTATGCCAGGATACTGCTCTTTAAATAAATAAGTGGGTGTTTGATCAAACAACTGCTTCTGCCTTTCAATGGTAAATACCTGCGCGCCCATAGCGGCTAGTACCGTAGTTTGATACATACTCCCCGTGCCTATTTCAAGCACTTTCTCCCCCTTCTTGATTTGCAGTAACTGAGTTTGATAAGCTACCGTATAAGGTTGAGAAATGGTCTGGTCGGCGGCTATAGGAAATGCGCGGTCTTCGTAGGCAATTTTATCAAAGGCCGAGTCTAAAAAATAGTGTCTAGGTATAGAATGAATGGCTTTAAGTACCTGCTCGTCAGTGATACCTTTCTCCTTTAAAATTTCAACTAATTTATTACGAAGTCCTTTATGCAAATAAGTGTCTACTAAATCTTCCCATTTTCTCATGCGATCAATTAATTTAATTGCATTGAAGAAATGATGGCCTTAATTTTATCTTGAAGCATTTGATAAGTAGTATCAAAACTAGCCTTGTCTTTTAATTTTGTATTCACACTAAAATAGAATTTTATTTTAGGTTCTGTGCCACTAGGTCTTGCTGAAATTTTAGTTCCATTAGCAGTAATAAATTGTAAGACATTACTCTTAGGTAAATTAATTTTCCAAGTTTCTCCTGTTGCTAAATTTTTACCTACCTGTAATTCATAATCCAATAAGGTGGTCACCGCTTCGCCGTCAATAGTGGTAGGAGGTGATTGTCTGTAGTCTTCCATCATTTTAGCAATGGCTGCCTGTCCGTTCATTCCTTTTTTGGTAATGCTAATTAAGTTTTCATAGTAAAAGCCATATTGTAAATAAAGCTCAATGAGTTTATTAAATAAGGTACTGCCCTTCGCTTTTTCATAAGCAGCCATTTCACATAAAATAGCTACTGCACTTACGGCGTCTTTATCTCTAATTTGATCTCCAATCATTAAACCAAAACTTTCCTCTCCTCCAATAATATAATTTTCCTTTCCTTCTTTTTCTTTGACTAATTCTGCCACCCATTTAAAACCTGTTAATACATTATAACAGTTCACATTGTTTTGCTTAGCCACTTCATTAATCATAGCGGTAGTCACAATAGTGGTAATAACCATATCATTGGGCTTAGCAATGCCTTTGGCCTTGCGTGCCTCCATCATATACGCAAAAGCAAGAACGGCTGTTTGATTTCCATTCATTAGTACCCAGTCCCCTTTATGGTTTTTAACACCCACGCCTACTCTATCTGCATCAGGGTCGGTACCTAAAATAATATCTGCATCTAATGCTTTGGCTTTTTGTAAACCAATGCTCATGGTCTCCGTCTCCTCTGGATTAGGATAATGTACTGTTGGAAAATTACCATCAGGTATGGACTGCTCTTCTACTACATGTACATTGGTAAAGCCATAAGCAGCTAACACTTTTGGCACTAAGGTTATACCTGTGCCATGTATAGGTGTGTATACAATTTTTAAATCGTGTTGCTGCGCAATCACTTCCGGATACACACTTAATGTTTGAAGCATTTTTGTATAAGCATCATCCATAGAACTGCCAATGAGTTCAATATTAGTTGCGCCGCCATCCCATTTAACATCATCTATAGACTGTATGGCTTCCACTTCCGTGATTACATTTTTATCATGCGGGGGTACTAATTGTCCTCCATCATTCCAATAAGCCTTGTACCCATTATATTCTTTGGGATTATGAGAAGCAGTGCAAACGACTCCAGCTTTAGCACCTAGGGTTCTAATAGCAAAGCTTAATTCGGGTGTAGGACGTAAGGCTTCAAATAAATATACTTTAATACCATTGGCAGCAAATACCTGCGCAGTGGTTTCTGCAAAAAACCTTGCATTATTTCTAGAATCATGGCCCACTACCACCGAAATTTTTTCACCAGAATATGTCTTATTTAAGTAATTCGCAAAACCTTGGGTAGCCATACCAATGGTGTACTTATTAATTCTATTGGTACCTACCCCCATAATGCCTCTTAAGCCTCCCGTTCCAAATTCTAGGTTTCTATAAAAACTATCTGCCAATTCATCGTGGGACTGAGACTGCATCAAGGCAATAGCATCCTTAGTGGCTTGGTCATAATTACCAGCTAACCAATGTTCAACTTTTTGGGCTATTGTCAGACTCATATTTACACTAATTTAAAAGCAATTTTAAGCAATAATTGCAAGTTATCCAATTAAGTAGGCATTTTAGATTTTTGGCTTTCAAAAATGGGTTAAATTTGTACTAATTTTGATAACTTAAATATCCTTATGGCTATTATTGCTCAAATCCTATTTATTATTCTAACGGCTACGGCACTCTATTTATTTAGTAAGAATTTACTTCTTATTAGAAGAAATATTTTAATAGGTAAAGCAGGTTTTGTGAATGATCAAAAAGCAAGACGATGGAAAAATGTTTTTTTACTAGCCTTGGGGCAAAAGAAAATGTTTACAAAACCAGTGGTGGCCATTTTACATTTATTTCTATACGTGGGCTTTGTGATTATCAATATTGAGCTGCTTGAAATTATGGCAGATGGTATATTGGGCACTCACCGTATTTTTGAAAGCTATTTTGAAAAATTTGAATTAGCTTCTTTATATAATTTCATTATTAATAGTTTCGAAATACTAGCAGCCTTGGTATTTGTGGCTTGTATTGTCTTTTTAGTAAGAAGAAATATGCTGAAACTAAAAAGGTTTATGAGTAATGACTTAGCAGGCTGGCCCCGTTCGGATGCTAATTATATTTTAATTGCTGAAATTATTTTAATGGGCTTGTTCTTAGTCATGAATGCAGCCGATACTGAGACTCATTTTATTATTTCATCAAGCCTTCAGCCTTTATTTAGTGGTATAAATTCTGATACGCTTTTTATTATTGAACATACTGCTTGGTGGTTACACATTATTGGTATTTATATTTTCATGAACTACCTGCCTTATTCAAAGCATTTACATATTATTTTAGCCTTCCCCAATACTTATTATGCGCCGCTTACACCTAAGGGCATGATGCATAATATGCCAGAAGTGCAAAACGAAGTATTATATGCCATGCAACCTGAACTAGCACCCACTGGGGCTGCTGCGCCTGCTAGCTTTGGCGCCAAGGATGTAATGGACCTAAGTTCAAAAAATTTAATGGATGCGTATAGTTGCACCGAGTGTGGTCGTTGCACTGCAGCCTGCCCTGCCAACATAACGGGTAAACTATTAAGCCCACGTAAAATTATGATGGCTACCAGAGACAGATTAGAAACAGTAGGAAAAAATATCGACCAACATAAAAGCTTTATTCCTGATAATAAGTCTCTATTGCACGATTATATAACAGTGGAAGAATTAAGGGCATGTACTACTTGCAATGCCTGTGTAGAAGAATGTCCTATAAGCATATCTCCTTTAGATATTATTATGGAACTACGTAGGTCACTAGTGATGGAAGAAAGTAATGCGCCGCAGGAATGGAATAGCATGTTTAGTAATATTGAAAATAATTTTGCACCTTGGAAATTTGCGCCAGACGATAGAGATGCCTGGACAAATCAAGCATAAAAAAGTAGCTATGAAAGTAAATACAATGGCTGAGATGATAGCAAGTGGTCAAACCCCCGAAGTTTTATTTTGGGTAGGTTGTGCAGGTAGCTTTGATCAAAGAGCACAGAAAATTACCAAGGCCTTCGCTACCATACTAGATAAAGCAGGCGTTAATTATGCTATTTTAGGCAAAGAGGAAGCTTGTACTGGAGATCCTGCAAGAAGAGCTGGTAATGAATTTATGTTTCAGATGATGGCTTATCAAAACATACAAATTTTAAATGGCTACTCTATTAAAAAAATTGTAACTACTTGTCCGCACTGCTTTAATATTTTAAAAAATGAATACCCTGTGCTAGGAGGTAATTATGAAGTCATTCATCATACCCAATTTTTACAAGAGCTAATAGAACAAGGCAAAATTAAAATCACCGATAGCAATGAATGGAAAGGAAAGTCCATTACTTACCATGATAGTTGTTATTTAGGCAGGGCCAATGAAATTTATGAAGCACCAAGAAAAGTATTAGAGAGTTTGGATATGGAATTAAGAGAAATGAAAAGATGTAAGTCCAAAGGTCTTTGTTGTGGCGCGGGTGGGGCACAAATGTTTAAAGAAGAAGAAAAAGGAGATAAAAGAGTGAATATGGAAAGAGCAGATGAAGCCATTGAAACCAAGTCCGATTTTGTAGCTAGCGCCTGCCCTTTTTGCAATACCATGTTAACGGATGGCATTAAAAATAGAAACGAAGAAGTGAATACTGAAGTATTAGACATTGCCGAAATGATTGCAAAAGCAATGCAATAGGATTCAATTGATTTTAAATAATAATAATGACCGTTGATTTAAAGACCATACTTCCTGAAAATTTTCATCCAATGTCAAAAACTTGGATTTACCAAAGTAATAGAACTTTTACTTTACCAGAACTATTTCAAGCGGAAGAAATACTAGAAGCATTTACCGATAACTGGAAAAGCCATGGCGCAGCTGTTAAAGGCTTTGCTACTATATTATATGGTCAGTTCATTGTAATAATGGCAGATGAGTCTCAAACGGGCGTGGGTGGATGTAGCACTGATAGTTCTGTGCATGTGATAAAGCAAATTGAAGTAATGAATAATGTACAAATGTTCAATCGTGAACTATTGGCATTTTGGGTAAAAGAAAAAGTACAGACTATTCCCCTTGCACAAGTAGGTTACGCTTTAGAAAATGGCATATTAGCAAAAGATACTTTATACTTTAACAATTTAGTAGCCAATAAAGCCGCTATGGAAAAAGACTGGCTGCAACCTATTTCTGAAAGTTGGTTGGCTAAGAAATACATAAAGTAATATTTCAAAACTTAAAAAATATACCATACAAAAAAGCCTCCCATTCAATAGGAGGCTTTTTATATTAGAACTAAATCTTAAATTTTATTTAATAACTGCTTTAAGCGCTTTCACTAAATCATCTCCTCTTAAGTCTTTACCAATAATGACGCCATTAGGATCAATTAAAAAACTTGCAGGAATACTTTGAATACCAAATTGAACAGCTACTTCATTATTCCAATATTTTAAATCACTTACATGTGACCAATTAAGGCCGTCCTTTTTAATAGCTTCTAACCATCTTGCTTTATCTTGGTCTAAAGACACACCTAGTACGGTGAAATTTTTATTCTTAAACGCGTTGTAAGTTTTTACTACATTCGGGTTTTCAGCACGACAAGGGCCACACCAGCTAGCCCAAAAGTCAACTAGTACATACTTACCTCTTAAAGAAGATAACTTTATGGGCTTGCCATTCACATCATTTTGTGTGAACTCTGGAAGTACCGAACCCATTTTACCTACGCCCGAAGTTTGTAAAGTTTTCTCTATCACGTCAGCAAAAGTTCCTTTTT
>JAJTDP010000069.1 GCA_021300455.1 Sediminibacterium sp. | reverse complement strand
AAATGCCATTTAAAACAGCTACCCCAAATAAGGCAATAAAACCAACACCTGCCGATATACTAAATGGCATATCTCTTACCCACAAAGCAAAAATACCACCCATAGCCGATAATGGAATGGCCGTGTAAATTAATAAGCCTTGCTTCACAGAGCCAAAAGCAAAATATAATAATAAGAAAATAAGTAACAAGGCAATAGGAACTACTACACTTAATCTATTTTTTGCAGCTGTCATATTTTCAAAAGACCCTCCATAAACGATGGTATATCCTTTTTGTAATTGCAGTTTCTCATTTATTTTCGCTTGCAACTCTTTTACAATAGTTTGCACATCTCTTCCAGTAACATTAAAGCCTACTATAATTCTTCTTTTCGTGTTCTCTCTTTGAATTTGATTCACCCCTTCTATTTCTTCAATACTAGCTACATAAGACAATGGAATTTGCTGCCCTTTGGCTGAACTAATATATAAATTTTGAATATCGGCAATGCTCTTTCTTGCTTCACCATCAAATCTTACCACCATATCAAATCTTTTCTCTTCTTCATATACTTGACCTGCTATCTGTCCTGCAAATGCAGCATTGACTACGTTATTTATATCGGCTACATTAAGCCCATAGTTAGCCATCCCCTCTCGATTATATTTTATGACCACCTGCGGCATACCTGTTACTTTTTCTTCATAAATATCAATAGCGCCATCTACTGTTTTTACAATCTCGTTTAATCTGCTAGCATAATGCGTAAGGGAATCTAAATTTTCGCCAAATATTTTACAAACCACATCCTGCCTAGCACCAGTCATTAATTCATTGAAACGCATTTGCACAGGAAATTGAAAACCAACAGTAATACCGGGCACTGCTTCCAAAACCTTGGTCATTTTTAAACTTAGTTCATCAAAAGTTTTAGCAGAAGTCCATTCTGATTTATCTTTTAAAATAACCATCATATCTGCAGCCTCAAAAGGCATTGGATCGGTGGGTATTTCAGCACTTCCTATTTTGGTCACAATTTTTTCAATCTCTGGAAAGTTTTGAATTAAAAGCTTAGTGGCTTTCTGTGTTGACTCAATAGTATTATTCAAATTACTACCTGTGAGTACCCTTGTCTCCACTGCAAAATCTCCTTCTTCTAATTGAGGTATAAATTCACCCCCCATATTAAGTAATAAAATCACTGATATAGCAAACAGTGCAACAGTTGAAACAATGATAGCCTTAGGAATATTTAAAACCTTCTTCAACAAAGGTTGATAAGAACGCTCTAAGAAAATCATTAACCTATCTGTAAAATTCTTTTTATGGTTGAGCTTTTTATTTAAAAAAAGCGCTGCCATCATGGGCACATAAGTAATAGATAATATAAAGGCACCAATTATGGCAAAGGCAATGGTAAAGGCCATTGGCTTAAACATTTTACCTTCTATTCCTTCTAAAGACAAGATGGGCAAATACACAATTAAAATAATGATTTGACTAAACACAGCTGATTTAATCATCGCTCCTGTTGACTTTCCAACCTCTTCGTCCATTTCCTCCTGATTCACATTCACAAGTGCCCTAAAATGTTTAGAATGCGCAAACCTGTGCAGTATAGCTTCCACAACAATAACAGATCCATCTACAATTAAACCAAAATCAATTGCCCCTAATGACATCAGGTTTCCCCCTACACCAAAAATATTCATTAATATAATTGCAAAAAGCATTGACAAAGGAATTACAGAAGAAACAATTAAGCCAGCTCTTAAATTGCCCAAGAAAAACACAAGCACAAATACGACAATAAGTGCTCCTTCTAATAAATTGGTCTCAACTGTTTTAATGGCATTGTTCACCATTTTAGTTCTATCTAAAAATGGTTCAATAACTACTCCTTCAGGTAACATTTTTTGTATCTCTGCAATTTTGTCTTTTACTCTTTTTACAACCAAAGAAGAGTTTTCTCCTTTAAGCATCATCACCACTGCACCTGCTACCTCTCCTTCGTCATTATACGTCATGGCACCATATCGAATAGCATAGCCAAATTGTACTTTAGCAATGTCCCTAATTAATAGGGGTGCTCCATTGTCTAGTTGCTTCACCACTATTTTTTCAATGTCTTCTAAATTAGTCGTTAAGCCTTCACTTCTAATATATAAAACAGTAGGGCCCTTCTCAATATAAGCACCCCCCGTATTTTCATTATTTTTTTCTAATGAAGAAAATATATCGGAGATGGTTAAGCCATATGCTTTTAACTGATCTTGTTTTACTGCAATCTCATATTGTTTTAACTTACCTCCAAAGCTGGCCACTTCTGCTACACCAGGCGTTCCTATCAATTGCCTTCTTACCACCCAATCTTGCAAAGTTCTTAATTCCATGGCATCATACTTGCCTTCATACCCTTTTTCCGGTCTTAGTACATATTGGAATATTTCTCCTAATCCAGTAGATACTGGCGCTAGTTCTGGAGAGCCCGTGCCCGGAGGAATATTTTGTTTTACATTTTGTAGCTTCTCACTTATTTGTTGCCTAGCCCAATAAATATCAATCTTATCTTCAAAAACAATCGTAATTAAAGACAAGCCAAATCTTGAAAAACTTCTTATTTGTTTTGTACCTGGAATACTACTACAAGCTTGTTCAATAGGAAAGGTGACAAGTCTTTCAATGTCGGTAGCGCCTAAAGATGGAGACACCGTAATAACTTGAACTTGATTATCGGTAATGTCAGGAACAGCATCTATAGGTAATCGCGTCACTTCATAAGCACCCCAACCAATTAATGAAATGATAAAAAGCCCTATGATTAGCTTATTCTTAATAGAATAGGCAATTATTTTATTTAACATAAAAAATCTAATTCAAAATAATGAAACAATAGCATACTAAGCATGCAAGGGCAATTGATATAATTGAGTTGCACCATTTAGGTACAAGAATGTTAAAAATATAATAGATGTTTTTTACCTCTTGAAGGTAGTATTTTTTGGTGGTTTTTTAGCTGATGAGTATCATAAAAAAATCATCACCTACCACCCCATTTTTTAATAAGTTTTAAAAAATAAAGTAATAGATGATGATTATGTATAGTTGCTTACTCTTTAAGGTAAACTTACTTACTATCTATTTACAACAAGACCCGTCCTTGCAACAGCTTGCCTCTTTTTTGCAACATGTCATATCCTTGCTGTCCTTAGACATGTCCTTTTTACAAGCTTCCCCATCTGCGCAACAACTAGCGCCTGGCTTGCAACAGCTTTCAGTCTGCGCTAAACCAGTTTTACCAGCTCTATCATATTGGCAACACTCTTCTAATTTGCTATAAGCCTCTGCAGTAGCTACTTTATGCTCGGTATCATAACCAGCAGCCGCTATGGCATTTTCAATTTTATCAGAAGATGTCTTAGATGCATTAAAACTCACTTTTAACACTTTAGCAGCCTTATCCCAATCGGCAGTCACTGCACCCGCTTGCTTTGCTGCTTTTTCAATATTTCCTTTACACATGCCGCAATTGCCTGCTACTTTAATTTTAGTAGTAGTTTGGGCTTGTAAAGCGAAACTAGAAATCAAAATAAAACCCATTAATAATATAAAATTTTTCATAACTTTTTTTTAAATATAATATTTGTAAATTAATTTTTGTTAAGATACTATTTTGCAAAAATTGCTTAATATCTTATTGCAATGGTAATAACATGATTGCAATGAGGCAATCTATTCTCTAGTTACTCTCTAGCTATTTTCTAGAAAAAATCAAATTAAATAAACGCAGATGAGCTCGTAGATAGGTGGCCCAATATTGACCAAATTCTTTTTAGAAATTATAGGCTTGCTATTAATTACAATAGAATTAGCCTTCTGAATAGCAACTATTTCATGAGTAGCGTTAAGACTTAATTTCTTAACAATATTATTAGTACTTGCTTGAGAATGATGATTGTCCTGTGATTTTAAATACACTGTTTTTTCAGAACAGCATAAGTCCTTTTTAGTAGGCTTGCCACATTTGCAAGTTCTTTCCTCACCTGCACATAAATGGGTAGTTGCTGTTGCACCAATACTTGCAACAGAATATAATAAAACTAAAAATATTGTAACTACCCTTTTCATTAGCCCTTTAATTAGTACAAAGGTACAGCCTTATTTGAAGACCCCATAAAATAGCTGTTAAAAAAAAGGCAATTCTGCTCATTTGGTATAATGACCAAAGTCACACTAATTGATAAAATTCCACCAAATACCCACCCTAAACCAAGTACCAGTGCCTGGGTAATT
>JAJTDP010000007.1 GCA_021300455.1 Sediminibacterium sp. | reverse complement strand
AATAATAACTGTTTTCATTTTATGATTAAGCGCCTAAAACACTATTTAAAAATTGGCTAGTAGTAGTTTCAATATCGCCGCCCTTAGTTAACTGCTGAATATAGGCAGAGCCAATGATGGCTCCTTGCGTATGCACAGTAGCTGCATTAAAGGTAGCCTTGTCCTTAATGCCAAAACCAACAAGAATGGGGTTTTTTAATTGCATCGCTTGTAATTTTTGTAAATACTGGGCAACTACATTAAAATCCTTATCCTTACCCGTAGTAGCAGAAGAACTTACTGCATATAAAAATCCATTACTTAAACTATCTAATTTTTTAATTCTATCTACGGGTGTTTCTGGAGTCACTAAGAAAATAAAATCTAAATTATTTTCTGTAATTATTTTTCCATAAGACTGTTCAAATTCAAACAAAGGTAAATCGGGTAAGATAAGTCCATCCACGCCTACTTCTTTTGCTTTTATACAAAAAGCTTCAAAACCATATTGTAAAATAGGATTCATGTACCCCATTAATATTACTGGAATAGAAATGTTTTTTCGCATATCCTTTATTTGTTCAAATAAAACAGCAATATTCATTCCATTGGCCAGGGCTTTTATACTACTTACTTGTATCACTTCGCCATCGGCTAAGGGGTCGCTATAGGGCATACCTAATTCAATAATGTCTGCGCCGTTTTTTTGTAAACTCTCCATTACTTTCATGGTACTATCTAATGAAGGGTAGCCTGCAGTGCAATACACATTTAAAATGCGCTTCGATTTTTCTTTGAATACTGACTCTAATTTCGACATATTTTTATTTTATGCTTATTTCTTATTCTATACTTTTTTTACTCTATGTTTTTCTATACTCTATAAATATTCCATATAAGTAGCTAAATCCTTATCGCCTCTTCCGCTTAAACAAACGACAACCACATCAGTTGCTTTTAAATTCATCTTAGGTAGCACCGAAAAAGCATGGGCTGTTTCAAGTGCAGGAATAATGCCTTCAATTTTAGAAAGGTGAAAGGCAGACTCCAGCGCTTCTTTATCGGTAGCACTTAAAAATATACCTCTTTTACTTTCATATAAAAAAGCATGTAAGGGGCCAATACCTGGATAATCCAAACCAGCAGATATACTATGTGGCTCCACCACTTGACCATCACTTGTTTGCATGACTATACTTTTAGAGCCATGTAAAATACCTGGCGTACCTAATTGAGTGGTAGCCGCACTTAAGCCTGAATGTACACCATGACCTGCCGCTTCTACCGCCACAATTTGAACTGTAGGTTCATTTAAAAAATGATAAAAAGCACCTGCAGCATTACTTCCTCCACCTACACAGGCTACCACATGGGTAGGAAGTTCGTTGCCTGTTTTTTCTTTTAATTGTTTTCTTATTTCTTCACTAATCACACTTTGAAAACGAGCCACCATATCCGGATAAGGATGCGGACCAACTACACTACCTATAATATAATGTGTTTCATTGGGTTCATTGATCCAAGCTCTAATGGCTTCATTAGTGGCATCCTTTAAAGTTTTACTGCCACTTTTAGCAGGAATAACGGTAGCTCCTAACATTTTCATACGAGCCACATTGGGCGCCTGTCTTTCAATATCTTTTTCTCCCATATATATGACACATTCCATTCCCTTCAAGGCACATACAGTAGCCGTTGCCACACCATGTTGTCCAGCACCTGTTTCAGCAATAATTTTTTTCTTACCTAATCTTTGTGCTAATATTATTTGGCCTACGGTATTATTAATTTTATGCGCTCCGGTATGGCAGAGGTCTTCTCTTTTTAAATAAATAGTGGCACCTATTTCCTTGCTTAAACGTTCTGCTAAAAAAAGAGGAGTAGGTCTTCCTACATAATCTTTTAAAAGATATTGAAATTCGGCTTGAAAAATAGGGTCTTGCATAATTTGCAAGTACTGTGTTTTCAAGGTTTCTACATTACTATATAACATTTCTGGAATATAGGCTCCGCCAAAGTCACCATAGTATCCTTCCATGGTGGGGTTTTGATAATTCTCGTCTACATTAAATAAATTCATTTATAAAAGTTTTAATTAATTCAATATTTTTATTTCCAGGGCTAGTTTCAAATTTACTATTCAAGTCCACCGCCATTAAATCCTTACCAGCTATGGCTGCTTTCAATACGTGTATACCTTGTACATCATTAATGCCAATGCCTCCACTTAAGAAAAAAGGTTTATTAAAACGCGTTTTCTTAATGATTTCCCAATTAAAATGCTGACCAGTTCCTCCATACAAGGCACTATCGGTATCAAATAAATAATAACTAGCCTTATTTTCAAATAAAGCAAAATCAGGAATAGTTTTTGAAACCCTAAATACTTTAATTACCGGAAAGGCTGCTTGAATAGTAGCGCAGTAGGAAGCATCTTCATCTCCATGCAACTGAATCATATCAAGTCCTGCCTTGGTGGCTATATCCATTAGCTTTTCAGTAGTCTCATTTACAAATACACCTACTTTTTTAGTATTCCTAGGTTTAAAGGCAGCAATCTCTTCCAAACTCAAATTTGATAATGCATACCTTTTTGAACTTGGATAAAAAATAAATCCAATAAAATGCGCTCCCTGACTACTAATAGCCTCGGCTTGTTCAATACTCGTTATACCACAAACTTTAAATTGCATTTTAGCTTATATTTATTGCCTTTGTGAATAATTCAAATGCCTGTGCCGGATTTTCCTCTTTCATAAAATATTCTCCCATTAAAAAACCATCAAAGCCTTCTTTTTTTAATAAATGGTAAGTCTCTACACTATATATACCACTTTCCGCAATACTTAATTTTCCTTTAGGCAGTTTATTTTTAAGTTCTAATGAATGTTCAATATTCACTTCAAAAGATTTTAAACTTCTATTATTAATACCTACTAAATCTACTTCATCACAAATATGATCTAATTCAGTTTCGTCATGTAGTTCTAATAAAACCTCCAAACCTAATGCTTTTGCCTTGGCAGCTAATAATTGGGTAGTAGTAGGTATTAAGCAAGAAGCAATTAATAATATCACTGAAGCGCCATAGGCCTTTGCTTCAACCAATTGATACTCATCAATGATAAATTCTTTTCTAAGTACTGGTATCTCATTTTTAACAGCCATAGATAAATCGTCTAAGCTACCGCCAAAAAATTCGGTATCGGTTAATACAGATATACCCGCAGCACAGAAGCTATGATAAGCAGCAGTCACCTCTTTTATAGAAGCCTTATCATTTATAATTCCTTTAGAGGGAGACTTTCTTTTAAATTCAGCAATTATACCCGTATTGTTCTGCTTTTGTAAATTCGCTTTTAAAGAAAGGGCTTGCTTTGTGAATAAGGGCATGGCTTCTAATTGCGTAAAGCTAATTTCATTTTTACGTGCAGCTACTTCCTTCAACTTATGAGTAATAATAGTAGCTAATATATTCGTATCTGTTATTTTACTACTCATTGTAAACTAATTAATTTTTCTAAACATTTATTGGCAGCCCCCGATTCTAAACTATTAACAGCAGCTTGAAAAGCTAATTCATAGCTTTCATACTTGCCAGTTACAAATAATGCCATGGCTGCATTAGACAATACCACTGCATTTTGTGACCAGCTTCCCTTACCTTGAATAATATTTTTAAATATAGCAGCTGCTTCTTCCACCGTCTTACCCCCATGTAATTCTTGGCTAAATACTTTTTTCTTGCCTAATTGATAAGGCGTCATAATATACTCCCCCTTATTGGTTATAACCTTTGTATCGGTGGTTAAAGCAATTTCATCATAGCCATCTAAACTATGTATAAGGGTAAAATCTTTACCAATAGATTGTAATACATAATTATATATTCTGGCCATCTCTAAATTATACACGCCAATTAATTGAAACTTTGGTTGAGCAGGGTTCACAATAGGACCTAGCATATTAAAAAAGGTACGCACCCCAATATTTCTTCGAATGGGCCCCACTGTTTTTAAAGCTGGGTGGAATAAAGGGGCATGTAAAAAACAAATACCTGCTTCTTTTACTTCTTTAGCAAGTAATGCTTCTTCATTTTTATTACCATGCTTCACTACAGTTTGTCCTGCACCAGCTACTATAAAACAAGCTAAGGTGGAAATATTAAAAGTGTCTTTCCCATCTCCGCCTGTACCTACTATATCTAAGGCGTCGTCCACCCCTAAATTCACTTTCACTGCTAAAGAAAGTAAGGCATCTCTAAAACCCATTAACTCCTCAATGGTAATGCTGCGCATCAAAAAAACCGTAACAAAGGAAGTAATTTCATGATCGTTGTACCTGCCTTCAGATATTTCCACTAGTACCTCCCTGGCCTGCTCTCTAGTTAAGGTCTTATGTTCAAATAAATATTGTAATAATTTTTTCATTCTTATTTTTTTAACCAATTAGTTAGGATAGTAGCGCCCAAAGGTGTCAACACACTCTCTGGATGATATTGCACCCCTTTGATATCATAATTTTTATGTTCTAAAGACATGATATAACCTTGGTCGTCTTTAGAGGTAATTATTAATTCTGCTGGAAAGTTTTTTTCATCCACCACCCAGCTATGATAACGCCCTACATTGAATGTACTAGGTATTCCTTCAAATAAACTAGAACTATTTGTAATATGAACAGGCGTTGCAACACCATGATACACTTTGCTTAAATTAGTTAGCTTTCCTCCAAAATTTTCTCCTATAGCTTGCTGTCCCAAGCATACACCAAAAATAGATTTACTAGCTGCATATTCTTTTAGTAGCGGTAATAGCAAGCCCGACTCAGAAGGCAGTCCTGGACCAGGTGATAATAATATTTTATCAAAGGCCTTTATATCCTCTAATGCAATTTCATTATTTCTATGTACTTCTAAAGAAGCCATGGGTGCTATTTCCCTAATCAACTGTACTAAGTTGTAGGTAAAGGAATCGTAATTATCAAAAACTAATATTTTCATTTTCTCTTATTTCTATGTTCAATAATAATAGTTCTATACTTTAATTTCTATACTCAAAAATTAAGCATGAATTTTTTCTGCTAATAAAATAGCCGTTTTTAAAGCGTTTAATTTATTATTTACTTCCTGCAATTCATTTTCTGGCACACTGGCAGCCACCACACCTGCACCTGCTTGATAAGTAAGTGTGTTTTGCTTACTTAAAAAAGTACGTATCATAATGGCTTGGTTACAAGAACCATCAAAACCTAGAAAACCAATACAACCACCATAATAAGAGCGCTTGCTAGGCTCAATGGCATCAATTAGCTGCATGGCTTTAAACTTAGGTGCGCCACTTAAAGTGCCGGCAGGAAAAGTTTTAGAAACCAATTGCAAAGGGTTAGCATCTTTTGCCACCAGCCCTTCTACTTCACTCACTAAATGAATTACATGACTATAATAATGTACCTGACGGTATTGTTTGACTTTCACTTCCGTACATACACGACTTAAATCATTTCTAGCCAAGTCTACTAACATTACATGCTCCGCATTTTCTTTAGGATCATCTAATAGTTGTTGGGTCATTGCTGCATCCTTGGCTTCATCGCCTGTCCTTTTAAAAGTGCCTGCAATAGGATGCACAACGGCCTTGCCATTTTTAATTATAATTTGCGCTTCAGGAGAAGAGCCCATTAATTTATAATCACCATAATCAAAGAAAAATAAATAAGGAGAGGGGTTAATATTTCGAAGCGTTCGGTAGACATTAAACTCATCACCTTGAAAGCCTTGCTGAAACCTTCTACTTAATACAATTTGAAATACATCGCCACGCATACAATGCTGAATACCTTTTTTCACTGCTTCACGGTACTCATCATCGCTTAAATTAGAGCTTTCTTCTCCTTTGATAGAAAAAGGATATTGTGGAAGATCTTTACTTTTAATATAAGACACTAATGCATTATAATCGGAAGCAATACCTGCTATTTTGTTTTCACAAATAAAGATTTCATCTTTAAAATGATTAAACGCAATTACATATTGATATAAACGATAACGCATTAAAGGAATAATGGGCGAACCTTCTTTAAATTGTATAGTATCAAAAAAAGGAATAGCGTCATAAGCAGTGTACCCATACAAACCTTGTGCAAAAGCAGCTTCTTTCACTTCCGTACCTTTCATTTCATATTGTTGCATATAGGCCCAGATACGATCTGGTGCATCGTGTACATTTTTAATAGTTTCTTTCTCTGGTTCTTGGTTAGGATATTTATATTCAATTTCATTCAAGGAAGAAATTTCAATACCCCCAATAGCATTCACCCCAATAAAAGAATAACTATTTTCAGCAGCATGTGAATCGGTGCTTTCTAATAAAATAGTATCCCTAAATCTATCTCTCAAACGTAGATATATACCTACTGGTGTAAATACGTCTGCCAACATTTTGGTGACAGTGGTCTCAATTATCATTTTTTGCATTTTCCTGCGGTCATTCGTTAAAAAAACAAACCCCAACATTGCTGTTAGGGTTCATGTATAATTTGACAATATAGTTATGCCACTACAATACCCTATCGGATTTTGTATGCCACCACCATATATTGTTTGTTAGTTTCATTCTATTGCAAATCTAAGGCAATGTGTAATTTCTACCAAAAAAACCTATAAAACCCCCTTGGTACTGGGTAGTTGATTGCTATGGGGATTGCGGTGAACAGCCATTTTGATGGCTTTAGCGAAGGCTTTAAAGATGGCCTCAATTTTATGGTGCTCATTCTCCCCTTGGCAGCTAATATTCAAATTGCATTTAGCAGCGTCGCTGAAAGATTTAAAGAAGTGAAAAAACATTTCTGTGGGCATTTCCCCTACTTTCTCTCGGCTAAATTTTGCATCCCAAACGATCCAATTACGGCCTCCAAAATCTATTAATACTTTAGCTTCTGCCTCATCCATGGGAAGTGCAAAACCATAACGCTCCATTCCTCTTTTATCCGTTAAACCTTTTGCGAAGGCTTCGCCCAATGCTAAACCCACATCTTCAATGGTATGGTGTTCATCAATATGCAAATCGCCATCGCAATGAATATTTAAATCAATGGAACCATGTCTTGCAATTTGCTCCAACATATGATCAAAAAATCCTAGGCCAGTATGAATATTTGCTTTGCCTGTACCGTCTAAGTTTAAGGATACTTTAATTTTAGTCTCTTTCGTATTTCTTTCATGCTCTACTTGTCGAAGACCTAGTTTCAAAAAAGAATAGATCTCGTCCCAACTAGATGTTTCAAAAGCAATTGTATCTCTTAGTGCTAGTTCTTGTTCTGCACTAAGCGCATGATTACCCGATTTTAAATAAATGGCTTTGCAACCTAAGTTTTTTGCAAGGGTTATATCAGACCATCTATCTCCAATCACAAATGAATGATGAATATCAAATGATTCATTTTCCATTAAATGTTTTACAAGTGCCGTTCCTGGTTTGCGTGTAGGCAAATTATCTTTTTCAAAACTGGAATCGATATGTATTTCATCAAATACAAAGCCCTCTTTAGCTAATGTATCTAACATTAATGCCTGAAAAGGTTCAAAATTTTCTGTTGGATAAGAAGCAGTACCTAATCCATCTTGGTTAGACACCATTACTTTATAATAGCCTAGTTCTGCCGCTATCTTATGTAAATTAGTAATAGAACCTTGTATAAAACGCGTTTTTTCAATACTATCAATTTGATAATCGGAATTGGGTTCTTCCAAAACAACACCGTCTCTATCTATAAACAAAATGGGTCTCATATAATTTTTACTTCTTGGCGGCTTTATTTTTAACTAAGGCTGCTTTTACTTGACTAGTTGTTACCACCCCTGCTTTATTGGACCAGCTTGTTCTAATATAGGTTAATACATCTGCAATGGCCTCTTCTTTTAAATCTGGATTCGCAGCCATGGCATTATTATAATACATACCATCTAAGGCAACTCTTTCATCATAACCGTTTCTAATAATTTTTACCAGCCTTGCTATATCTTTTCCATTCACATTGCTAGCGCCATCTAAAGGAGGGTTCATATTGGGCACCCCACCACCATCTGATTGATGACAAACTAAACACCTGGTTTCATAAATTTTCTTGCCATTGATTTTGTTCTGTGCATTTCCCCACTGGGCTAAGACTAAAAAGAAAAACAATAAACTAAATTTAGATACTTTGTTCATTCCTCTATTTATTATAACTAATTTTAAAAATGGCACCCTTGGTATCATCACTCACATAAATAGAACCATCTGGACCTTGTGCTAAACCACAGGGTCTTGCCTTAGCCTTACTTGGATTAGCTATTTTAGCTCCATTTTCAGTACCTGCAAATCCGTTAGCAAAAATTTCCCATTCACCCGTTGCCTTGCCATCTTTGAAAGGCACAAAGGCTACAAAAAATCCTTCTTGAGGAAGTGGGGCTCTATTCCATGAACCATGAAAACTAATAAATGCTCCGTTTTTATATTTTGCAGGAAATTGATTGCCTGTATAAAATAATACAGCCATCGGCGCCATATGCGCAGGGAATGCCACAGCTGGTTCTTTATACTCACTAGATCCTTCTTTTTTGCTATCACCGCCATATTCAGGAGAAACTATTTTTCTATGTTGAATAGGGTCATAATATATATAAGGCCAGCCTGCATTATCACCCTCTTTGATTTCATAAAAAGTTTCAGCAGGTAGTTCTGCATTTTGTGCATCACTATATAAATTAGGATAAAAACTATTTAATTGATCACGACCATGCTGAGCAACATATAACTGATTAGTAGTTGTGTTCCAATCTAATCCAATTACATTTCGAAGACCAGTACCATAACGCTTACCATCTTTGTACGTTTGATTTTCTTTGCTGCCATCAAATTTCCAAATACCTCCGGCAGAATCTAAAATAGGGCAAGGCATCATTCCTTGAGAACCCGGCATTCTATCTTTTTCTTGACAAGCATTAGAATAAGCTCCAATATTTACATAAATATTATTAGCCATATCAAATGTGATTGACTTTGAATTATGTTGTCTTCTATCAATTAAACCACTCACAATAGTTACAGGGGCCAGCGGATTAACTACTTCGTCTTTGCTATTTAATTCATATTTAAAAATAGCTTCATTAGAACTAGCATATAAATTATTTCCTTTTACAAAAATTCCAGTACCACCATATTTAGCCCAACCATTAATTTTATCGGCTACGCCATCATTATTGGCATCTTCTAATCTTACAATTGAATTACCGTCTTTATTAGAGTTATTTAATTTTGCAAAAACAACGCCCGACTTTGTGATGGCTATATGTCTTGCAGCTCCGATATTATTGGCAAATAAATTAGCTTTAAAACCTTCAGGTAATTTTAAACCTGCATTTTCTTGTGCCAAAACAGGCAACGAAAAAGCTAAAAAAGCAACACTTACTAATTGAGTCAGTTTTTTCATGATATATACTATTTATTTAAAATAAGTTGATTGTGTAATTTAATAAAATTAACTTAAACGGAGGCATTGGGGAATGTTATTTCTATCCATGCTGCCATTGCATCTACTAATTGTGTATTTTCTTGCTCATTGCCTACTGTAATTCTTAAACTATCGGCACAATTTTCTATACTAGACCTATCTCTTACCACAATACCCTTGGTTAATAAATACTCATACAAGCTTCTTGCATTTCGTATTTTGACCAGTAAAAAATTAGTATCTGATGGAAATACCTTTTCTACATAAGGCATACTTTCTATCACTTCCGCTAAGGCATTTCGCATGTCAACTAAATGCATAATCATATCATTTACCTGACCCACTTCCTCTAATGCCGTTAATGCCAATTCCTGTGTGACAATATTAATATTATACGGTGGCTTCACTTTATTCATATAAGCAATAATTTCACTGCTTGCAAAAGCCATACCTATTCTTATACCAGCAAGCCCCCATGCTTTGCTTAATGTTTGAAGTACTACTAAATTGGGATAATCAATTAAAGACTGTGCAAAAGATTTTTGTTTTGAAAAATTAATATAGGCTTCATCTACCACCACTATTCCATTGAAATGATTCAAGATAGTTTCAATATCAATTCTATCTAAAGAATTACCTGTAGGATTATTGGGTGAACATATCCAAATAATTTTAGTGTTTTCATTGACCAACTGTTCTATATGCGCCAGATTTAATTGATAATTCTCAAGTAAGGGCGCCGATTTAATTTCAATATTATTAATATTCGCGCCCACTTCATACATTGGATAAGTGGGAGGACAAATAATAATATTGTCTTTGCCAGGAATACAGAAAGTTCGGTATAAATTATCGATACATTCATCACTGCCATTACCAATAAATATTTGTGAAGCTTCTATTTGTTTGATGAAGGCCAGTTTTTCTTTTAGCTTTTTTTGATAAGGATCGGGATAACGATTATACCATTTTGTTAAAGGAGATCCTAAACTGTTTTCGTTCGCATCTAATAATATATTAGCCACTCCAGTATATTCATCTTTGGCAGACGAATAGGCTTTTAATATTTCAATATTGGGCCTTACTATTTTTTTAATATCAAATTGCATAACCTTAGATTTTAGATTTTATCCATTCTACTCTTAATTCTACAGCCTTACTATGCGCCTGCAAACCCTCTGCTGTAGCCATTTCAATAACAGTTGGTGCAATATTTTCTAATCCTCTTTCTGTTAATTGTTGAAAAGTAATTTTCTTTACAAAAGAATCCATACTGACTCCACTATAGGCTTTCGCAAAACCATTGGTAGGTAGTGTATGATTAGTACCACTTGCATAATCACCCACCGATTCCGGAGAAAAATTACCAATAAAAATAGAACCCGCATTGATAATTTTTTCTGCAACTTGTGCAGCATTATTAATTGACAAAATTAGATGCTCCGGCGCGTATTCATTTATCATTGCAATCGCCTCTTCTGTATTTTCAATTACAATAGCTTTAGAATGAGCCAAGGCACTAGTGGCCATTTCTTTTCTAGGTAGTAAGGCTAGTTGCATATCCAATTCTTTTTGAACCTGCTCCACAATGTCTATACTATTTGCAATAAGTATAACTTGACTATCAGCACCATGTTCGGCTTGTGATAATGAATCGGCAGCCACAAAGGATGCGATACTTGTTTCATCTGCGTAAACACATACTTCACTGGGCCCTGCTGGCATATCAATGGCCACTCCTTCTTGTTGTATCATTTGTTTAGCGGCCGTTACATATTGATTTCCTGGACCAAATATTTTAAATACTTTAGGTACCGAAGCTGTGCCATATGCAAGTGCTCCAATAGCTTGTACACCACCTATTGTAAAAATAGCTGTCACGCCCACTAAAGAAGCTGCGTAAATAATGGCTGGATCAATTTCTCCTTTTTCATTTGGAGGCGTACATAAAATAATTTCTTTGCAGCCTGCTAATTTTGCAGGAATACCCAACATAAGTACTGTTGAAAATAAAGGAGCAGAACCACCAGGAATATAAATACCTACTTTTTCAATGCCCACCGACTTTCTCCAACACCAAACCCCAGGCATGGTTTCAATTCTTTCTTCTTTTTGTATTTGTCCCTGATGAAAAACTTCAATATTTACTTTGGCTAATTGAATAGCTGTTTTTAAACTAGGGGTTAAAGCTTTTTCAGCTGTCTCTATTTTTTCTACACTCAGTTTAAAATTACTTAATGCTACTTTATCAAAAGCTAGCGTATACGCTGAAATAGCAGCGTCACCACTTTGCTTCACAGCCATTAATATTTCTCTCACTTTTGCCTCTAAGGGAGCAGCATCGAATTGAGGTCGCGCTAATATACTTGGCCAATCTTTCTTTGCAGGCTCTTTAAATACTTGAATCATTATAATATCATTTTTTCAATAGGCACTACTAAAATTCCTTCAGCACCTGCTAGTTTTAATTGTTCAATAATTTCCCAAAAATCGCTTTCATCAATGACGCTATGCACACTGCTCCAACCCGGTGTAGCTAGTGCCACCACCGTAGGACTTTTCATACCTGGTAATAAAGAAATTATTTTTTCTAATTTATCATTCGGCGCATTTAATAAAACATATTTATTACGCTTTGCTTTTTTTACTGATTCAATTCTAAATAATAATTTTTGTAAAATAGCTTCTGCTTCAGACGCCAGCGCCTTTCTTTTAATGAGAACAGCTTGAGAATCTAAAATAGTTTCTGCTTCTTTTAATCCATTCATAAATAAAGTAGAGCCGCTGCTTACTAAATCACAAATAATATCGGCAAGGCCAATGCCTGGTGCAATTTCTACACTACCACTAATTTCATGTATCTCTGCTTTAATACCATGCTTGTCTAAATACCCTTGCACAAGTACTGGATAACTTGTAGCAATTTTTTTACCCGATAAATAAGCAGGCCCTGTAAAATTTTCATTTTTTTGAACTGCAAAACTAAGTCTGCATTTTCCAAAACCTAAACTATAGGCCACTTCCACTTTTTTAGCTTTTTCATAAACCACATTCTCTCCCACGAATCCAATATCCGCTACGCCGTCTTCCACGTATTGTGGAATATCGTCATCTCTTAAAAAAAATAACTCAATGGGGAAATTAGTCGCTTCCGCTTTTAGCTTATTGACGCCATTGCCTATATCAATGCCTGCTTCTTTTAATAACCGCATTGAATCGTCGTGCAAACGACCCGATTTCTGTATGGCTAATTTTAAACGCATATTATTTATATTATATATTTTACTTGACTGACTACAAACTAAAAGGGCTTACTTGTTAGTAAGCCCTTTGGTTAAATATAGTTACATACCTACACCCATAGCCTACCCATTGGATAGCAAATGCAAATGATGTGTATGATTGTTTAATGTCATGGCGCAAATTTACGACCCTTTTAGAAATTACCCAACAAAAAAGAAATATTTTGACTAATTTGCTAGCACAAATTTCAATAATTCACTATTAACAATTGTTTTTATGCGTATTCTACCTCTAACTATGATTTTAACGGTTCTTTCTTTGTCTTTTTGTGCTCAAAAAGAAGCGCCGGCTCCCGCTCCTGTAGTAGTAACCCCTATTACCCCCACTCCTACACCTATTACCCCCACTGATACTGTAAAAAAGCTTGTATGGTCGGATGAGTTTGATAAAGGAAGTTTGCCAGATACGACCAAATGGAAATATAATATAGGTACTGGCTCCAATGGCTGGGGTAATAATGAATCACAATTCTATACCAAGGATTCTACCAATGCAAGAATTGAAAATGGCAACTTAATAATTGAAGCTAGAAAGGAAAACAGAGGAGGTAAAAGTTATACTTCTGCAAGATTACTAACCCAAGGCAAAGCCTCTTGGACTTATGGACGATTTGAAATAAGAGCAAAGCTTCCTAAAGGCGTTGGTTCATGGCCTGCCATTTGGATGTTAGGCGATAATATAGAAGGACCAGGTGCTGTGGGTTGGCCTGCTTGTGGAGAAATTGATATCATGGAACATACTGGCAAGGATTTAGGCCTTGTTCATTTTTCAGCACATTCTAAATTACTGAACTGGACCCTAGGTACACAAAAAACATTTAAAACCAATATTGAAAACGTAACCGATGTCTTTCATGTTTATAGTATTGATTGGACCAAGGACATGATTAAGTTTTATATAGATGGTATATTATATTATTATGTACCTAATGATGGAAGAGGTACAGACGCTTACCCGTTTACGGCTCCTGAATTTTTACTTTTAAATGTAGCGGTAGGTGGCAATTTTGCTGGCAAAACCATTGATGATAGTATTTTCCCTTGTAGCATGGTGGTAGATTATGTAAGAGTGTACCAATAAATTGAATAAAAAATAAAAACATGTTTCAGACTACACCATTTTTTTTAGTGGCTCGTTGTAAAAAACTTGTTTTTATTTTTATTTTTTTAACTGCTGCGATAATTTCATTTGCTCAAAACCTTGCACCCGCTCCTAGTTTATTATCCCCTAATTTATTAGTGGGCACTTATACAAAAAAAGGAAGCAAGGGTATTTATGTATTGTCATTTGATACAGCTACAGGTAAGGCTACTGCAATAAGTCATACTGAAACTACGTCCAATCCTTCTTTTTTAACCATTTCAAAAGACCATGGGCAAGTGTACACTACGAATGAAGACAGTGATGGCAAAATTAGCGCCTACTCATTTGTAGACAATAAATTGAATTTAATACAAGAGAAAACATCCAAGGGCGCGCATCCTTGCTACATTGCATTAAGCCCAGACCAATCTAATTTATTCGTTGCCAATTATAGTGGAGGAAGCATTACAAGTTACCACCGCTTCGCCGATGGCCGTTTGTCGAACCCACAACAATTTATTCAACACGAAGGAAAAAGTGTAAATGAAGCAAGACAAGAAAAAGCACATGTGCATGGTGTATTTTTTTCACCAGATGGAAAATATGTATTAACCCCTGATTTAGGCAAGGATGAAATTGCTATTTATCCCTACCAAACAAAAAACGGACCTCCCCTTTTAACACAGAAAGCAAGTAGTATACTATCAAGTCCTGGAGCAGGGCCTAGACATTTATGTTTTTCAAACAATGGAAAATATATCTATGTTATTGAAGAGCTTACGGGAAGTATTAGTGTCTACCGTTTTTATAAAGGAACGGCCAGTTTCTTACAAAAAGTATTTACACATCCAAAAACTTTTAAAAGACTGGCTGCCAGCGCCGATATTCATTTATCACCTGATGGACTATATTTATATGCAAGCAATAGAGGTGATGAAAATAATATCGTTTCATTTAAAGTACTACCCAACGGAAAATTAGATGAGAAAACGATTCAATATACCAGTACGGAAGGAAAAGTGCCCCGCAATTTTACCATTAGCAAAGACGGCAATTGGTTATTAGTTGCTAATCAAGATTCAGATAATATAATTGCTTTCAGAAGAAATATTCAAACAGGAGCCTTAACATCCATGGGTGTATCGATTAAATTATCGATGCCAGTTTGTTTGTTGTTTTACTAATTGGGCTTAAAAGATTTAATTAAATAAGCATCATTAATGTTGCTCAAACCATACTGGCTTATCGGCCTGCCCATCTGCATTATAATTAATAAATAATTCTTCCCCTTGTTTAATATCTCTGGTAGTGATGATGGACATGGTTTCAAATTCAATATCCATATCATACCTACAATTGGCTTTAATAGCATGATTATATATGGACACATATCCTAAAGCCACCGCTGCACTTTTATCATCCTCGCCCCACTCAAAAATATAATCATATAATAATGTTTCTTCCAATTTAATTCGCTGCGTGGGATCAAAAACAATAACAGGTGCTATTCCAATGTTAGTGCCCTTCGCAATGGCTTCGGTGGTAAATACACCACGACCCCTACTGGGAGATGGCGCAATGGTTAGAAATGGGAGAATCATAGTATAAATATAGGGCATACTTTAGTATTTTTCTTAACTTGCACCCATGTCAGTTGAATTAGAAACACCAGAAATTAATTTATCCGAAGTTTTCTTGGACATTTTGTCCAAGGGCGACATGCATCTATTAAAAGAATTTCTAGATGAACAAAATATTAGCGACGTAGTGGAACTAGTCAATGAGTTCCCCGAAAACGAGGCTACTATTGTTGATAACATGACTGTGCACAGAGCTGTAAGTGTATTTAAGATACTCGATATAAATCAGCAAAAAGATATCATTAAAGAATTACCGGCACGCAAAACGGCTAAAATTTTAAATGAACTTCCTCCGGATGACCGTACCGACTTTTTAGAAGAATTACCTAAGGCAGCCATTCGCGATTTAATAAAATTACTCGACCCAGAAGAAAGAAAAATTACTTTATCTCTATTAGGATATCCTGAGGATAGTGTGGGTCGTTTAATGACACCCGACTATGTATATGTATATCCTCATTATACAGTGGCCCAAGTTTTAGATAACATACGCAAGTATGGTAAGAATTATGAAACCATTGACGTTATTTATATTATTGATGAAAAAGGGGGCTTAATTGATGATATCAGAATTAGAGATTTATTATTGGCCAAACCAGATGATGTTATTTCAGATATTATTGATGGCCGTTTTGTTGCCTTAAATGTATACGACGATCAAGAACATGCCAGTCAGGTTTTTAAAATGAATAACCGCACCGCTATTCCTGTTGTGGATGATAATGATGTTTTATTAGGTATCGTAACCATTGATGATATCTTATGGGTAACCAATGAAGAGTTTAGCGAGGATATGCAGAAAATGGGAGGTATGGAAGCATTGAATGAACCTTACTTGGATATTTCAATATTTAAACTATTCAAAAAAAGAATTACTTGGTTGGTTATTTTATTTATTGGAGAATTATTCACCGCCACTGCCATGGGTTATTTTGAAGACGAATTGGCAAAAGTATTAGTACTAGCAAGTTTTATTCCATTGATTTTATCTACAGGTGGTAATTCTGGATCACAATCATCTACACTTATTATTCAAGCAATGGCAGTGGGCGAAATTACTATTGCCGATTGGTGGAAAATATTAAAAAGAGAAATTATTGGTGGTTTTTTATTAGGTATTTTATTAGGTATACTCGGATTTTTTAGAGTGGCTGTATGGCATATGATTGCTCCAGGATTTTACGGTATTCATTGGTTTTTAATTGGTATAACCATTGGATTCACCATTTTAGGTGTGGTAATTTGGGGAACCATTACAGGATCTATGTTACCCATTGTACTTAAAAGACTAGGCGCTGACCCAGCTGTTTCTTCTGCACCATTTGTGGCTACTTTAGTGGACGTAACCGCCATACTTATTTATTTTAGTCTGGCTTACTTATTCTTACAAGGCACTTTACTTTAATTATTTTTTAGTGGCGCTTATAATTGAACATCCATTCAAAATTTAAAGTCTAATTTCGCATAAATTTTGAATAAATAGCTAAATAAATAATATATGTGTGGCATAGTAGGATATATAGGAAAAAGTGAAGCATACCCCATCGTTATCAAAGGTTTAAGACGTTTAGAATACCGTGGTTATGACAGCACCGGTGTGGCCATTATCCAAGACGGAAAATTACAGGTACATAAGAAGAAAGGAAAAGTAGCTGAATTAGAAGAAGCCGTGCTTGGTAAAAATATGCATTCACATATTGCCATTGGACATACGCGTTGGGCTACCCATGGTGAACCTTCGGACAGAAACGCGCATCCCCATTTATCGAATAACGGACGCTTAGCCATGTTACACAATGGTATTATTGAAAACTATGCGCCTATTAAAAATGAATTGATATCAAAGGGCTATACTTTTAAAAGCGATACCGACACAGAAGTGCTATTGAATTTTATTCAAGATATTCAAGACAATAATAAATGTGATTTAGAAGAAGCCTTAAGAATTGCCTTAAAAAGAATTGTGGGTGCTTATTGTATTTTATTAATTGATCAAGATGATCCTGAAACTATTATTGCTGCCAGAAAAGGAAGTCCCTTGGTCATTGGCATTGGAAAAGAGGCACATTATTTAGCAAGCGATGCCTCTCCTATTATTGAATACACCAAAGAAGTAGTGTATGTGAACGATTATGAAATTGCCATTGTAAGAAAAGATGAATTGATCTTAAAAAATTTAGGCAATGAAAAGCAAACACCTTTTATTCAAAAATTAGATATGGAATTAGCAGCTATTGAAAAAGGCGGCTATAAACATTTTATGTTAAAAGAAATTTTCGAACAACCCGATACTATATATGATTGTTTAAGAGGAAGGCTACTACATGAGCAATTAGAAATTGTAATGGCCGGCGTGGACAATCATATAGAAGCATTGACCAAGGCCTCTCGTATTATTATTGTTGCCTGTGGTACCAGCTGGCATGCGGGCTTGTATGCAGAATATTTAATAGAAGAATTATGTCGCATACCGGTGGAAGTAGAATACGCATCTGAATTTAGATACCGCAATCCCGTGATACATGCTGGTGATGTAATTATTGCTATTTCACAAAGCGGAGAAACCGCAGACACATTAGTGGCTTTAGAAAGTGCCAAAGAAAAAGGGGCCTTCATATTCGGCATCGTGAATGCAGTGGGCAGTAGTATTGCTAGGTTAAGTAATGCGGGTGCTTATACACATGCTGGTCCTGAAATTGGCGTGGCTAGTACTAAGGCCTTTACGGGTCAATTAACGGTAATTGCTATGATGGCACTTAAAATGGCGAAAGCAAAATCAAGTATTACGGAAGAAAGATATGTGCACTTAGTTAATGAATTAGCATCGGTTCCAGAAAAAGTAAAAGAAATTTTAGCTGATACTTCTGTGATAGAAAAAATTGCACTGAAATTTAAAGACGCTAAAGATTTTTTATATTTAGGTAGAGGGTATAATTTTCCCATTGCACTAGAAGGCGCTTTAAAATTAAAAGAGATTACTTATATACATGCAGAAGGCTATCCAGCGGCAGAAATGAAACATGGCCCCATTGCACTAGTAGATGAAAACTTACCAGTAGTATTTGTGGCCACCAAGGATATGTACTATGATAAAGTAGTATCTAATATTCAAGAAATTAAAGCCAGAAAAGGACAAATTATTGCAGTGGCTAGTGTGGGCGATCAAGTGCTACCCACTATGTCAGATAATATTATGTTTGTGCCTGCAATAGACGAAGTCATTGCCCCCTTATTAAGTGTTATACCTATGCAACTTTTAAGTTATTATGTAGGTGTTGCCAAAGGTATTGATGTAGACAAGCCTCGTAATCTCGCCAAAAGTGTAACCGTGGAATAATTGCACTACCTTGCAGTCTATTATGAACACGAATTTTCAGACCCTAGGTCTTATAGAGCCCTTATTAAAGGCCATTCAGGAAGAAGGGTACACGACCCCTACACCTATCCAAGCAGAATCTATACCCATCGTTTTACAAGGTAAAGATTTATTGGGTTGTGCCCAAACAGGTACCGGTAAAACGGCTGCTTTTACACTGCCTATTTTGCAATTATTAGTTAAAAGCAAAACGCAGGAGAGAAGAAAAAAAATTAGAAGTTTAATTGTAACCCCTACAAGAGAATTAGCCATACAAATTGGAGAAAGCTTTAATGCTTATGGTAGACATACAGGTTTGAATTGCACTGTTATATTTGGAGGGGTTGGACAAGGCCCACAAGTCACTGCCTTAAAAAATGGAGTGGATGTAGTCATTGCTACCCCAGGTCGATTACTAGACTTAATGAATCAAGGGCATTTAAATATAAGAGAGGTTGAAATATTTGTATTAGATGAAGCGGATAGAATGTTAGATATGGGTTTTGTACATGATGTGAAAAAATTATTAGCTGTACTTCCTAAAAAAAGGCAATCGCTATTCTTCTCTGCTACCATGCCTCCTGAAATTGTAAGTTTGGCCAATAGCATCTTATTTCATCCATTGAAAGTAAGTGTTACACCAGTATCTTCTACAGTAGATATTATTGAGCAATCGGTTTACTTTGTAGATAAAGTAAATAAGAATGCCTTACTTATTGAAATTCTAAAAAACACAGCTATTAAAACTGCCTTGGTTTTTACTAGAACAAAACATGGAGCTGACAAAGTAGTCAACCTACTTTTAAAAAATAATATTAAAGCAGAAGCCATTCATGGCAATAAAGCGCAGAATGCAAGGCAAAGGGCATTAACAAATTTTAAAGCACAAACAACGCGTGTATTAGTAGCCACCGATATTGCCGCTAGAGGCATTGATGTAGATGAACTTGCTTTTGTGGTGAATTATGAAATTCCAAATATTCCTGAAACCTATGTACACCGTATTGGAAGAACAGGTCGTGCGGGTGCGAATGGAACAGCCATTTCTTTCTGCGATGCGGAAGAAAGAGCATTTTTAAAAGATATTGAAAAGTTAATTGCTAAAAAAGTACCCGTTATTGAAAACCACCCCTTCCCTATGACCAACTTTAATCCTATTAAAGAGGCTAAACAACAAGGAAGAGGAAACTCTGGACATGCAAGGTCTAAGGCTACAGCAAATGGTGGGCAAAAAAGACGCTTTAGTCACCCGAAACCAAATAGGTAATATTATCTTTGCTTTATGAATATCATAAAGAAATTGCCCGTGCATCAATTGGGCTATGGTTTTATAAAAGAACTTCCTAAGGGCAAGGACGAATACTATTTACGCAACCAACAAAACAGAAGCGGTATCCAATACCGCCACCTATCTGCCTTAGAAATTGAGCAGTTAGTTCGAAATAGAAATTCAAGCGATAACTGGAATGATATCTTAGTTTCTGATGCCTTTAGTCCAGAGCTTGTCAAAAATTGTTCCTTCTTTGGTTTAGTAAGAATTGGCAAACTAGAAGCCAATTGTTTAATATTTAGTGACCTCGTGGTACCCGTGGGTATTTACAATTCTACCATAATTAGTTGCGACCTGGGTAATAATGTAGCCATACATAATGTGAACTATATGTCACATTATATTATAGGTAATGATGTTATTATAACGAATGTCAATGAAATTGTTACCACCAACCACTCTAAATTTGGCAATGGTATTATTAAAAAAGGGGAAGATGAATCGGTTAGAATATGGATGGAGATTTGCAATGAGAATACTGGTAGAAAAGTAATGCCCTTTAATGGCATGACTTCCGGCGATGCTTATTTATGGACACGCAACAGGCATGATACCGTTTTACAAAAAAAGTTTAAAGAATTAACTGAAAAGCGTTTTGATAATAAACTGGGTTACTACGGAAAAGTAGGCGACCGTACAGTGATAAAAAATTGTAAAATTATCAAGGATGTATGGATTGGAACAGACGCTTATTTAAAAGGGGCCAATAAAATTAAAAATGTAACCATCAATTCTTCTGCTGAAGCAAGTACTCAAATTGGGGAAGGTTGCGAACTAGTGAATGGTATTATTGGTTTTGGGTGTAGAATATTCTATGGCATTAAAGCAGTGCGTTTTATTTTATCGGACCACTCTCAATTAAAATATGGAGCTCGATTGATTAACTCCTTCTTAGGACCTAATGCTACTATTTCTTGTTGCGAGGTATTGAACTCACTAATTTTTCCAGCACACGAGCAACACCATAATAATTCTTTTTTATGCGCAGCCCTCGTCATGGGACAAAGCAATATAGCAGCAGGTGCTACGCTTGGTTCTAATCATAATAGTCGTGGCGCCGATGGAGAAGTCATTATGGGTAGAGGCTTTTGGCCAGGCTTATGTGTTAGCGTAAAACATAATTCTGTATTTGCCAGCTTTGCCTTACTGAATAAAGGCGATTATAACTATGAATTAAATATTCCTATTCCTTTTTCGCTTATTAGTAACGACACGCTTAAAGATGAATTAATTATTATGCCAGGTTATTGGTTTTTGTATAATTTTTATGCATTGGCTAGAAATGCTTGGAAATATATTGATAGAGACAAAAGAACGGACAAGACCCCTATTTTTGAATACAATTATTTAGCGCCAGATTCCGTTAATGAACTTTTGAATGCTAGAAAAATAATGGCTGTGGCAGTAGCGAAAGCTTATTTACATAGCACAAAAAAATCTGCCGAATTACCTACTGAAAAATTAATAACATTAGGCCATAGTTTACTTACTACTAAAACTAAGAAAGAAATAGACGCGCTTTCAGTATTTGCAGATGATATTGAAAATAGCAAACGTAAAACAAGGCTCATTAAAACATACGACGCCTACTCTATGTTTGAGAAAATGATTTTTATGTATGGTATGGAATCCTTGATAGAAATTATCAATAGTAAATATAATGGGAAGAAAGTCGGACAAAGCATTTTAACACATTTAAAAACATTAAAACCTACTATATCGGAATTAGCATGGGTAAATATGGGAGGTCAATTAATACCAGAGAAATCAGTAAGTAGTTTACTTTCTAAAATAAAATCGGGTGCCATTGAAAGCTGGGATCAAATACATCAGTTTTATGAAGCCGCTTCTTCTACTTATATGACAAAGAGAAAAAATCATGCTTTAGTAGTACTTGAACTTATTACAGAAAAAAAATTAGCTACAATTACAAATAAGCAATTGAATAGTTGGTTAGATAGCTACCTTGAAATAAAAACCGATGTAACTTCTCGCATAGAAAAAACAAGGGCCAAGGATTATAGCAACCCTTTTAGAAAAATGGTCTATGAAAACGAAGCTGAAATGATAGCAGTAGTGGGCGATTTAAAAGACAATGGTTTTATTAAAGAACAAAAAGAAGCGCTAAAAAATATAATATCAAATATTGAAAATATTAAGCAGCAGCTTCATTAGACTAATTCAATAAGTGTTATTTCTGGTAAAATACCTACCCTGCCTGGATAACCTATAAACCCAAAGCCTCGGTTAACATATAATTGTTGGTCTTTATTTTCATAAATACCTGCCCATTGTTTATAAACCCATTGTACTGGACTCCATTTAAAATAAGGGTTCTCTAGTCCAAACTGCATTCCATGTGTATGGCCCGATAAGGTTAATTGAATGCTTGAATATTTTGGAATCACTTCTGCCTCCCAATGACTTGGGTCATGACTTAATAATATGGCCACATCGTCATTGTTTACCCCTTGCATGGCTTCATCCATTTTACCATATTTTGGAAAACGCGCTTTAGCACCCCAATTCTCAATGCCTACTATTTTTATCTTTTCTCCATTTTTTTCAATACTCTTATTTTCATTCATTAACAAACGCCATCCTAAATCCTGATGCACTTTTATAAGGGCTTCTAAATTTTGCTTTTTCTCTTCCGCTGTATCCCATTTTACATAATCACCATAATCGTGGTTGCCTAAAGTACTAAATACTCCATGTGGTGCTTTAATTTTACTAAATACATCCATCCAGTCGTACATTTCTGTGGCACGGTCATTGACTAAGTCACCCGTAAATAAAACCATATCAGCACTTTGTTTTTCAATTAATTCAATGCCTTTTAATACTGCCGCTTTGTCTTTTAAACTGCCGCTATGAATATCGCTGATATGAATAATTTTAAAACCTTTAAAAGAAGCAGGTAAACCTTTTAAGGCAATCTTCTTTTTAATGACCTTATAATTATACTTATTTCCAAAACCATATAAAAGCGAAAAGAATAAAGTAGAAGATAGACCCACTCCCATCCAACTTAAAAAAGTAGATCTTGGAATACCCTTTTCAGTATTCAAAAATTTAGCACCCGCCACAGATGCCGCCTTTCCCATTGTCCAAAAAGCCCCTCTTCTTAAATCATCTAATAGAAAGAATAAAACCATAAAAACTTGTGCTATGACCCAACCCATACCAATAGAAAAAATATACTGCTTAAAGTAAGGGTTCATGATATAAGGAAATAGCAAAAACGATCCCAGGCTCACAACACAGAAAGCCCAGTAAATTAAGCCCACTGTGGTCCTAGTGCCTACAGATGCCCCCTGCATCAAGATCTTCAATACATGGTAGATGTAAAAGTCAATGAGAATCAATACAGTGATGAGCAGGATTATAAATAAGGAGTTGCGCATATTAAAATTTAAAGCACAAAATTAAGGCCAATTTGTTAGCATTTATGCCTTATTTTTGGCAGAAATTAAGGATATCCAGTTTATGGCTAGAATAATAGGAATAGCGAATCAAAAAGGGGGTGTGGGTAAAACCACTTCTGCCATAAATATTGCGGCAAGTTTGGCCGTATTGGAATACAGAACCCTATTAATTGATGCCGATCCTCAAGCAAATAGTACTACAGGTGTTGGATTTGATTTACATAATATCACAACCAGCTTATACGATGGCATGATTAATCAAACGCCGCTTTGCGATATTATATTAAAATCTGAAATTCCTCATTTAGACGTCATCCCCTCTCATATAGATTTAGTGGGTGCCGAAATTGAATTAGTGAACCTACCTAATAGAGAGAATGTATTAAAAGAATTAATTGCCCCTATTTCAGACCAATACGATTTCATTATTATCGACTGTTTACCTTCTTTAGGTTTAATTACCGTCAATGCATTAGTAGCTGCCGATAGTGTCATTGTACCTGTGCAATGTGAGTTTTTTGCATTAGAAGGTTTAGGTAAATTATTAAATACTATTAAAATTGTACAAAGTAGATTAAATCCTGAATTACAAATTGAAGGTATCTTAATGACTATGTACGATGGAAGACTTCGCTTAAGCAATCAAGTCGTAAGTGAAGTGCGTAAGCATTTTGATGAAATGGTATTTTCTACCATCATTCATAGAAACACGCGTTTAAGTGAAGCCCCTAGTGTAGGAAAGCCTGTTATTTTATATGATGCAGATAGCAAGGGCACGGTGAACTACTTAAACCTAGCAAAAGAAATTTTACAAAAAAATGGCATGACTAATATGAGTAATGCCGAGCGTATAATAGATTAATTATGAGCAAGAGCACCCCTAATAAAGACCTCATTGGAAAAGGACTTCGCTCTCTATTGCAAAATATAGACGCGGATTACAAGAACCCAGCAGGAAGAGTTCAACCTGCTGTGATAGAAAAAGCCCTAGCCAGCAATCGTATACTCTTAACAGACATTGTTGTCAATCCAAAGAATCCTAGAAAAGATTTTGATGAAAAAGCATTAAAAGAATTAGCGAGTTCTATTCAAATACATGATTTAATTCAACCTATTACTGTTGCGCAGTTAACCAATGGCAAATATCAATTGATTGCAGGCGAGCGTCGTTTTCGTGCAGCAAAAATAGCAGGCTTAAGCGATTTACCAGCCTATGTTAGAACTGGCAACGATAAAGAACTATTGGAATTAGCCTTACTTGAGAACTTACAAAGAGTGGACCTTAATGAAATTGAAATTGCATTAAGCTATCAGCGTATGATGGAAGAATTAAGTTACACACAAGAAAAAGTAGCAGAAAGAATGGGCGTGGATAGGTCTACTATTTCAAACTACATAAGATTATTAGAACTTCCACCTAGCTTACAAGCAGCGCTTCGAAACGGTAGCTTAAGTGTAAGTTTAGCCAAATTATTATTAGGTAAAGAAATTGAGAAGCAATTATTCTTATTCAAAGAAATTACAGAGAAAGGCTTAACCGTAAAACAAACAGAGGAGTTAATTCGTAAAATGAATTTAGCAGGCAAAGCCTTTAAACCTTCTGTGGCAACTGCAAAAAACCAATTATCTCCAGTATATAAAAAATTAGAAGATAAATTAACCAGTCATTTATCAACCAAGGTTATTTTACAACACCAAAAAAATGGTAGCGGAAAAATTACAATTGAATACTCTGATCTTAATGGATTAAATAAAATACTAGAAGCAATGCAACTAAGCATTAGCTAGTAACATTTTTTAAAAGGAATTTATTCAGGATGCGGCTACTCACCATTTTACTGCTGCTGCTAATGATGCAGCCATCTGCCTATAGCCAAGATAGTGCCTATCTCCAAAAAACAGATACCGTAAAACCTCATAATCCTCGTCGAGCTACTAGAAGGTCAGCCATAGTGCCAGGATGGGGCCAGCTATACAATAAACAATATTGGAAAGTCCCTTTAGTGTATGGTGTATTAGCGATACCTGCTTCCACTTATGTGTACAATAATGATATGTACCTGAAAACTAAGTTTGCTTACGAAGCAAAGTTTAAAGCAGAGAATGGAGATAATTCCGACCTCCCCTATATTGACTCAAAATTGCAATATTTAAGTATTGGTTCTTTGCAGAGCTACCGTAATATATTTAGAAGAGATAGAGACTACTCCATTATGTGGTTTATACTTGCCTGGGGTGTGAATGTAGTGGATGCCACGGTATCAGGTCAGTTAAAAGAATTTGATGTAAGTAATAATTTATCATTTAGAATGGTACCTTATGTGCAACCTCAACAGCAACAAACGGGATTGTCCTTACAATTTCATTTTAAAAGCAAGCATTCCAAATAATTTAATCGCAGGCATATGAAAATTGCATTAATCGGTTATGGTAAAATGGGTAAAGCCATTGAAGAAATAGCAATAGCAAAGGGACACGAAATTGTATTAAAGATAGACGTATCTAATACTTCTGATTTCACCAAAGAAAATATACAAAAGGCCCATGTTGCTATTGAATTTACAGGACCCCATACCGCTTTTGAAAATATTACTAAATGTATTGAGTGGGGTGTGCCTGTTATAAGTGGCTCTACTGGTTGGTTAGACCAATTTGAAAAAGCCAAAATACTTTGTGAAGAAAAAAAGGGCTGTTTAATTTATGCAAGCAATTTTAGTATTGGGGTAAATTTATTTTTTGAAATTAATAAACAGCTGGCTGCATTAATGGAACCTTATGATAATTATGATGTATCAATGACAGAAACACATCATACCGAAAAAAAGGATGCACCTAGTGGAACAGCCATTAGCTTAGCGGAACAAATATTAGCCAAAATAGGAAGAAAAAATAAATGGGTCAACGAGCCAAGCAGCGAAGCACGTGACTTAATCATTCGTTCTGAAAGAATAGACCCTGCCCCTGGAACACATAGCGTTACTTATGATTCTCCTATTGATAGTATTGAAATAACCCATACGGCCCATACGCGCAAAGGTTTTGCAGCAGGTGCAGTTTTAGCCGCCGAATTTGCCAATCAAAAAATGGGTATCTTCACCATGAAAGACGTTCTAGGTCTTTAATCATTTTTATGTTATCCAAAAAAACTCAATATGCACTACAAGCACTCTCCTATATGGTGGAGAAGCATACTGATGATCCTATCTTAATTGCAGAAATTGCGCGTCAAAAAAATATACCCATAAAATTTTTGGAGAATATTTTACTATTACTTAGAAAAGCAGGTTTTTTAGAAAGTAAAAAAGGAAAACATGGAGGTTACTTCTTTGCACAAGCGCCTGAAAAAATAAAATTATCGGCCATCTTTAGAATTATCGAAGGCCCCATTGCCCTTCTACCTTGCGTGAGTTTAAATTTTTATGAAAAATGCGCCGATTGCAATGAAAAAAAATGCGGCATTAATAAAGTCATGGCCGCAGTAAGAGATAACACCTTGGCCATACTAGACAATAAAACAGTAGCCGACCTAAGTGCTATAAAATAAATTTATGAAAAAAATATTTACACTCTTTTTCATCTTTATAGCTTTCAACGCTTCTTCACAAAGTTTAATAGGGGGTGATAATATTTTAAAAACGAATTTATCGGCTGATGCGATCAATAATTATAATTTAACTTTTGAGAAAAGCATCAATCGCTTTATTTCATTGTCGGTGAATTATAAACATATGCCACTTTCTACACTGCCTTTAAAATCAATTGCAAAACAATTCATTGATAACCCTGCTATCGATTTTGATAATTTTAAATTTGGTAATACCACCATTACTTTCGAAGGCCGTTTTTATCTAGGCTTGTCTAAAATGTCTGGTTTTTATATAGGGCCTTATATTCGTTATGGCAATTACGACTTATCAGTGCCTACCTCATATACCTATACCCCCGATAAAATTTTTCCTGCTGAAATTGTAAAACCTATAACTGCCTTAGCTACTTTAGAGGGTACAGTGAGGTCACAGAGCTATGGCGCCCATGTAGGTATGCAATTTCAATTATTAACTAAACTAGTTTTGGACATCTCCTTCATAGGAGGCCATTATGGAAGCTCTACTGGTAAACTTGAATTTAGTCCTCCAGTTGGCTTTCCTAAACCAGCCCAAGATGCTTTGAAACAAGTATTAGATAATACCAAGGCAGACCCTTTTAGATTAAAATCAACTGTAACTGCATCCAAGGCTTCAGTTGATACAGAAGGACCCTGGTGGGGCTTAAGAGGACTAGGCATTGGCCTTGGATTAAGATTTTAAATACGCTAGCTTTGCTAGCTCAAAACAGTATCAAATGAACGCTCCATTTTTAAAGGATTTATTTAAAGACCAAAGCTACGACGCGCAGCAATTTTTTTTAATCGCTGGTCCTTGTGTTGTAGAAAATGAAGAATTAGTAATGGAAATTGGAGAGAAGGTTTCTACCCTATGTAAGAACTTAGGTATTGCTTATGTATTTAAAGCAAGCTATAGAAAAGCAAATAGAACAAGTGCCAATTCATTTACTGGAATTGGAGATGATACAGGCATGGAACTTATAAAAAAAGTAGGCGCCACTTTCAAAGTACCTACTACTTCCGATATTCATGCACATGACGAAGCTGCCATTGCCGCAAAGTATATTGATATTTTACAAATACCAGCTTTCCTTTGTCGTCAAACCGATTTACTTATTGCAGCCGCTGCAACAGGAAAAATTGTGAACGTCAAAAAAGGACAATTTTTAAGTGGGGCTTCTATGAAATTTGCAGTAGATAAAATAAGATTAGCGGGTAATGATAAAGTAATGCTTACAGAACGCGGTAATACATTTGGCTACCAAGACTTAGTAGTAGACTATCGTAATATTCCTGCCATGGCAGAAAACGGCGTACCCGTGATAATGGATTGCACGCATTCATTACAACAACCGAATCAAACAAGTGGTGTCACAGGAGGTAATCCTCAATTAATAGAAACCATTGCAAAGGCAGCTATTGCCACAGGAGCGCATGGATTATTTATTGAAACACATCCTAATCCAGCACAAGCAAAAAGTGATGGGGCAAACATGTTGCCTTTAGATAAATTGGCGCCTTTATTAGAAAAATTAGTGAGACTGAAAAAAGCAGTTATTTAGTTTTTACAACTAATAATGCTAAAAATATTTCATGGGATTTCTTTTCCCTAGTAGAATATACCTGCGGATACTTCTCCAAAAAGCCAGCACCATATATACAATCACTGGAGAGCCTAATGTAAGAAATGAAATATAGATAAACCACATTCTTATTTTGCTGGTCGCAATGCCTAGGCGCTCTCCAATGGCGGTACATACCCCAAAAGCGTGTAATTCAAAAAAATCCTTCATTTTTTGCATAGGAAAAGCGTTTAAATCTAATGCAATCTATCAAAAAAAGTGGATATAAACTGTATTTTTTGCTTCAACCGGGTTCAATTTTGGCTTACCTTTGGCCCAATTTTAACAACAAAACTAAGAACCATGGCTTTTGATATCGAAATGATCAAAAAATTGTATGCTGCAATGCCTGCTAAAGTAGAAGCGGCGCGTAAATTATTAGGTCGTCCTTTAAGCTTATCTGAGAAAATCTTATTCTCTCATTTACATAGCGATCAAAAATTAGAAAGCTTTGAAAGAGGTGGTTCTTATGTCGATTTTGCACCAGACCGTGTGGCGATGCAAGACGCTACTGCTCAAATGGCATTATTGCAATTTATGCAAGCAGGCCGTCCTAAAGTAGCGGTACCTAGTACCGTGCACTGCGACCATTTAATTTCTGCGAAAGTGGAAGCCAAACAAGATTTACAAGTAGCCACTACAGATAGTAAAGAAGTATATGATTTCTTAGCCTCTGTATCTAATAAATATGGTTTAGGATTCTGGAAACCAGGTGCAGGTATTATTCACCAAGTGGTTTTAGAAAACTATGCCTTCCCAGGTGGTTTAATGATAGGCACCGATTCACATACAGTAAATGCTGGTGGACTAGGTATGATTGCCATTGGTGTAGGTGGAGCAGATGCTTGCGATGTAATGGCAGGTCTTCCATGGGAATTAAAATGGCCTAAATTAATCGGTATCAAATTAACTGGAAAGTTAAATGGATGGACTGCGCCTAAGGATGTGATTTTAAAAGTAGCTGGTATCTTAACTGTAAAAGGTGGAACCGGTGCCATTGTAGAATATTTTGGAGAAGGTGCTACTAGCATGAGTTGTACTGGTAAAGGAACTATTTGTAATATGGGTGCTGAAATTGGAGCTACTACTTCTACATTTGGATACGATGCAAGCATGAGCCGTTATTTACAATCTACAGGTCGTGCCGATGTGGCTAGCTTAGCCGATACAGTGGCTGCTCATTTAACAGCAGACCCTGAAGTTTACGCAAGCCCTGAGAAATACTTTGATCAAGTGATTGAAATTGATTTGAATACTTTAGAGCCACACTTAAACGGGCCTTTCACTCCAGACTTAGCAACGCCTATTTCTAAAATGAAAGAAGCAGCTGCTGCCAACGGATGGCCTACCAAAATTGAAGTGGGTTTAATTGGTAGTTGTACGAACTCTTCTTACGAAGATATTAGCCGTGCAGTAAGTTTAGCGAAACAAGTTTCAGCCAAGGGTTTAACTATGCAATCTGAATACTTAATTACACCAGGTTCTGAGCAAGTAAGATACACCATTGAAAGAGATGGCTTCTTAGAGGTGTTCAGCCAAATTGGTGCCAAAGTATTTGCGAATGCTTGTGGACCTTGTATTGGAATGTGGGAACGTTTAGGTGCAGAGAAAAAAGAAAAAAATACCATTGTACATTCTTTCAATAGAAACTTTGCAAAGCGTGCCGATGGCAACCCAAATACTTTTGCCTTTGTTGGTTCTCCTGAATTAATTACAGCCCTTGCTATTGCAGGTGATTTAAATTTCAATCCGTTAACAGATACACTTACTAATAATAAAGGTGAACAAGTAAAATTAGACGCTCCTACTGGCGATGAATTACCATTGAAAGGTTTTGCTGTGGAAGACGCTGGCTACCAAGCACCAGCAGAAGATGGTTCTAAAGTGACTATTGCAGTGGATCCAAGTTCAAAGCGTTTACAATTATTAGACCCTTTTGCAGCATGGGAAGGCACCGATTTAAAATCATTGAAATTATTAATAAAGGCAAAAGGAAAATGTACTACCGACCATATTTCTATGGCAGGCCCTTGGTTAAAATTCCGTGGTCACTTAGATAATATTTCTAATAACTTATTAATAGGTGCGGTGAATTTCTTCAATGAAAAAACAGACAACGTTAAAAGTCAAATCAATGGCAATTACGATACTGTTCCAAATACACAGAGAGCTTACAAAGCTGGAGGTGTGGGCACTATTGTTGTGGGTGATGAAAACTACGGAGAAGGTAGTTCTCGCGAGCATGCAGCCATGGAACCAAGACATTTAGGTGTTCGAGTGGTATTGACTAAATCATTTGCACGTATTCACGAAACCAACTTGAAAAAGCAAGGTATGTTGGCATTAACATTCGCTAACAAAGCCGATTACGATAAAATTTTAGAAGACGATACCATTGATGTAAACGGATTAACTCAGTTTACTGCGGGTAAGCCACTTACATTAGTTTTAACGCATAAAGATGGAACTATAGATACCATTGAAGCCAACCATACTTATAACCAACAACAAATTGAGTGGTTTAAAGCAGGTGGTGCTTTAAATATCATAAGAAAACAAGTTGCGGGATGATAAACACAGCACTTGTTTCCTTTGGCATGAGCGGAAAATTATTCCATGCGCCTTTTATTGACACTAATCCTCATTTTAATTTAGTGGGTTGTTGGGAGAGGTCACAAAAAAGTATTCAAGCCATTTACCCTAATGCAAAATCTTTTGGTAGTTATGAAGAAATATTAAATGACCCCTCTATTCATTTAGTAGTAGTGAATACCCCTAACGATACGCATTACGAATATACCAAGCTCGCCTTATTAGCTGGCAAACATGTGGTAACAGAAAAAGCATTTACTGTTACTGTAAAAGAAGCAGAAGAATTAGATGCCTTAGCCCAAAAATTAAATTTAAAATTAGCGGTATATCATAATAGAAGATACGACGCCGATTTTTTAACACTTCAAAAATTAATTGCAGAAGATAAAATTGGAACATTTTTAGACATACAAATATCTTTTGAAAGATATAGAACCACCTTAAGCCCTAAAGTACATAAGGAAACCAACACCCCAGGATCGGGGGTATTATTCGATTTAGGCCCTCACTTAATTGACCAAGCCTTACTATTAAGTGGTATGCCAATTTCGGTATTTGCAGATATAAGAACCACTAGAAAAGTTGGCAGGGTAGATGATTATTTTACACTACTACTTTACTACCCTAACCACAGAATATTGTTAACCAGTGGAATGGTATACATGCAACAATTACCAGCTTATAAAATTTATGGAACCAAGGGTTGTTTTATTAAACAAAGAGCCGATATACAAGAAGACGATTTACTTGCAGGTAAAAAACCCAATACACCGAATTGGGGAGTAGAAGCCAAAGAGAAATGGGGTATATTAAGTACAGATACAGAAGGTAAAATAAGTACTGAAACCATACCTAGTTTAGCAGGTAATTACGGCACCTTTTATGAGAAAATGGCATATGCCATTAACCATAACGAAGCTGTTCCTACTTCTGCAAAGCACGGCGCAGCTATTATACGCATACTAGAAGCAGCAAGAGCAAGCTTTTCCGCAGGAAAAACAATTACACTATAGATAAATTTACATAGTACCTCCACAAAAAATCCCCACGAAAATTCGCAGGGATTTTTTGTATAAACTAATAAAGAATTAATGCTTACATTTTCTTAGCGTCTTCTAAGAACTTCGCTAAACCAATATCAGTTAAAGGATGTTTTAATAATCCTAAAATAGAATCTAAAGGACAAGTACAAACATCAGCACCTGCTTCTGCTGCTTTTACAATATGTAAAGCATTACGAATAGAAGCAGCTAATATTTGAGATTTGAAACCTTGTACATCATAAATATGTCTAATTTGACTAATTAATTCCATTCCATCCCAAGAGCTATCGTCAATTCTTCCAATAAATGGAGAAACATAAGTAGCACCTGCCTTCGCTGCAAGAATTGCTTGACCCGCAGAGAAAATTAAAGTACAGTTAGTACGAATACCATTATCGGTAAACCACTTAATAGCTTTAATACCATCTTTAATCATAGGCACTTTCACCACAATATTCTTATGAATAGCTGCTAATTTTTTACCCTCTTCTACCATCGTAGCAAAATCGGTAGACAAAACTTCTGCACTAATATCTCCATTCACTAATTCACAAATAGCTTTATAATGTGCTGCAATAGCTGCCTCCCCTTTTACACCCACTTGCGCCATTAAACTAGGATTCGTGGTTACACCATCTAAAATGCCTAAATCATTGGCTTCTTTAATTTGAGCTAAATTACCCGTGTCAATGAAAAACTTCATACAAATTGTTTTAATAATTGTCTATAAAAATAAAAAATGGCAGGCTACTTACATCACACCGCTCAACCATCTATCCTTGCTGCATTCCTGCCCTGGGGAGTTTCAACAGGAGCTGGTTGTGCAAGACCTGCCGCTGCAAATATAGCAAAAAAACGACTACCAATTTTGCCTAGAATTGACAGCTCCAAAACCAATGATATGGTCGTGTCTAGCCCCTGGTGGCCTATAATAAACTAGAATTGAATAATTATTTTCCGTCTCCCAGTGATTACCCTCCGTTTCCGTAAAATCGTTGAGTGAATTTGCCCCCTCTTTATCTCTTAGTATATAATTGTAACTGTAATACCCTTGCTTTAATAAAAGCGATTTTTTATAATAACCCAAGGCTGGGTCGAAGATCATTTCCGCTTCTTTGTTTATACTATTATTAGTGAGTGCCCCAAATAAATATAATTTTTGACCCATGAATGGAATTCTATCCTTGGGCATATAGGTAAAATTTACTTGCGCATAATCGTTTTGATTTTCACTTTGCAATGATTCGGTATTACTAATCATAAAACCTCCATTCAAGTCATTAAAAGTATAATAAGCAGTACTTGCTCTTGATAAATCGGGCTTAACGGACACAATTGTTCTTTTTTCTTTTGAATTTAAATCGGCAATTCGATCCGATCTTAATCTTAGATTTTGAATGTCTAGCCATCTCGCTTCCTTACCTGCTGGAAAAATGAATTGATCCTCGCTATTGTATTCTAATAAATTTCCTCTAATAAAAGAAGGTGCGGCTATAGTAATTAGATCATTGTATCTATAGTTTTGAATCACCGCTGTACTAATTTGATCGGTTTGAAAAAAAGGTATTTTTTTAACGTCTAATACAAACTGAATTTTTTGATGCGTCTTGGAAATTTGGCCATCAAAAGGTTCTTGCACAGATGCTGCTACCGACACTTGATTTTCTGTTACAAAAAAGCGTCTGGTGAAAACAATTTCATTCGTATTGCCATTTTTAAAAACTTTCAATATATAATTACCAGATTGGGTAGGCTTCAGTTGTGCATTGGGGAAATTAAACTGATAATGAAAATAGGACTGCGTGGCAATAGAGGATACAGAAAACTTATTAATTTTATTTTGATTAAAGCCTTGCAAATAATCAAAGGCCGATAAATTGACCGCCGTCCAATCGGCATTGCGTAATTCAACTGAATAGTAGTAATCTTGATAATCGGCTTTAAAATCGTCAAAGCAAATTTCTAAAGGCGTGGGCTCATTTAAAGAGATCACAGGAATGGCTAGTGGCTTATTAACAGGATGTATTAAAACAGTATGTATGCTAGTTTGATAAATACTATCTGGGTTAAATTGACCAAGGCCCTTTACTGCATGAAGCCCTATAAGTATAGCTACAGATAAGTATCTTTTAAACATGAACTGCGTATTTAGTCCCTACGAAACTACCCTTTTAATCCTAATATATAAACAGAAAAAACTAGATTTGTTAAAAATTACGCATTGTCCACTGCCTTCGAAATAGCTAAAAGAATAAGTTTTCAAAAACAGAAAAACTATACTCGTTTTATAGTAAGGCTATCTATTGCCGCAACTGCTATTAGTGTGGCAGCTATCTTACTTACTTTTTCTATTGTGAATGGTTTTCAGGCAACCATTGCAAATAAAGTGTACCAATTTTGGGGACATATTAGAGTGGCTTCTGTAAGTGGAGAACCCATCCAACAAGATGGTAAAACCATTACTGCCTTTCAACAAAATCCAGCAGTTAAAACCATCACTCCTTTTATTCATCAATCTACTGTACTTTCCTTTGCACAAGATATTGAAGGTATAGTCGCAAGAGGACTTCCCACCCAAAATCAAATTCCTTTTTTAAGAAAAGGAAAAGGTTGGTCTTCCACTGCTGAAAAAGATAGCCTACTCAATGAACTTATTATTTCAGATAATATTGCTACTAAATTAAATATTCAATTGGGCGCCACCGTGAGACTGTATTTTTTAAATACAGGTGCTGTTCAACAAAGAAAATTAAAAGTGGTGGGCATATACCATTCAGGTATTGAAGAATATGATAACCAATTTGTTTTAGTGGATATAAAACTACTGCAACAGTTAAATAATAATAAACTAGTAGAAGGCTACTCCATTGTATTGAATGAAAATGCACCAATAGAGGCAACTAACGATGCCCTACTAAAAATACTTCCCGAAAATTGGGTGGCTACTTCCATCAAAAATTATTATCCTCAGATTTTTGATTGGATAGGTGTACAAACCATTAATAGAAATGTGACAATAACAATTATGCTTATCATAGCTGTTATAAATTTACTTACTTGTTTATTTATTTTGATGCTAGAAAGAATTACCATGATAGGCACACTGACGGCCCTGGGCGCTTCACAAAATTTAATTCGAAAAATATTTTTATACCAAGCAAGTTTTATTTGCTGGACGGGTATTTTACTAGGTGCCTTTATAGGCCTAGGCTTTTCTTTCTTACAAGAAAAATTTGGCTTTATACAATTAGATGAGTCGGCCTATTTTATTAAAGAATTACCCATTAAAATGGATCTGGTTCAAATTATAAGCGTGCTTATTGGCACAGCCATTATAAGTTATATCTCTTTCTTACTACCTACTTTATGGATTAAGAAAATTTCTCCGGCCAAGGCCATACAATTCGACTAGTTAATTCAACTAAGATTTAAAATGGGATAATATAATCCCTGCTGCTACTGCTGCATTCAAAGATTCTGCCTCACCAATTCTTGGAATGGAAATGGGATCAGAAATAAAGGGCATTAAGTTTTCTCTGATTCCTTTTGATTCATTACCTATTAATATAAAATTAGCTGTTTCTAATTGTATACTATGTATTGACTTCCCCGATAAAAGGGCACCATATACCGGTAAGGGTTTACTTAGTTTTTGATTTGACGCTAAGAGTTGATCAAGTTCCATGGTATGTATGTTTACTCTAAAGCAACTTCCCATGGTACTTTGCAACACTTTAGGATTATACCAACCAGCCGTGTCAACAGATACTACTATTTGCTTAATACCAAACCAATCAGCTGTTCGTATAATAGTGCCTAAATTACCCGGATCCTGTATACCATCTAATAATAAGGTGGATGTATTTTTAAAATCTATTAAAGCTGTTTCTTTCTTTTTTTCAACCAATGCAATAACCTTATTAGGTGTTTGCAGTAAGCTTAGTCTTCCTAACATAATTTCATCTACTTCCACTACTTCAGCCGGCAAATGCCCTTGAGATTGAATCCAGTCAGGCAGGGCTATAATTTTACGAATAACCCTATTGGTTGCCAATAATTCCTCCAACATCTTAGGCCCTTCTACAATAAACAGAGATTCTTCTGCCCAATGTTTTTTATGGGCAAAAGATTGAATATATTTGAGCTCACTATTATTAATCATCTACATGCAATTAAGGAAGCTTAAAAATATTAGTTTCTTCTCAAGATTTTACCTTCTTGGTCTTTTATTTTTATTAAATGCATGCGCAGACTTGAAAAAAGCAGTCATTCATGACTATCCAAAGCAAATGAGCTTTGTGTATGACAATAAAGTAGTTGTCAAAGACGCCAACAACAATATAGAAGCCCTAGCGCTTGCCAATGAACTCTCTAATTACTGGGACGATAGCTTAAAAGCCAAACAAGTTCGTCAGTTTGGATTTTTTAACACCATCCTTCAACCCCTACGCTACCAAGAAGATAAATTGGAACCTTCCATCCAGTTTATGAAAAACTATTTAGCCACTAAAGGTTATAACCAACCTATATTAACACCCCTTGTAAAAGTAGATACCGTTAAACAAGAGTGGAGGGCGCGTTTAACCATGGAAATACGTTTGAATAAAAAAACGCTTATAGATGCTGTGGTCTACGAATTAAATGATAGTCTACTTCAATCCATTGCCAATAAGAATACTGATTTTGCTTATGTTAAAAAAGGAATGGTCTATTCCAATGAATCCATCAATAATGAATTAGACCGATTAGTAGAATTATTTAGAGCTAATGGATATTATTATTTTACTAAAGAAAAAATATTTGCAGAAGTAGATACACTGAATCAGCAATTAATGGAGCTAAGCTTAGATCCATTAGAGCAAATCAATCAAGTACTCGATGCAGAGAAAACGCAAAAAGACCATCCACTTTGGAAACTTAGCTTTCAATTGCGCAATACGAGTAAAAACGAATTCAAACAATATCCTACTGGTCAACAAATTTTTTATTCCGACTTAAAATTATCAGATAACCCAGACACTGTATTAGCCAAGGGCTTACCTAATCAAGCTTCTTATAAAAATATAATTCAACAGTATACAAAGTATAAATTCAAATCTCCTTTATTTGAAGAGCAATCCATTATCAAAAAAGGGGACCTCTTTAATGAAAATATATTCTTCCAAACACTTAATAACTTTAGCAGTCTTGGGCCTTGGCAACAAGTAGATGCTAGAACCACATTACAAAACGATAGTGTTTATTTGCATTATTTTTTAACACCCTCCTTAAGACATAGTCTTAATTTTGATATAGAGGGCAGTAGAAATAATTCCCAATTAGTGGCAGGTAATTTATTAGGGCTTTCTACAAGTGTTACGCTTAGAGATAGAAATGTTCAAAAAAAATCTATCTCTTCTATTTCCAATGCCAGAGCAGGTATTGAATTAAATGTAAACAATGGCAACAATAATTTAACGCAAACCTTACTATTCAACTTGGGGCATACCTATAGTTTCCCCAATTTGATCATTCCATTTGTTCCTAAAAGAACCACTTATACCAATCAAACCAGATCCACCTTGTCTTTGAATGGCTCTTATATTGATAGATTGAATTATTATAAGCTGAGGTCTTTTATCACTAACTGGGGTTATGAATTAAAGAAAAATAAAAATAGAGCTGAAAATATTTGGACCTACAAACCCATCAATGTGGAGCTTTATCGCCTAACTAAATTTTCCAAATTAGATAGTTTATTAATATTGAACCCCTTCTTACGTTCTTCTTTTAACGAAGGCAATGTAATTAGTCAAACTTTTAATTATTTAAGTACAGGAACTTCTTTAAAAAATTCAAACCAAAATAACTACTTAAGAATAGGAATAGAGGAAGCAGGGGGCTTAACAGGTTTATTCAATGGCGCTTCTTCAAGAATATACAGATATCTTAAAGCAGAAATAGAATTAAGAAAATTATATAAGTATCAATACACCGAGTTGGCTTGGCGTTTTATGGGAGGCTGGGGTAATAACTATAGTAATGATCCGGTTCTAAAAGGGCAACTTCCTTTCTTTAAACAATTCACAGCAGGCGGACCTTATAGTCTGCGCGCCTGGGGCTTAAGGCAATTAGGACTAGGTAGTTCGCAGTTTTATGATACTAGCTCAAAAAGCCAAAGCTTTGATAGGTTTGGTGATTTCCAATTAGAAGCCAACTTAGAATATCGCTTTCCTTTATTCCAATGGGGCTCTTATAAAATTGGATCGGCCGTGTATACTGATATTGGAAATATTTGGAACATTAGAGGTACTGAACTCGACCCTGCTGCTGGTTTTAAATTCAATAAATTATATAAAGATATCGCTGTGGCCGTAGGTACTGGTATAAGAATGGATTTTAACTATTTTATAATTAGAGTTGATTACGCTCTTAAAATGAAAGACCCTACGCGTTTACAAAATGACGGCTGGTTAGATATTCAAAATTTGAAATGGGCCGAGGTAAAACCCAATGGTGTTAAAGTAAATAATTACGCGTTGCAATTTGGTATTGGACTACCATTCTAATATTATCCTTCCAATAAAGCATGTACTTCTGCTTCTATATCCTGCCATAGTCTGGCATCTTCTATTTTAAAATCTCCTATACGCGTTCTTCGAAGTGCACTCATATAGGCACCCACTTGCAAAGCTTCTCCAAAATCTTTGACTAAACTTCTTATATACGTACCTGTTGAACAAACCACCTTAAATTCAACTTGAGGTAAATCAATTTTAGTAATTTCAAAACTCTCTATGGTTACTTTTCTAGGATCTACTTTTACTTCAATACCTAATCTTGCCGATTCATATAATCTTCTGCCGTCTTTTTTAATAGCAGAATGTTGTGGTGGCATTTGAAAAATTTCACCAATAAAAGGCATTGTTGCTTTTTGAATCGCCTCAGTTGTTAAAGCTTCTGTACTTTTAAAATTTTCTGGCTCCGATTCTAAATCATAGGTGGGTGTAGTGGCACCTAATACCATGCTGCCCGTATATTCTTTTTGCATGCCCATATAGCCGTCTATTGATTTGGTATACTTTCCTGTACAAACAATCATCAGCCCTGTAGCCAGGGGATCTAGTGTACCTGCATGTCCTACTTTAATGACACGGGTAAGATTGCGTACTTTTTTGACTAAGTCAAAAGATGTCCAACCAATAGGTTTATCTAGTAATAATACCTTGCCTTCTAAATAAGGCATAAGTGCATCAGGTATTGGTTTTTGTTTCATTGAATTTGAAAACTTATTAGGAAAATGAATTAGGGAAACTTATAAGGTGAATTATTTAGGAAAACTTAAATTAATAAGCCCTTGCAAATAAAACACGTTGTGTAGAATCTTTACCAGTTAAAACGCATTTTCCATTTTCTAAAACATTGTCTAAGGGTATACAACGAATAGTAGCCTTTGCTAATTCTTTAATTTTATCTTCTGTTTCTGCAGTGCCATCCCAATGTGCGGAAATAAATCCTCCCTTGGTGTCTAAGACTTGCATGAATTCATCCCAATTATCTACTTTTGTAATATGTTCGTCGCGGTATTGTTTAGCACGCTCAAATAAATTATTTTGAATTTCTACTAATAAATTTTCTACTGTTTGCGTTAAGCCTTCCATGGCCACAGCAGATTTCTCTTTTGTATCACGACGCGCTAATTCTACTTGCTTGTTTTCTAAATCGCGCGCACCAATGGCAATACGAATGGGCACTCCTTTTAATTCATACTCTGCAAATTTCCATCCTGGTCTTGCATGATCTGAATTATCATACTTTACTCTAATACCTGCTGCCTTAAAGGATTTCACCAGCTCTCCCACTTTCTCATCCAATACTTGCTTTTGTTCTTCTCCTTTATAAATAGGTACAATCACTACTTGAATAGGTGCAATACGTGGAGGTAAAACTAAACCTTCATCATCGCTATGTGTCATGACAAGCCCTCCAATTAATCTTGTACTTACACCCCAGCTAGTAGCCCAAACATATTCTTGTTTATTATTTTGATCACTAAACTTTACATCAAATGCTTTCGCAAAATTTTGTCCTAAGAAATGGGAAGTACCTGCTTGCAATGCTTTTCCATCCTGCATAAGTGCTTCTATACAATAAGTATCTTCTGCGCCTGCAAATCGCTCATTAGCTGTTTTCACTCCTTTTAATACTGGTACTGCCATCCAATTTTCTACGAAGTCGGCATATACATTCAACATTTGCTTTGTTTCTGCAATAGCTTCGACTGCAGTCGCATGTGCAGTATGTCCTTCCTGCCATAAAAATTCAGCAGTGCGTAAAAATAAACGTGTACGCATTTCCCATCTTACCACATTAGCCCATTGATTGACCAAGATGGGTAAATCACGATAAGACTGAATCCAAGTTTTATAGGTATTCCAAATAATGGCTTCACTAGTTGGTCGCACAATTAATTCTTCTTCTAATTTCGCTTCCGGATCGACCATCAATTTTCCTTTATTATTAGGATCGGCAATTAAACGGTAATGAGTGACCACAGCACACTCTTTTGCAAAGCCTTCTGCATTTTTTTCTTCCGCCTCAAAAAGTGATTTAGGGACAAATAATGGGAAGTAGGCATTTTGATGACCCGTGTCTTTGAACATTTTGTCTAAGACATCGCGCATATTTTCCCATAAAGCATAACCATAAGGCTTAATGACCATACATCCTCTAACTGCGCTATAGTCAGCAAGTTCGCCTTTAATGACTAGGTCATTATACCATTGTGAATAGTCCTGGGCCCTTGTAGTTAGTTCCTTTGCCATCGTGAAAATCTTAACAAATTATATAGTAATAAATTCAAGTACGAAAAACGCTCTATATTTTATTTTTCAGTACCTTTATACTAGCAAATGTATGCTAATTAAGGGGCATATAAAAACCTAAAACTTACGAAAATGAAGACTCAAAAAACTAACACTTATTTAAGGCTAATAGCCATTGGCATAGTGGCTTTTAGTTTTTTTGGTACCAGTTGTACAAGTTTACAACAAAGCACAACTGTTGCTACCGATGATTTATACTATACTCCTAACAATAAAGTAGTGAGCGCGGAAAAATTAGTGGCTATTGAAAAAGCAGAAAATGGAATGGCGCAAGATGAAGAATATCAAGAATATCAAAACTATCAAGACGACCGTTTTTTAAGATTAAAAGTGGCGAACAGAAACCGCTGGTCAGCCATTGACGATTTTGGCTATTGGAACAACCCAAGATTTAATATGGGATTTGGTCTTGGATGGGGTGGTGGTTTTGGCGGATGGGGCGGTTGGGGCTTTGACCCTTTCTGGGGCGGCGG